>NZ_JBSWYH010000028.1:0-76820 GCF_056161025.1 Roseibium sp. AWQ4_254
GGATCAATCCGATCCGGGGCAAAAACGCGGGCCTCATGGCTGAAAGCCGTCGGGACGCCTCAAAATAGCGGGTTGTTGCGGGTGCCCAGCTCCGCCGCTTTCTTCGCTTACTCATTAAGGGCCCTTAAATGTCCATTTAATTAAGCGGACACTTAACGCACCAAATCGAAAAGCGGCAGGTCGGGTTCAACGGACGCTCACGTCTATTCAGAAAAAACGCAAAGAGGAGATGCAGTCTTTCCTTAAGGATAGAAAATCTTGAAGCGCGTTCTTTACCCGCACTGCGCTTTGCAAAACGTACACAGGTCCCAAAACACAAAAACCCGCTGGATCGCTCCAGCGGGTTCTTTAAAAGATCGGAACCAGTTTGTCCGGCGATTAACGCTTTGCTAAGCCACCTCTTCGACAAGTCATTGTGTATATTGATATATTTAAGGCGGATATTTTTGTGCTACGGCTGTGCTACTACTTAGTTTAAGTTATTTACTGCTTGTTCAATATCATACATAAACTTTTCTGCTCCCCAACACCTAAATCTTATAAAGGTGCCAGCAAAATTTATTCTAACAATACTTGTGGTGAGCTTTTTTTCTAATTCACAGTTCTCTACAAACTCAAAAGGAATTTCAATTTCTGAAATATTTTTATGACTAGCAACATTCATTCCATTCGGTCGTATGATTACTTTATCTTCATAAAGCTCACAACTTCCACCAATCCAAAGACCACCTATAATTTTTTTCGCAGAATTTATTACAGTTACTCTTTCGACTCTAAAGGTGACCCAATCTGCCGCTTGTGCTTCAGTTGAATGATAATTTATAGCTTTTTTTGAAATTAACCTACTCATCGATAAAACGTAACCTATCAGCTATTTCGACACAACTTTTTCTATCATGTGTCACATAGTCAGTCTGTCGTTTAGTCAAATTAGATTATCAACCCTACAAAAACGTATGTTAATCGCACTTATTGCTACACGCCAACGATTTTAAACGTTGATAGAAAAACACAGCTGCCAATGTATTTTTTGCTTACTACATTTTCTACGTTGGTGGCTGTGGTTTGATTGGCTTAACAGCAGACTGCTTTGCCAAAAAGTCATCTCTTTTCGCATTAAAGTCAAAGTTGCTTAAGCTTTGTATTGGTGCTGATGATGAAGGTGTATTTTTACTTTGTGGTATTGGCAATGGTTTAACTGAAAGGTAAGCTTTTGGTTTCTGCTTTTTACCCTTTTGTTTGATGACAGCTTTGTCAGTTGGATAAAGACTTTTCTTTGTTCTAATGCTTATACGATCAGACAAATATTTTATTGCTGCTGATAATGTTGTTAGATCCTCTAACCTGCTTTCTAATGGAGCATTGAAGCTTTGTTGCTTAACAATGTCTATTAGCTTTCGCATTTCTGTTTTGTACTCCATCCTATTTCCTTAAGTATGGTGGTGTAAAATCACCAACTGAACCGCACCGGGTTTGCCGGAGGCTCCAACTCCTGAGTAGGATGGAGCACGATGAGTAAAACAACAAACAAGTTTTCCCCTGAAGTACGCGAGCGCGCGGTTCGTCTTGTGCTGGATAGTGAAGGCCAGCGCAGGTCTCGCTGGCAGGCGATCGTATCGATAGCAGCCAAGATCGGTTGCTCGGCGCACACACTGAACGAATGGGTCAAGATATCCGAGGTTGATAGTGGTGTCCGGGCTGGCATTCCGACGGAGATGGTCGAGAAGATGAAGGCTCTTGAGCGGGAGAACCGTGAGCTTCGTCAGGCCAACGAGATCTTGCGCAAGGCGTCTGCATATTTCGCGATGGCGGAGCTCGACCGCCCATTGAAGCGATGATTTCTTTCATCGATGAGCACCGCCCGGTGTTCGGGGTCGAGCCGATTTGCAAAGTTCTGCCGATTGCCCCTTCGACTTATTATGAGAATGTCTCCAAGCGTGAGGATGTGGATCGCCTATCGTCCCGCGCTCGCCGCGATATCGCTCTGAAGATCGAGATCCGCCGTGTCTTCGAAGAGAACTTTCGGGTCTATGGCGCACGCCAGAACCGGCATAGATTCTCACGTTGCCAGACTGGCGGCCTGCCGGGAGAGTTTAATTTGTCCCGGGTCGAACGTTCGGACTTTCGTCTGCCTGTTTTTGTCATTTACACCTCCATCAACGGGGGGTTGCGACGACCGGTTGAATCCGCCCAATATGTGTCGATCAGGTATTCGGAGCGCCTGGCCGAGGCTGGTATCGAGCCCTCCGTCGGAAGCGTCGGCGATAGCTACGACAATGCTCTCGCAGAAACGATCAATGGGCTTTACAAGGCCGAGGTCATTCATCGGCGTGGACCGTGGCGAAACTTCGAAGCCGTCAATTCGCAATACTCGAATGGGTCGACTGGTTCAACCACAGGCGCTTGCTGGAGCCGATCGGAAACATGCCTCCGGCTGAAGCAAGGAACAATACTACGCCAGGCTAGATCAAACGGCCGAAGCCGCATAACTTAAACCAAACAGCCTCCGGTAAACCCGGTGCGGTTCACCTCAAACCAATAGCAGAGCTGTGTGCTACGCATATGCTATATTAGCTAACCATTTTGTCAATCAGATCAACTCTGTGCTACGCATAAAAGGCAATAAAAAAGGGCTGCGAAACACGCAACCCTTTGTTTTGTATATTTTTTTGTGAAGCGGTGGTCTAACGCTTGGAGAACTGGAAGGACCGGCGGGCCTTGCGGCGGCCGAATTTCTTACGCTCAACCACACGGGAGTCGCGGGTGAGGAAGCCATTCTTCTTCAGAATGGACCGCAACTCCGGCTCGTAATGTGTCAGGGCCTTGGACAGACCGTGGCGCACGGCACCCGCCTGACCGGACAGGCCACCGCCGGTGACGGTTGCAACCACGTCATACTGGCCATCGCGTTCGGTCAGCATGACCGGCTGGCGCAGGATCATCTGCAGCACCGGACGTGCGAAATATTCGGTGAAATCCTTGCCGTTGACGACAATTTTGCCAGTGCCCGGCTTGATCCAGACACGCGCAATGGCGTCTTTCCGCTTGCCGGTTGCATAGGCACGGCCCTGAGCGTCCAGCTTCTGGACATGGACCGGAGCTTCAGGGGCAGCGGTTTCGACCGCACCGCCCAGTTCTTCCAGGGATTGCAGCTCAGCCATTCTTAAGCCCTCTTGCCGTCATTTTTTGCATTCAGGCCCTTCACGTCGACGAGTTCCGGCGACTGAGCTTCGTGCGGGTGGGTCGGACCAGCGTAAACTTTCAGGTTCTTCAACTGCTTGTTGGACAGCGGACCGCCCGGCATCATGCGCTGAACGGCCTTTTCCAGAACACGTTCGGGAAACCGGCCTTCCAGGATGCCACGCGCGGTGCGCTCCTTGATGCCGCCCGGGTGACCGGTGTGCCAGTAGTATTTCTTGTTGTCGTATTTACGGCCAGTGAACACCACCTTGTCAGCGTTGATAACGATGACATTGTCGCCGGTGTCGACATGGGGGGTGTAGGTCGGCAGATGCTTGCCGCGCAGGTGGTTGGCGATGAAAGCGGCCAGGCGGCCGACAACCATGCCTTCTGCGTCGATCAAGATCCACTTTTTCTCGACCTCAGCCGGCTTGGCAGAGAAGGTCTTCATGAGTTTGATCCAACTTGGTCGGTTAAGGAAAGGGCCCGCGCGGCTGCAAATGAGCCAGCGAACGGACCCTGAATTCGTTCGAGGGTGCTTATACGCGCAGCCAAAACAGCCGTCAACAGACTTTTTGGGACCTCTCGCTATTTTATGTTAATAATTTCAATTACTTACAAAAACGGTATCATGTTACCACATTTTTTCCAGCTTTCCGATCTAATGTTTTCCCTCCTCCTTCAGCGGACCGAGTCCGTCTTGCCCGGCGTTCCCGTCGATTTTACCTAGTCTTAAGTCCTGAGTCCTAATTTCCCTCAGCGAACATCGGAAAGAGCGAGAATGAGTCGCGACAACCTGAAGCGAGTAAAACGGTATCCGTTGCTTTTCGCGCTGCTCGGAACGCTCTTTCTTGTCGGTATTGTTTATATTTCGCTCGAAGCCCTGATTGACTGGCAGGTCCACGTTGCCATACGCAAGGATGCTGAAATCCGGGCACGCAACTGGAGCGACAACTTTTTTCAGACAACACCTTCCGCCGTGCAGATGATCGAAACCGGCGTCGCCCCCGAAGATGACTTCGCCCGGCTGGAAAATTCCTTTGCACTCACAGGGGTCATCCGGTTCAAGCTGTTTGACGATCAGGGCATGCTGACCTTCCTGTCAGACAATGGGGTGCTCGCGCCCACACAGTTCTTCAGTGAACAGGCGCTGCAGACTTTTCAAACCGGCCAAAGCATCGTAACGCTGCACGAACCAGAAGTACGCATCGGCCTTCCCGAACATCTTCAGACTTATGTGAAAGTTCTTATGCCCGCATTCCACCCCTCGGGCGAGCGGATCGGAACTGTTGAAGTCTCGGTCAATGTCGGCGACCTTGAAGAAGCCCTTGAAGTCTCCTTTCGTCAAATCAGCGGCTATCTGATTGCAGGCACTATCCTGATCCTGCTTGTTCCGGCTGCGGCCTATATCCACAAGACCCGGCAAATGATACGGCAAGACCGGACGCTTCTGGAATATACGCGCTACGACCAGTTGACCGGCACCTTCAACCGCAACAGCACGACGGAAATTCTTGCAGATCTTTTCGACGCACCGCAGGTTCCGCTCAGTCTTGGAATTCTGTTTGTCGATCTCGATCATTTCAAACAGGTAAATGACCAGTTCGGACACGCCTATGGTGACAGCCTGTTGCAGCATACCGCGCGGATCCTTAAGGCCAACCTGCGCGGCAAGGGGGATTATGTGGGCCGGTTCGGCGGGGATGAATTCGTGGTGCTGTGCCCGGATATCGGTTTGATCGAGTTCCGCAGCCTCTATGGCCGGATCATGGAAGATGCGCGCAAGACTTTCTATCACGAAAGCCGCAGCTACGTGCCCAGCCTGAGCACCGGCGCCTATATTGCCGTTGACGGGGATACGGCCAAAACAGCTCTGCACCGGGCCGATCTGGCCGTCTATGCCGCCAAACGCAGCGGCCGCGGCCAGGTGATCGAATATTCACGGGATCTGGAAGGCCTGTTCACGCAGGACAGGCCCCGGCAAACCGCCTGAGGTGCAAGGCCAGCCTAAGTTTCAATCGTCTTGCGCGCGGGCCGGTGATCAGCGGGGCGGCACCGAATAGGTAGCAGTGGCATGAGCAACCAGATCCTCGCTGCCCCTCCCTGAAATGGCGCAGTCAACAACGGCAAGCCGTTTTCCAAGTTTCAAAATCCGGCACGAGGCCAGGAGATCTCCCGGCGGTGGCTTGCGCAGGAAATTGATGTTGAAACTGGTGGTCACCGCCAGCGCCACCGGGCCGATATGGCCCAGAACCACCACATAGGCCGCCAGATCCGCGAGTGCCATCATAGACGGCCCGGAGACGGTTCCACCGGGGCGTAGATGCTGCTCCGTCGCGCTCAAACGCACAACGGCCACCCCGGGCTTCAGACTTTCCGCCCAATAGGCCCGCCCGCCAGCGTGAATCTGGGGAAACTCCCTGTCCAGAAATTGCTCGATCTCCCCAACTGACATCACTGGCTGCATGCGGCCTCCCCCAATCTGCACCTCGGCGCCGGCTTCCCGGCTCTCTTTTACGTAAACGTCAAAGCGGCCGGAAGGCAAGTGCAATTGCAGACCAGCAGTGCAGGAGACCCTATTCCGCCGGCAAGCGGTTTCCGGCGCGCCGTTTTTCCAGGGCATAAATGCCACTGTCCCAGAGCCAGGCGGCGAGCGTGCCAAGGCCAATGCCCGTACGCATTTGGAACTCTTCAAAATGGAACCGGGATGCCCGCAGCCCCTGCAACACCAGGCCACGCCTCAGGGACCTACGCATGGCTTTCGGCCCGCAGAAAAACACATGTGCGCGGCTGAGGTCCCCGTTCAGGTCCGCCGCAATCCGCTCCGGCGTCAACCGGACACCTTCCGCGGAATTGACGATGACCACCTCCAGGGTTCCCGCCTCTTCCGCACGCTTTTCTAGTTCCAGCGCATAGGGAATATCTTCGCGCCCGCGTACACAATAATACAGTTTCACCGGCCCGGTTTCGCGAGACTTCAGGCTTTCAGCAAAAGCCAGGAAGGGTGTGATCCCGATCCCGGCCCCGATCCAGATCTGCGGGTCGCGGCCTGCGGGCATGGAAAAATGCCCGAATGGGCCGGACACCCGGACCTCCATGCCCTCTTCGGCCTTGCGGCGCAACCGGCTGGTGTAATCGCCCAGATCCTTGATGGAAAACCGCAGGCTCCTGTCCGGCCGCGGCGCATCACTCAAGGTGAAAGGATGAGCTTCCGACAGGCCATGGCCTGCAAGGCTCAAGAAGGCAAACTGCCCGGCCCTGTGTTTCAGCCCTCGCCCTTCCGGGGCAAGCGCCAGTTCTGTCACACCATCCAAGTGGCAGACCGACATCACCTTGTAGCGGTGTCCACGGGGCGCCATTGGCCGGATAACTGACATCCAGGCATAGCTGGCCAGCCCGAGCAGGCAGAAGGCGGAGATATAGAGCCCAACAGGGTCCGTGTTGGAAAAAGGCTTCTCGATGAAGAAGAAATGAAAGGCGCCCATCAGGAAAAAGACCCCGATCAGACGGTGGCTCCATTTCCACAAATGATAGGGAATGAAAGTGATCACCGATGCCAGAACCAGAATAAGGAGACCATAGAGGCTTATTTCACCTATATCCTCGGCGATCCCGGACAGAGCCCCCCCGTTCAGGCCACGCATATCCGCATCAATGATGTCATGCAGTCCGAGGGCTGCCATCGCGCCAACGCCCAGCCACTTGTGAAGGACATAGATCCGGTCGAGCGGTCCAAAAATCATCTCCAGACCGGGCGCCCGGGTGGCCAGAGCCTGATTGATGCCCATCACAATGAGGGCGGCCGCTCCCAGATACTGGCTGAAGGCAGCCACCGGATCACGCGCCGCCGCGATCTGAAAAAACCAGACCAGCGGCACAAGACAAGTCGCTCCAATCACCAAAAGACCGAAAATCCGCAACGTCACCCCTCCTGTGCCAGCCATCACGGCTATCCTGACGGCCAAATCCGCGTTGACGTAGCAGCTGAAGACGTAAAATCAATAAACTTAAGTTTGTCCGGCACGGACCTTGCCCAAACTGCGGGAGTTCACGGGGTATTTCCGGACAATGGACGTGCAAAAACTACCCTTCTTGCGTCACAACACCACTCACCGGACACTCATCTGGAGCCTGTCGCATTTATGCAGTTTCAAAGTGGTTTGTCTTGAGTTGTGGCCTCTTTGATGTCAGACGGCGAAAACCAAGTCCGATAAAACGCGATGGGTTTTGGCCTTTCAGGAAAAGGAGAAAGACATGCAGCCCATCCGACTTGCACGCATTGCCATCCTTTCAGCCTCCCTGCCCCTTCTGGCCGGCCTTGCGCCAGATGAAACCTATGCGCAGGACTGGACCTATTTGGATGACCGGTCGAGCCCGCAGAGGTTGATCGAGAGCTATTATTTTGCCATCAGCACCCGCTCATACGCCCAGGCCTATGGTTACTTTGAGGCCCAGTCAGCACCGGAGGATTTCAATATCTGGGTCAAGGGTTATGCCGGCACGAAATCAGTTGAGGTGAAATTCGGCAGCACGCAGCCTGACCCTGGAGCAGGGCAAATCTACTGGGCTCTTCCCGTTGCGCTGCTGTCGCTTCAGACCAACGGCACACGCAAAACCTATACGGGCTGCTACAAGATCCATATGACAAATCCGGGCATGCAGGTGGATCCGCCCTACCAGCCGATGGGTATTGTCTCGGCCTCGCTCACGGAAACCAAAACGCCTTACATGGACGCACAGCCCGGCCCCTGCTGAAGGAGTGTCTCTGGTCGCGAAAAGAGCTACCCCCGGCGGCGGCCCCGCCGCCGCCCTCCTGAGCCACTCTCTCCCGCCGCGCGGACCGCATCGGCTTCCTTGTTTGGCGGGGATATCAGCGGGCCGATCTTCGCCAGAACATCTTCCAGATCCGGCCGGGGGCCTGGCTCATGGGCATCCAGTGCCTGACGCATGGCCGCAAGATGGGTGGGAGACGTGCCGCAGCAGCCTCCGATAATCCGGGCACCGGCATTGAGGGCCATATGGGCATATTTGGCCATCAGGTCAGGCGTGCCCGTATAGACAACTTCATCGCCGCGGATCTGGGGAATACCGCAATTGGCCTTGGCCACCACAATCGCCTCCGGATAGGCCTCGGTCATTTCCATGACCGCAGCCAGAAGATCGGACGCACCAACCCCGCAATTTGAACCGATGGCAACGGGCATGCAGGCAAACTGCGCTTGCAGATCACCAAGCCCCTTCGGAGCCAGCCCCATCATGGTCTTGCCTGCCGTATCGAAACTGGCGGTGATCACGAGCGGCAATCCGGCCCCTTGGGCCGCTTCGGCGGCTGCCTTCATCTCTTCAACCGCTGACATGGTCTCGACCCAAAGGATGTCAGCACCGCCTGCTACCAGACCTTCGATCTGTTCCCGGAATGCCGCAACACCCTCCTGATAGCTGAGCGCACCCAACGGCTGAAACAGCTCGCCTGTCGGGCCGATGGACCCGCCAATGAGAACCTCACGCCCAGCGCCTGCGGCCACGTCCCGGGCCAGCTGCACTCCCGCCCTGTTCAGTTCCTCTACCCGGCCTTCCGCGCCATGAAGCTTCAGGCGGTGACGGTTGCAGCCAAAAGTATTGGTCAGGATGATGTCAGACCCGGCATCGATAAAAGACTGGTGCAAGGCCTTGATCTTTTCCGGTGCCTCCAAGTTCCACAATTCCGGCGCGTCCCCCGAGACAAGCCCCATCTCAAAAAGATTTGTCCCTGTTGCCCCATCCGCCAGGAGCGCACCCTTTTGGGCCAGAAGGTCTTCCAATTTCGACATCAAATGGTCTTTCATTCCTTCTGGGGCCGTCGGCTCAAAGCGCCCCAACTGCGCATGTTCAAGGATTGAGCCCAGTGTCAGCCCCTGCCCTGTCTTTAAGAATCAGCTTTTCGGCTTCAGATTGTCAGGATCATAAAGCGGCTGATAGCCAACCCCGGCCACTTCGACCGGATAGGTCTCCGACATATATTCGACCGTCAGTTTCCGGCCCACTTCGCAATAGCCCTGGGGCAGATACGCGAGCGCGATATTCTTGCCGATCGTCGGGCCAAAAGCGACCGACGTCGTGTAGGATAGACGGCCGAGACTGTCGACCAGGGTTTTGCCGGTCTCCGGATCCATGACCGGCATGGCGCCGACCGGATAGCGTTTGATCCCGCTGGCATCGGTATTTTCGGTCATAACAAGAGTACACAGCGTCGCTGGCTGATGGGCCCGCGCCCGGTATTCCAGATGTTTGGCCTTGCCGCGGAAATCCGCATCCTTGACCTTGGGCCGGGCCAAATCGGCTTCATAGAGGTTATACTGGGTCAAGAGATCCGCATTTTGCAGGCGCAGGCTCTTTTCCATACGGCGGGAATTGGCATAGGTCTCCACGCCAACCGCCGTGACACCGAGGCTGCGCAAGGCGTCCCAGACCGCCAGGCCATCCTCATAGGCCATGTGAAGTTCCCATCCCTGTTCCCCCACATAGGACAGGCGCAGAGCCGAGACCCCGCGTCCGGCGATCTCCAGGGGACGGATCGCAGCGAAGGGGAAGGCCTGCGGATCGAGCGCAGCCGGATCGGAAACCACCTTTTTCAGGTTCTCACGGGCATTTGGCCCCCAGATCCCGATCGTGGTGAAGCGTTCGCTCACATCTGTGACCGTGACATCAAAGCCCTTGTCCTCGGCAACGCGCTTCACATAGTGCAGATCACGCGGCCCGGCATCGGCCCCGTCAACGATGCGGCAACGGTCTTCCATGCGGAACACGGTCAGATCGGCGCGGATATTGCCCCCGTCATCCAGGAAGTGGGTGTAAATGCCCTTGCCGATATTGGCATCGCCGCCAATGCGGGCCGCACAGAGCCATTCCATCAGGGCCACATGATCCGGCCCTTCCACATCGAACATATAAAAATGCGACAGGTTGATGAGGCCGCAATCCTCGCTCATGGCCAGCTGTTCCGCATTGGAGACACGCCAGAAGTGGCGGTTGTCCCATTCCGCTGCCCGCTCCGGCACCCGGTCGGCATATTTCTCCAAGAGATGCTCATTGGCCGCATAACCATGCGCCCGCTCCCAGCCGCCCAGTTCCATGAAGTAGCCACCGAGTTCAACTTCCCGCTCATAGAAGGGCGAGCGCTTGATGTTGCGCCCGGAGGCATAGGGCTCGCGCGGGTGGATCGCCGGGAAATAGATCTTCTGGGCCGCCTCATAACAGCGCCCTTCAATGAACTCTTCACTCAGCTGGTGCTGGTAGAACCGGGAATAGTCGATTGACGCATGGTCGATTTCGGTGCGCCCGTCGGTCATCCAGTCGGCAATCAGCTTACCGTAGCCCGGACCGTCCTTGACCCAGATGGCAACACAATACCAAAGCCCGCGTACTTTCTGGCTTTCCCCGCAGGAGGGACCACCTGCGGCGGAGACCTGAAGCAGGCCGTTGAAAGAATGGCTTTCATTATAGCCGAGCTCGCCCAGGATCGGGGTCAGTTCCATCGCCCGCTCCAGGGGCTCGATGACTTGTTCCATCTCCAGATCCCGCTGGGAGGGCGACAGGCGCGCTTCATGCTTTTCCTGCAGATCCCGGGGATGGCACATGCGCGGATGAGTGGTCTCATAATAGCCCCACTCGATCTGCCCGCCTTCAGCGGTTTTCGGATCGCCCGTGTCGCGCATATAGGCCGAATTGCCCTGGTCGCGCAGCAGCGGAAAGCCGATATCCTTGCCGGTGCCTTCAAACTCATTATAAGGACCGAAGAAGGTCAGCGGATGGTCCACCGGCATCACCGGAAGGTCTTCACCGACCATTTCCGCGATCTGGCGTCCCCACAGGCCGGCACAGACAATCACATGATCGGCCAGAATAGTGCCGCGATGGGTCACAACCCCCTTGATGCGGCCACCTTCCACGATCAGTGACTGAGCGGGCGTGTTGGCAAAGGCTTTCAGCTTGCCGGTCTTTTCCCCTTCATCCACCAGCTTGCCCGCAACGGTCTGTGAACGCGGAACAACAAGACCGGCATCGGGATCGAACATGCCCCCCTGCACCATGTTCTCTTCAATCAGGGGAAAGAGGCTCTTGATTTCGTCGGGCTCTACCAGACGCACATTGGTTCCGAACGCCTTGCCCGAGGTGACCTTGCGCTTGATTTCCTCCATCCAGGCATCGTCGCCCTTACGGGCAATTTCCAGCCCGCCGACCCGCGCATAGTGTCCCATCTTGTCGAAAAACTCGATGGAGTACTGGGTTGTCCAGACCGACAGGTAGTCGTGGCTGGTGGTGTAGCAGAAGTCGGAAGCGTGGGCGGTGGAGCCGATATCTGTCGGAATGCCAGACTTGTCGATGCCAACAATATCATCCCAGCCGCGTTCGATCAGGTGATGGGCGACAGATGCGCCGACAATACCACCGAGGCCGACAATGACGACCCTGGCTTTGTCAGGAAAGGCTGACATGTTTGCGTCCTCTTCAATTCGTTCGGGCCGCAGTATCGCGGCAGCCTCTTGCGCGAAATAGTCTGATTGCGTCACGGCGGCATACTGACCGCGACACGCAGCCCCAAAATGACCTGCTGCACAAAGGCTGCTGCAAACGGCTTTTTCCCAAAGGCCTCCAAGCGCTTCCCGCCTCCCATTGGCCTTGCCCCATGGCGCGGGACAGCCGGCTGCGATAGAGTCCCCCCCGCCCTGAAATGACGCATTCAGGGCAGTGAGCGCCGGATCTGGGCCCCGCCCGCCAGACGGTTTGTTCAAGACTGGGTCAAACAAGAAAGCACATGTGGAGGCACAACATGTCAGACGCCGCTCCTTCAGGCCGCCGTGGACGATCCGCCCGCCGGGAGCGCCGGCAATCCGGTCCGGGCAGCCAGGCCGTTCCCTATATTTCCCGCAAAATCCCCGTCTATGATGTGCTGAGCGATGAGGGTGCGGAAAAGATCGAGGCCAATGCGGACCGTCTTCTGGCGGAGATCGGACTGGAATTCCGGGAAGATCCCGAAGTGCTGGCCTTATGGAAAGCGGCAGGTGCCGAGGTCGAGGGCGAGCGGGTGCGCTTTGAAAAAGGCATGCTGCGCGAAATCCTCAAGACCGCGCCGCGCCAGTTCACCCAGCATGCGCGTAACCCAGCCCGCAATGTGGAAATCGGCGGCAACAATCTGGTGTTTGCGCCTGTCTACGGCCCGCCCTTTGTCACAGACCTGGATCAGGGCCGCCGCTATGGCACCATTGAAGACTTCCGCAATTTCGTGAAGCTCGCCTATCTGTCGCCCTGGATGCATCATTCGGGCGGAACTGTGTGCGAACCGGTCGATCTGCCGGTCAACAAGCGCCATTTCGATATGGTCTATTCCCATATCAAATATTCAGACAAGCCGTTCATGGGCTCTGTGACGGCCCCTGAGCGGGCGGAAGATTCAGTCAGCATGGCGCAAATCGCTTTTGGAGACGCATTCGTCGATCAGAACTGCGTCATGATCCAGTTGATCAATGCCAATTCCCCGCTTGTTTTTGATGCGACCATGCTCGGGGCCCTGAAAGTCTATGCCAAACACAATCAAGCCTGCATTGTCTCTCCCTTCATTCTGGCTGGCGCCATGAGCCCGGTCACCGTGGCTGGCACCTTGTCGCAGGTACTGGCCGAAGCACTTGCGGGCTGCGCACTGACCCAGTTGGTCCGCCCCGGCGCGCCTGTTGTCTTCGGCGCATTTGTCAGCTCAATTTCAATGCAGTCCGGAGCGCCCACCTTCGGCAGTCCGGAAGGCTCGCTGCTTTTGAACGGTGCCGCCAAACTGGCCCGCCGTCTCAATCTTCCCTTCCGCTCCGGCGGATCGTTCACCGCCTCCAAACTTCCGGACGCGCAATCGGCGCAGGAATCCGCCCAGACCATCCTTGCAACGGTACAGTCAGGCGTGAATTTCGCCCTTCACGCAGCCGGATGGCTGGAGGGGGGGCTGTGTTCTTCTTATGAAAAGTTCATTCTGGATGCGGACCAGCTCGGCATGATGCATGTTCTGGCCAAAGGCATTGATGTGTCGGACGAGACCCTGGCGTTCGATGCGCTTCAGGAAGTCGGCCCGGGAGGTCATTTCCTCGGGGCGGCGCACACCCAGCGCAATTTCGAATCCGCTTTCTACCGCTCTCCGATTGCCGACAACAATTCCTATGAGCAATGGCTGGCCGACGGCGAGCTGGACGCGGCCCGGCGGGCCAATGCCCAATGGAAAGAAATGCTGCGCGCCTATAGCGGACCGGAGCTGGATCCAGCGATTGACGAGGCTCTGATGGCCTTTATGGCCGAGCGCAAGGCTTCGTTCCCCGACAGCAATGTCTGAGCCAAGCGCCGTCTCCGGCAGGCTCCCTCCTGACAGGCTTTTGTAAAAACCGCCGGGCCTGACGTGGGCCGGCATTTTTTTGCGTGACCTGACGGCGAAGCGGGCTATTGTCCGCGGGCCGGTCCGCATCCGCGCATCCCGTCAGACATCCAAGGCCGAAAGGACCCTTATGGAATCCCAGTCCAGACCCCAGGACCTTGCAGGCTTGCGCCTCCTGTCGCAGGACATGTTGCGCTGGTTGACCTCAAAGGCGCTTCCTCTCTGGCTGGAAACCGGTGCGGATCTATCCAAGGGCGAATGTTTCGAAGCCATAGATCTTGAAACGCTCACTCCAACGGACCAATCCCGGCGAGCCCGTGTTGTGGCCCGGCAGATCTATTCCTTTCTGGAAGGCGGCCGGCTTGGCTGGGAGGACCAGGCAAACGGCATCGCGACCGGCCTGTTCGACTGGTTTTCAAACACCTATCTGACCGGCTCCGGCACATGCGTGGCCGCCGTTGATCTGGACAATGCGGTCACCGATGACCGCTTTGATCTCTACAATCAGGCTTTTGCGCTGTTCGCCTTTGCCCATGTGGCTGGCCAGGTGCCGGAGCGCAAGCGGCAGGCCGCGGACAAGGCCAACAATGTGCTCAAAAATCTCATGGACCGGTACCGCCACCCGCAGACCGGGTTCCGGGAGGCCAATCCGGACACACGCCCGCTGCGCTCCAATCCGCATATGCATCTGTTTGAGGCTTGTCTGGCCTGGGAAGCGGTTTCGGACGATCCGGTCTGGCAGAATCTCGCCGACGAAATTGCCGAGCTGGCGCTCACCCGTTTCATCGACCCGGTCAGCGGCGGCCTGCGCGAATACTTCGATCTGGACTGGTCCCCGCTCGAAGGAGACAGCGGCCGGATCATGGAACCCGGGCACCAGTTCGAATGGGCCTGGCTCCTGTGCAAATGGGGCACCTCCCGGGGAGATGCGGGCGCTCTGATTGCCGCTCGGCGCCTCTATGACATTGGTTGGACCTACGGGATCGATGAGACGCGCGGCGTGACTTTCATGGCCTTGAAGGACGATTTCACCGTTCACGATCCTCTCGCCCGCCTCTGGGGCCAGACCGAATGGATCAAGGCCGCTCTCGCGCTGGCCGAAGTGTCGGGCGGCCCGGAGCGGGAGGCCTATCTGTCGGATGTTCCGGACGCTGTTGCAGCCCTCCGGCATTTTCTGGAGACGGCTCCCGCCGGTCTATGGCGTGACAAGCAGAGCCCGGATGGACGCTTTGCCGTGGAACCGGCCCCGGCAAGTTCACTCTATCATATCGTGTGCGCCCTTTCGGAACTGGACCGGGTCACCGGGACTTTGAAGCCTTCTTAGACTCTGAAACACGGCCTCGCCCCGTGTCCAATTGGCGCTGACAGGGTCACATAAGACGTATTCGGCCTTTTTCTCCTGCGCTGCGCGCTCTATAGCTTGTCGCCGGATCTCATTGAAACTCCCGAAAGGCGACAGGAAGGCCGCATGTCACAGGCTCAACTCATCGATGGCAAGGCGATTGCTGAATCGGTTCGCGAAGAAATCACCCGCCGCGCTGCCAAGCTTCTGGAAACCAGCGGACAGCGTCCCGGACTCGCGGTTGTGCTTGTGGGGGAAGACCCGGCCAGCCAAGTCTATGTGCGCAACAAGGACCGGGCGGCAGAAGCCTGCGGCTTCCATTCCGTCAAACACACGCTTGCCGAAACGGTGAGCGAAGACGAAGTGCTCGGCCTCGTCCGGCAGCTCAACGATGATCCCGATATTCATGGCATTCTCGTCCAACTGCCCCTGCCCGCGCACATTGACGAAAGCAAGGTCCTGCGCCTGATCCGCCCGGAGAAGGATGTGGACGGCTTTCACCCGGTCAATGTAGGACTTCTAACCGCCGGTGAACGGGACAGCGCTTTGGTGCCGTGCACACCGGCCGGCAGTCTGGTCCTGTTGAAACGCACTCTGGGAGACACGCTCTCTGGCAAGAGTGCTGTGGTTGTCGGCCGCTCCAACATTGTCGGCAAACCCATGGCCAGCCTACTGCTGCAGGAAAGCTGCACGGTCACCATTGCCCACAGCCGTACCAGAGACCTGCCGGATGTGGTGCGGGCAGCCGACATTGTCGTGGCAGCCGTCGGGCGCCCGGAAATGGTCAAGGGAGACTGGATCAAACCGGGGGCAACCGTTATTGACGTTGGAATCAACCGTGTTCCGGCTCCGGAACGGGGCGACGGCAAAACCCGTCTGGTGGGTGATGTCGCCTTTGAAGAAGCCGCCGGACATGCGGGGGCCATCACGCCGGTTCCAGGCGGCGTCGGCCCGATGACCATTGCGATGCTTATGGTCAACACCCTGACCGCTGCCCGCCGGCTCATGGGCCTTCCTGAAGAAGAGCCGCTTTTTTAAATCTGTTTCCGTTTCAAAATCGGGGCTCGCGATTTTTACTGTGGGCCCCGTGTCAAAAATACTTCACCAACAGAGAAGTCTTCTCCTAAGTTGTTCTGATAAATTCATTGATGGGCTTCGGCTCTTGAAACCGGCAGGGCAGCATGGTCTACCCTTGTTCAGCAAACATTAATGACGAAGTTCTACGTTCAATTGTGTAGGGACTGCGTAAACACAATTGAGACAGCTTATTCGACAGCCTGGCCTTTGTGGGCCGGCTCAACCGTCAGGCGGCAGTAAGTGAAGGGTCTACCGTCTTCGGGTTCCGGCGATGCCTGGAACACGGTTCGAACTGCTTTGGGCCGGTTGGTTGCCTGCAAGGTGACCGCCCTTTTTGCGTTTTCAAACCGGCTGGTTCCAGGCACTTGCGTCGCCCTTGCGCTTTGCCTGCCAGTGTCGTCTGCCAATGCCTTTGACCTTTTTGGCTGGACCCCGTTCGGCGGTGCAAAGGAAGAGGAAACGGAGGCGGTGCCTGATCCGATCTCCTATGAGACCGAGTTGTCGGTAACCGATGGCCATGAAGAGCTGACAGCAGGCCTGAAATCCGCCTCCCTTTTGCTTCAGCAGCAGAAAAAGCGCCCCTCCGGAGAACCGGGCCTGATAGCCCGGGCGCTTTCGGACCGGGAACGCCTGATCGCCAAGCTCTATGCGGATGGCCGCTACGGGGGCACGGTTTCCATCACATTGGCCGGTATCCCTCTCGAGACAGCACTGGAACAGGACAACCTGCCGGACACCCGTCCGGTCAAAGTTGCCATTCTGGTCGATCCCGGCCCCACGTTCATTTTCGGTAACGTTGCGGTCTCCGCGACCGGCAGCGAACTGTCGACCGATCCGTCCTTCTGGGGACTTGTTCCCGGCGAAACTGCCGGATCAGGCAAGATTCTCACAGCAGAAAGCAAAATCGTGTCCGTGCTTCGCGGCCGCGGCTATCCCAAGGCTTCAATCGCCGAACGGCGGATCACGGCCGATCACAGCCGGAACACACTGGATGTAACCCTTGTGGCGGATGCAGGCCCGCGCGCCCAGTTCGGCGCTGTTTCGGTCAGCGGCACAGAGGTCACGGACCCGGATTTTGTCAGGCAGCAGGCCATGCTGCCGCAAGGCGGCACCTATTCACCTGCAGACATTGCAAGGGCGCGCAAACGGCTGAACGACCTTGGCATCTTTTCGTCGATCCGATTCGTGGAAGGCGACATTGCCGGTCCGGACGGCGTCATGCCAATCACCATCGAAGTCAGCGAGCGCAAACGCCATGTCATCGGTGCGGGAGCGTCCTGGTCCAGCACCGAAGGCTTTGGTGTGGAAGCCTATTGGCGGCGACGGAACCTCTTTGGCCGAGGTGAACTTCTGTCTGTTGAAGGCTCCATCGGCCGGATCGGTACGGAAAGCTTTGAGAACCAGGAATATTCGGCCCGGATCGCGTTTGAAAAGCCAGGTGTTTTTGGACCCCTGACCAGTTTTTCCACCAGCCTTGAGGCCCGCCAGGAAAACCCGGATGCTTACAAGAGCAAGACGCTCACCTATGATGCGCGCCTCAACCGGGACTTCTCGGACACGCTGAAAGGCAGCGCCGGGGCCGAACTGTTTTATGCAGATGAAGAAGATGCCTTCGGGGATGACCGGTATCTTCTGGTGGGTCTCCCCGCGGAGCTCTTGTTCGACAACCGGGACGACAAGCTCAACCCTTCCAAGGGCGTTTTTGCCGCCCTGTTTGCAGAGCCTGCCTATGACACGCTCAATTCCAACGCGATGGGCTTCGTAAAGGGCACGGTGTCCAGCTACTACGCGCTTGATAAGTCCAAACGCTTTATTCTTGCAGGCAAGATCACCGCCGGGTCGATCTTCGCGCCCTCCATCGAAGCGGTTCCCGCCAGCCGCCGGTTCATTGCCGGTGGCGGCGGTTCCATCCGGGGCTACGCCTACCGCAATGTCGGGCCGAGGATTGGCGATGACGTTGTCGGAGGCCGTTCCCTCATCGAACTGTCGGGGGAAGTGCGCGTGCGCATCACCGAGACCATTGGCTTGGTCGGCTTCGTCGATGCTGGCAATGCCTATGAAGACAGTTTCCCCGATTTTTCAGAAGAGCTGAAAGTGGGCGTTGGGGCTGGACTGCGCTATTTCACTCCCATAGGCCCCTTACGCATTGATGCTGCAATACCGCTGGAACCGGAGAAAGACGACCCTGATTTTGCGCTCTATGTGGGATTGAGCCAGGCATTTTAGGCGTTTTGCCGCGCTGCGGGCCACACGCCCGCGCCCCGGCAACTGGACGGAACGTTTCCAATTTCTTATCAGCTATTGTCTCAAGGCCCCGGCAAGGCCAAATGCTTGTGAAAAAGTCAGCCGTCCGGCACTTTGGGGTTGCAGAACGGCTGGAGACCGGCAGAGCTGGAACCAAATGCGTTTGATGAAACTGACCTTACGGATTTTTGGCGCTCTGGTGGCCCTTTTGGCCGCCTTGCCCGTCGTGCTGATTGCCTGTTTACACGTTCAGCCGGGCCGGGACTTCGTCTCCTCGCTCGTCAGTTCTCTGGCCTCCAGTGACACTCAAACCATCACGGTTGAAGGCCTCTATGTCAGTTTCGGCCTGAATGCCCAAATCGACGCAGTCCGGATCACGGACACCAAAGGCCCCTGGTTTGACGCTGAAACGCTTAAACTGTCCTGGCATCCGCTGCAGCTGTTGGCCGGTCATCTTGAGATCACCGGCGTTTCAGCCCGGCGGATAGACCTGAACCGACTACCGGCCCCGAACGCAGCTTCGGATGCACCCGGTTCCGAAACGGCCACACCCACTGAAAGCGGATTTTCCGTCCCCGTCGATATCACCGTGCGCGGCTTGAAGCTGGAGGAGGTCAATCTCGGCGCGGCGTTGATCGGAGAGCCAGTGTCTCTGACCGCCTCAGGAGGTGGATCCTTTGCGCCCGACCCGGCGCTGCTGCGCGCCGATCTTGACGTCCGCAGAGTGGATGGGGTGGCAGCAGAGCTAACCGCAAGGGCCGAATTTGAACCAGCCGCCGAAACCTTGACCTTTCAGGTGGCCTTGAGCGAGCCCCGGGGCGGCCTGGCGGCCCGCCTTCTGGACGTCCCCAATCTTCCGGCCTTGTCCGTGGATCTCGAAGGCCAGGGCCCTCTGAGCGACTGGGGAGCAAACCTTGCCGTCGCCCTTGACGGCCACCGGACCGTGACAGGCTCTGCCAAGCTTCAAGACACCGGCGGCGGCAGCAACCTCACCTTTGATCTGGACGGCGACCTTGCGCCGCTGGTGCCTCCGCAGGCCCGGGCATTTGTACTTGGCTCCACCAAGGCCTCCGGCGCCGCCCGGTTCAGCCCGGTGTTCGAACCGCTTTCCGTCAAACTCTCCCTCAAAACGCAGACGGTGTCCCTTGAAGGCTCCGGCGCGCTGACAAATGGAGAGATCAGCGCCAACGGGACCCTTTCGGTCACCGGCGGGGATGCCCAGCTGATTGCGCTTGACCTGGGCGACAAACGGGTTGCCCTTGGGCCGCTCAGCGCGGACGTCTCGGTGTCAGGCGCGCTGTCTCAAGCAAGCTGGACAACCCGCCTGACGCTCGCCTCCCTCCAATCCTATGAGGCAAAGATAGAAGGCCTCTCCCTGAACCTCTCAGGCAAGGAGGCCAATCTAACCCCCGACGCCCTGTCTTCACCCTTTGACCTTGATCTGACCGTGTCAGACCTTCAGGGATTGATTCCTGCGACAGAGCCCCTCACCGGCCCGCTGTCGCTAAAAGGGGCTGGGACACTCGACGGCAAGGCCCAGACCCTGGAAGTCTCTGATCTTGCCCTCGCCTTTTCTGCAGCTTCCCTCTCCCTGAGCGACACGCTTGCCTCCACCAACAAGGTCTCAGGCCAGGGCCGGCTGTCCGTGCCTGACCTAAAGGTCTTTTCGAACCTGGCCGGACGGGATCTGGGCGGAGCCGTCTCGACGTCCTTTTCCGTGGATCTTGATCCGCAGTCCCTTGCCGGGTCCACAACGGTTGCGCTGGTTGCCGACGCTCTGAAAACCGGTCTTCCTCAGGCCGACGGGCTTTTGTCGCAGAACACACGCCTCGATGCGGTTCTGGACCTGAAAGGGACCAGCGACATCACCCTGAAGAGCCTGGCCCTCAAGAACGACGCGCTCACCCTGTCTGGCACCGCCCGCTATCAATCCGGCGCTTTGACCTCCAGCCTGACGGCGGCACTTGAGGATCTGGCCCGCATCGATCCGCAACTGGACGGGACGCTGAACCTGACTGCAAAGACCGCAGGACCGGTCGGAGCGCTGCAGGTTGAGGCCAAGGCCACCTCAAAGCAGATCCTGCTTGCCGGAACCCCGCTCGATGGGCTTGAGTTTTCGGTCAAGGCCATATCGAATCCGGCTGCTCCAAGCGCCACTGTGACCACGACAGCGCGCCTCAATGGCCAGCCGATTTCCGTTGACGTCGACCTGAAAAGCCAGAACGGCGGCGCAGATATTGACCCTTTGTCAGTGAAACTGGCCGGGAATACCGTTCAGGGCGCCCTCAAGGTAGGCCGTCTGGACAATGCTCTGGAAACCCTCGCCGGAACTTTGAAAATCGACGCACCGGATCTGGCCTCCCTGTCACCACTGCTGCTGACAGAGATTGACGGCCAGTTGCAAGGCTCCGTCTTTGCCGATCCGGATGCGAAGAAACTCGTGATTGACCTGTCGGGCGGCGGCATCGCCGTGCCGTCTGTCAAGATCGGCAGCCTGACGCTGAAAGCCGATATCGCAGCTCCCTATACGCCGCAGACCGTGTCCGCAAATATCGCCCTGTCCAGCCTTGTGACCGACGCTACGCCGGTTCATGAAGTCAAACTGCTTGCCACGCCCGAGCGCAACGGCACCTCGTTTACGGCGGATGTCCGGGTCGACCCGGACAACCAGGACGGCCTGTCTCTTGCCGCCTTCGTGACCCAGCCCTCGGCTAGCGCCTATCGGGTGGACCTGTCCAAGCTTTCCATGACCTATCTCGGCCTCGCAAGCCAGCTGAAAACACCGGCCACCCTGTCCTATGCGGACGGGACCGCGGTCCTAACGCCGCTGGATCTGCAACTTGGCGGCGGATCTTTGGCCGTCTCAGGATCGGCCGGAGACACGCTTGACCTCACCGCGAAACTCACGGACGTTCCGCTTGATCTGGCCAACGCCTTTGTTCCATCGCTCGGGCTCGGCGGCGCCCTGTCGGGCACAGTCTCGGCCACTGGCAGTGCTGCCGCACCGCAGGCACAATGGACGATCTCGGGCGCGGGCCTCACCGCAAGTGAGTTGAAGAAAAACGGCCTTGCCGCGCTCAGCCTGAAGAGTTCCGGGTCTTTGAAGGACAACACGATTACCCAGGACACGGTGATCAGCACTCAAAACGGGCTGAAGCTGACGGCGGTGGGCACAGTGGGACTGGCCCAGCCCAATATGCTTGCGGTCACTTTGAACGGGACCGTTCCCGTTGCGACCCTGCGCCGTCCACTGCTGGAGGCAGGCCTGCGCGGCGACGGCGTAGTCTCCTTGTCCGGAAAGGTGAGCGGTTCGGCCACTGCACCAGTCTATCAGATCACCGCAACGCCTACCGGACTGCAAGTCACGAGCCTGTCCACCGGGCTGACACTGAAAAACATTCAGGGCACTGCGTCCGTCACCCAGGATCAGGCGTCCCTCAACGGGATCTCCGGAGATCTTGCCACCGGCGGCTCCCTTGCAGCCAGCGGCACAGTTGGCATGAAAGACGGCTTTCCCGCGGATCTCAGTCTGAAGCTCAACAATGGCCGCTATGTGGACCCTGGCCTCGTCACAGCGGACGTCACGGCGGATATCAAGATCACCGGGCCACTCGCCTCGCCCTCAAACTCCGCTCTTATTGGTGGCACTGTTACCATCAACAAGGCCGATGTCTCCATCCCCGAATATCTGCCCGGCGCCATCCCGCCGGTCGATGTTCAGCATGTGAATGCGTCGGCTGCTGTGCGTCAACAGGTGGCGGATCTCGGGGGCGAGCCCAAGCAAAGTCAGGCCCAGCAAAAATCGGTGCCGCCGCGCCTCGACATTCTTCTGTCAGCGCCAGGGCGGATTTTCATCCGCGGGCGTGGTCTCGACACTGAGCTGCAAGGTAGTCTGAAAGTCGCCGGAACAACAGCCGATCCGCAGGCAATCGGCGCTTTTTCGCTGAAACGCGGCCAGCTTGATATTCTGAACAGACGTCTGGTCTTCTCCCGGGGCAGTGCGACCTTTGACGGCTCGCTGACCCCGCTGATTGACTTTGTCGCAACCACATCGGTCAACAGCACGACCATCACGGTCACTGTGAGCGGCGAGGCAGATGATCCCCAGATCGCCTTCAGTTCCTCTCCGGAGCTCCCCCAGGACGAAGTTCTGGCCCTGTTGCTGTTCGGCAAAAGCGTCGGCAACCTCTCCGCCACCCAGGTCGCCAGTCTGGCTGCGGCGATCTCGACGCTGACCGGTGGCAGCGACAGCGGGCCGCTGGCCTCGATCCGCAAGTCCCTTGGTCTTGATGCCATCGACATCAATACGGACGGCGAAGACGGCCCATCCGTTGCGGTCGGGAAATACATCAATGACAATATCTATCTTGGTGTCGAACAGGGCACCGGGTCCAACTCCAGCAGGGTCAAGGTGGATATTGACCTGGACCGGGGCCTGAAAGTGCGCGGCGAAGTGGGCGCCGACGGCTCCTCAAAGGCGGGGATTTTCTTCGAAAGAGAATACTGACAAAGCGGGTATCTTGTTAGTTTTAGCAGGTTTTTGCCGCAAACCCGCCACCGGACCCTCATAATGCGACAAATTCCCGTGCAGCTGTTGCGCCTCAAAGGGCGAACATGCAAGGGTGCGCGCCATGACCAATCCTTACAACAGCAATCTTCCGGCCCGGCCGGTCGGAACCATTCAACTGGTGGCGGATTCCGAAGAAGCCGGCGGGAGTTCAGTCATGTCCACACGCAGCAGCGACTACACGTTGGGAGAACGCATCTGCAAGGCCAGAGACGCCTCCGGATTGTCAACCGCACAGCTGGCGCGGCGCCTTGGCATCAAAACCTCAACCCTGCACAGCTGGGAAAGTGACCGGTCCGAACCCCGCTCCAACAAACTTGTTCTTTTGGCCGGCATCTTGAATGTGAGCCCGACCTGGCTGCTGGTGGGCCGGGGCACGCCCCCCATTTCCGATGAACCTGCAACTGCTGATCTCGACAGTATGAAAGTTGCGCTGGACCGTCTTCAACGCCAGGCCCAGAACCTTGCCGATGACATTGCTGCGCTGCAAGACCGCCTGAACAGCGCCTGATCTTCTTCAGATCAGCTTTCTTTCCATGGGGCCCTGGCGAAGTTCTCTACAGCTCAGCCCTTCCAGGTGACGGCAACAGGCCATTTATCTCAAAGACCTTGCCAGCGCCCCTGCCCGCACACTATGTCAGGGGAACTTAACAGGGACACGCCTTCCCACTGCTTCCTTTGCGACATTTCACGGAGTTTTCTATGACTTTGAACGCTGCGCTTCTCAAGCAACAGGTCTATATCAACGGCGCCTGGGGTGACGCTGACAGCGGCCAGACGATTGCCGTTGCCAATCCGGCGACCAGCGAAAGCATCGGCAGCATTCCCTATTGCGGACGCCCGGAGACCGCACGGGCAATCGCTGCGGCCGAGGCAGCCCTGCCCGCCTGGAAAGCGCTGACTGCGGAAGCGCGCGCCACCTACCTGCACAAATTATGCGATGCACTGATGGCGGATCTGGACGATCTCGCCGCGATCCTCACCACTGAAATGGGCAAACCGCTTGCCGAAGCCAAGGGCGAGATCACGCTTGGTGTGAAGTACATCCGGTTCTTTGCCGAAGAAGGCAAACGGATCTATGGCGACACGATCCCCTCCCCCTGGGCCGACCGGCGCCTGTTGGTCACCAAGGAACCGGTTGGCGTCGCGGCCTCGATCACTCCGTGGAACTTTCCGAATTCCATGATTGCCCGCAAGCTGGGCGCTGCCCTGGCCGCCGGCTGCACCATGGTGATGAAACCGGCCGAATTCACGCCCTATTCCGCTTTGATCTACGGTGTCATGGCCGACAGGATCGGCCTGCCAGCCGGGGTGCTCAATATTGTCACCGGGGACGCCCCCGCAATTGGCGAGGAAATGTGCGAGAACCCCGCCGTGCGCAAGATCACCTTTACCGGCTCCACCCGGGTCGGCAAGCTGCTGGCGTCCAATGCCGGCAAGAACATGAAGAAGGTCTCCATGGAACTTGGCGGCAACGCCCCCTTCATCGTGTTTGACGACGCGGATCTAGACCGGGCGGTGGAAGGGGCGATTGCCAGCAAGTTCCGCAATTCCGGCCAGACCTGCGTCTGCGCCAACCGGCTTTATGTCCAGTCCGGCGTCTATGAGGCCTTTGCTGCGAAGCTGAAGCAAGCCATGGCGGACCAGCTCAAAGTCGGCAACGGGCTTGAGGCCGGGGTTACCCAGGGACCGCTGATCAATGATGCCGCCGCCGACAAGGTCGCCGAACATGTCGAGGATGCCCTGCGCAAAGGCGGGACCCTTGAGGCTGGAGGCAAGAAACCGGACGGCCCCGGATCGTTCTATGAGCCGACGTTGATCACCGGCGCCACCTCCAACATGAAGGTCGCCCGTGAAGAAACCTTTGGGCCTCTGGCTGCTCTCTTCCGCTTTGAGACGGAAGAAGAGGCAATTCAGGTCGCCAATGACACGGAATATGGCCTGGCCTGCTATTTTTACTCCCAGAATCTCGGTCGCTGCTTCCGGGTCATGGAAGCGCTGCAATATGGTCTTGTCGGCGTCAACGAAGGTGTCATAACCACTGAAGTCGCCCCCTTTGGCGGCTTCAAGGAAAGCGGCATCGGCAATGAGGGCTCCAAATATGGGCTCGATGACTATCTGAACATCAAATACAGCTGCCTCGGCGGCTTGGGGCTTTAAGCTCAGGTCACAGGATGTCACACATGGCGCAATTCCGGCGGCCACTCTCCGAAGCCTCTGATGCGGGGTCGCATTACACGACCCAAGAGGCATTTAAGGATTGTGGCCGCCGGAATTGCGCCATGTATCAGGCGGCCTGCACAAGCTGGGCCGCCATATCGGCCGCCCCTGTCGGGCGGCCAAAATAATAGCCCTGGCCGCAGCGGCAGCCGAGTTCATGAAGACGGAGAGCCTGTTCCGCCGTTTCCACGCCTTCCACCAGCACTGTCATTCCGTAGCCTTGCGCGAGCAGAAGCACCGCTTCGATCACCGCAGTGTCCTCCTCCCGCTCCAGGGTGTCCCGGACAAAGGACTTGTCCAGTTTGATCTTGGAGAACGGATAGTCGGTGATATAGGCCAGCGAAGAGTAGCCCGTCCCGAAATCATCCAGCGAAAAACGACATCCCAGCGCCTGAAGCTCTTCCATCTTCCGTTTCAAATCCGGGCTCTCATCCACGAACAGGGTCTCGGTAACTTCCAGATCAAGCCGGTTGGCCGCAAACCCCGAGCGCTCGAGGGCTTCCGCCACGGTTTCCAGCAGATTGCCCCGGAAGAATTGGAGCGGTGACACGTTTACCGAAAGCCGGAGCGCCCCCGGCAAGGACTGGACTTCCTTCATACCCCGGTTCAGCGCCCAGGATCCCAGCTCGACGATGTAGCCTGTCTCTTCGGCAATCGGAATGAATTCAGCTGGTGACACCGGCCCGAAGGACCGGCTGTCCCAGCGCAGCAACGCCTCAACCCCGAAGATGGACCCGTCGATCAGATTGACGAGTGGCTGATAGTCGAGCCGCAACTCATCGCGGACAATCGCCTTGAACAGCTCCCCTTCCAGGCTCCGGCGCCGCTGGAGAGCTGTATCCATCTCATTTTGAAAGCACACTACCTGGTTCTGGCTGTCCCGGCGCGCCAGCGACAAGGCGTTGCCAGCACGTTTCAAGATACTGTCCGGAGCCATATCGCCGTCGGCAATCACATAGCCGATATTGAGACGCGCGGAGACATGGGCACCGTCAATGACATGATCACCGCCAATTGTCTTTTGAATGTCCTCCACAAGCTGCAAGACGCTGTCCTGATCAGCTGCCAGCAGCCGAACACCGGCAAAGACATCAGCGGTGACAGCTGCCCAGCTGATGTCCTCAGCCAACTGGGTTTTCAGACGGGCGGCGATGGATCGCCGCAACCGGTCCCCATATGAAAATCCAAGCGTTGCGACGATCTGGTCCAGATTCGAAATCGCAAACTGAAGCAGCAGAACCCTGTTTGCGGAAACACAGGCGGACTTTGTCCGCTCAGCCAGATCACTCTCAAAGCCGCTCCGGTTCAAAAGCCCGGTAATCGGATCAAACCGGGCAAGATAGTCCAGACGGGCGGCCGATTCCCGTTCATCCGTCACATCCCGGCAAGTCACGCATGCCAGGGCCGTCTTTTTCGTCTTGCCAGACCGCCCGCTTGGCGCGATTGTCTTTTCGGTTTTTGTAACAACATATTCGATCAGCCGGCGCCTTGCGCCCTCCTGGGTCAGCACCAGCAGTTGCGGCACCGGAATGCAGTCTTTCACAGCTCCCAGAACAGCCAGCGCCTCTTCCACCAGGGCATTGGGCAAAACGGCCTGAGCGCGGCAGCCTGCGAGTTTTTCATTGTCGAAAAGTTGCCGCGCAGTGCGGTTGGCTGCGGTGATCAGGCAGTCCCTGTCCAGAACAAGAATGGCATCGAAGCTGTCGTCAAAGACCTGACCGAGCATACGCTCGCTGTTGCGCTGGTTGATATTGGCCACCTGAGCCAGAAGTTTGTGGAAGCCAAGTTCGCGCAGGACAATCACGCCAGCAACCAGAAACAGGAGGATATAGGCGCTTGCAGCCGGCACCAGAATGGGCTCAGTGCTCTGCACGCTAATGGCAGCTGCCTCGATCGCAACAGCTGCGAGACCCAGAATCACAAGCTTGATGGACCAGCCGTCAATCTTGGTCATGAACAAAAGCCCACAGATCAAGGCTGCAACGAGCAGCGCCACGCCTTCGCCCTTGGGCTCCAGAGCCCGCTTCTGCAAAAGCGTCTCGGCCCCCAGTGCCTGAATGAGCGCCCCGGGCAAGATGCCGTGAACGGGCACTGGAAAAAGATCACGCAATTCAAGCGCACTCGCACCAATAATGATCTTTTTGCCATCAAACAAAGACGGATCGGAGGCGCCGTCGAGGACGTCCACCAGGGAAATGCGCGCGATTTGGTCAATCGAAATGCTGTAATCGAGAAAAAAGCTGCCGTTCACGCCGCCTGTATGCTCTCCGATCAGGCTGGCGACGGACAGTTCCGTCGTGCCGTTGATCTCATGGCCATAAAGGTTGCGCCAGATCCGGCTGTCCGCCTCCATAGGCACCATCACAACAACCGGCCAGGCATGCTCGATAAACTGTTCATGGGGCATGTTGAGAACAGTCCCCTCCGCGCCAGCCCCTGACGCGGCCTGGGTGAAGACCGCCAGGCTGGCATTGCCGGCCTTTTTCAGGGCTTGCGCCAGAAGCATGTCGTCCAAAGCATTGGATTCTGCGCTGAAGTCGATGTCAAAGACCATGTCCTGAGCACCGCCCGCAATCAGCAGGTCGATCAGTCGCGCATAGATCCTGCGGGGGAGCGGCCAATGACCAATTTCAGCCAGGCTGCGGGCATCAATGTCGACAAAAACGATGTCCCCGGAGACCGGCCGCTGGTCGAGGGCAAAACGGGTCTCCCATAACAGCCTGTCAAGGGCCGCCGTCACACCGAAAACGCGCAAGCCCGCAACTGAGACAAGAACCACCAAAGCAACCAGAGCGGCATTGAGCAAACGCCCACCGATATTGTCCCGCCAAATCAGCACCATCCGCCCCCGCTCAGGTGTCCTAACGTCCAGCGCGGCGCGCGCAATTCGCCGGTTTCGTCATGTCGGCTCTAGCGGTTTCCATTGCCATTGCCGCCGCCGTTGCCACCACCGTTGCCGTTGCCACCACCGTTCCCGTTCCCATTGTTGCCGCTCCCATTTCCGTTGTTGCCGTTGCCATTGCCACCACCATTGCCGTCCCCGTTGTTGCCCTTTTCACTCCCTTTGCCTACGCCACCAGCGTCGGAGGTTCCTGAACTGCCAGCAGCGTCAGATCTGGAAAAGAGGGCCTCAAACCAGCCACGTTTTTCTTTGATGGCAGGTTCGACACGGTTCGCATGTCTGGCTTTTTTCGACTGGCCAGGAGGGCTCGGCGCGCTGACCTTCGGTTTCCTTGGGCGCCCTTGGCGCACCGATGGCTTCGTCCGGCCGCCGACATCAAGCCCACGGCCGCCACTGGAAGCACTTGACGCATTCTGGCCGGCTCCAAGATCCGCGCGGTCCCCGGAGGCGAAGTCCTCGACCCCGACCACCCCCCGTTGCACAGACACCCGGGCCCGGCGGCTATCGACGGAAACATCAAATTTGGTTCCCTTCACCACCGCAGCCAGAAACGGGGTTTCGACATAATAATGCGGGCGGTTCCGTTTGGCGACGTCGACAGTTACTTTGCCCTTACGTTGCAAAAGGGTTGTCTTTCCCCGGTTGCTGAACCGTTTGGACAGAGCAACCGTTGTTTCAGGACCAACCGTAATGGTTTCCGTTCCCCGGGCGATCAGCGCCCGGGCTCGGGACCTGGTCGCCAGTGTGAAGCCCTTTTGAAAGACCATTCCCTTCCTGGCCCGGAATGCCTCCAAGCCAGGCGCAACGAAATAAACAGGGCCGGAAACCCGCTTCACGACCCATTCAGTGGCGGCAGCGCTCTGAAAGGCCCCAGCGACCATCAAGACTATTAAAAAAAAGGGCAGCAAAAATTCGTATTTTGTACCGGCTGCACCAGTAAAAGGAATTTGCACCCGAGTTCAGAACCCGACATCTCTGGCGATAATTGCTATTTTTTACAGTCATACATCCAAATTCCGCAGGTGCAACCAATTCATAGCCATCTTCAGCTATTTAACCTTTCGTGAATTCAGATGTTTATCTGAGATATTTCGATGATACGGTTACGCAAATGTGAATACGAAGATTAAAACTTCTTCGGTGTCACCAGCCTTAAGCAGCCGGAGACAGAAGACTGCGTTCAATGTCGCGGAAGAGATCCACGTGATCGATATTCATCTGTTCCACCCCGCAACGAACGGCCTTTTCAAACACCGCCCGGTCCTCCCCGCCATAAAACATCTGGGTGATCAGGTTGGCTGCCTTGGCTTCCTCGACAAGTTGCTGTTCCAGAGTATCCGCATCAAACTCCAGGATATGCGCATCCTGGGCGACAGCCCGCTCCACCGACCCGACATGGGCAAACAGAACCATGCGCCTGAGATCGGGAACCTTGGCCCGCGCTTCAGCCCGAATGGCCTGATCAAAGGAAAAGGTCCAGGCATCGTTCAACATGCCGCGAACCGCCAGCATGTCTCGAATTTCGGCCGGGTCTCCTTCCTTGATCTCCACATAGGTTCCGATCCGCGCTTTGCAGGCATCCAAAAACGCGCCGAGACGGGGAATACACTCTCCCTTGTAGTCCGGCCCGAACCAGCTGCCCGCATCAAGCATGTCCACATCGGCGGACACCATGTCGGCAATATGCCCGGTTCCGTTCGACGTGCGGTCCAAGGTGGCGTCGTGCAGCACATACAAAACACCATCTTTGGAGGGACGCACATCCAGCTCCACCACTTCCGCACCCTGCTCGATCGCCTTTTCCAGGGAAGCGAACGTATTTTCCGGCGCCTTGAGGCTTGCTCCCCGATGACACACTATGACCGCGTGGTTCACGTTAAATACTCCTGTGTCTCCAAACAGATTGTCTGGAGCGAAAGGGCTTCCATCATGCCCCCTGTGAGGGAAGTTGAATAAAGTGGTGCCTGAAATTCTTGATGGAATGATGACAGTTTTTCTTGTTTAGCGTATTCAACCACTTAGGCAAAGAAGTCATACAGGATCTGTGATCAAAAACGCACAGTTTGCACCTCATGCGACGCATTTGATTCCGATGCTCAGTCCGGTTGGCAGATCGTTTTTCGGGTTGGCTGCGCTGGCCCCGATTCTTTTCCGGGTATTGTTCAGTCATGCCGAACGGTCAGTTAAATTGCGCAACCGGATTTCTGGCCTATCTTCCCCTCTGCAGCGTTCATGAGCGAACGCTCTTTCAAAATATGATATGAGGTTTGATCATGATCCGTCTCGCCGCTTCCGCACTGGCCCTTACGCTCCTGGCAGGTCCTGCCCTCGCAGACCCGGTTTCCTACGCGTTCGACAAGTCCCACTCCAACCTGGCTTTCTCTTATAACCACCTTGGCTATTCCACCACAGACGGCCGTTTTGCCGACTGGGATGGCAAACTGATGATCGACCAGGACAATCCGGCCGATTCGACCATTGAATTCACCATCAAGATCGACAGCCTCGACACGTTCTGGCCGGACCGCGACACGCACCTGAAGAGCGCGGATTTCTTCGACGCTGCCAAATTTCCGACGGCAACCTTCAAAAGCACGAAGGTTGAACAGACCGGCGAGAAACAGCTTGCTGTGACCGGTGACCTGACGATCAAAGGCATCACCAAGCCGGCCACCCTGACCGTGGACGTGCTGAACCTGGGTGAACATCCGATGAAAAAGAAACCGGCCGCCGGTTTTGCCGTCTCCACCGTGATCAAACGCTCCGATTACGGAATGGACAAATTTGTGCCTTATGTCGGCGACGAGATCAGCATTTCCTTCGACGCGGAAGCGCTGAAAGCTGACGCAGAATAAGAAAATATTCGGAGGCCGGAACATCCGGCCTCCTTCTTTTCAGGGAGGCGGCCATGCTGCGCAACACCTCTTCAGGCTATGGACGCATCGCAATTGCCTTTCATTGGACAATGGCCGCGCTGATCTTCGCCATGCTGGCCCTCGGGCTTTACATGACATCGCTACCTCTGACCGATCCGGCAACCTTTCCGCTGTTTCAGCTGCATAAGTCCATCGGTTTCGTGGTTTTAGCGCTTGCGGTTCTGCGGCTTTTGTGGCGCCTGGTGAACCCGGCGCCGAAACTGCCAGACGGCATGCATCCTCTAGAGAAGCTGGCCGCACATCTTGGCCATGCCGGTCTCTATGCGTTCTTGTTTGCCTTGCCGCTCACTGGCTGGATGGTCGCATCCGCCTCTCCCTATGGCATTCCGACTTTCATCTTCAACATCGTGCCGGTGCCGCATCTTCCCGTGCCCGGCGTCCTCGGCTCCAAGGCCGAAGCGGAAACGGTGTTCAAGATCCTGCATGAATATGGCGCCTATCTATTGATGGCGCTGATCACCGCCCACTTGGCCGCCGCGCTGAAACACCATTTCATCGCCCGGGACGACACGTTGAAGCGGATGATCTCCACGGGCCCCGCCCGTTCCAGCTCCTAATGTGCTCAATCAGGAAATGTTCACATGCATCTGAAAAAGCTGTCTTATGCCTTTGTCGCGGTGTCTGCGATTACGGCATCCGCCCCGGTCTTTGCCGACACCTGGACCGTGGATCCGGTCCAGAGCTCGCTTGGATTTGAAGTCCAGCAGGCCGGTCAGCCGCTCAAAGGCACCTTCACATCCTGGACCGCAAACATCGATTTCGATACGGACAATCCGGGTGCCTCCAAGATCTCGGCCGAGATCGAACCGGCCAGCGCCTCGACGGGCAATCCGCAATTCGACAGCACCCTGCCCGCTCCGGACTGGTTTGATGCATCCGGATTTCCGAAGGCAGAATTCACGGCGGACAGCGTTTCGCATGTGGACGGCAACGTCTACAAGGCCGACGGCACGCTGACAATCAAGGGCATTTCCCAGCCGGTCACGCTGGACTTTACTCTCGACATCACCGGCGACACAGCCCAGGCCAAGGGAACAGCCTCACTCAACCGCCTGGACTACAAACTGGGCTCCAGTGTCGGCAAGGACACGGTTGGCGATGCGGTGACCGTCACCCTGGACCTGACGGCTACCCGCTGAGCGCACTCAGCGCTCTTCACCCTTGTCACCCTGATCTGAAGTTCGTCTCATTTTCCAGCGCGTTCAGCACGAACTTCAAATTCATGAGGGTGACTAGCAAGTCTATGTTTCGATTTTGGTTTTCGGAATTGAAATACGCTACGGCGCGCGCTGCACATTTGAGGCGGATTTCAGTTCCAACACACCAGGACCAAGCAGCGTTTCATTGGATTTGTCTGTCTCTGCCTGAATTCAGAGATGTGAACACAAAGGCCAAAGCCGTTCAAATCGGGATGAACGCGGCACGCCCCAACCAAAGTGAGAAGGCTGCGGGACTTGGCGTCTGCAGCCTTTTTGCCGTATGAGAACATCACACAACGCTCCAGCGAGACCGGTGGCCGCAGCACCGGTGCCAGCCAGACCAGGAAAGACGTCTCATGAACGCTCCCGTCACCACGCCCGACTATCAGCACAGCGCGCTGTTTCCGCAGGGCGAAGACAAGACCCCCTACCGCAAGCTGACTCAGGAGTTTGTCTCCACCGCTACCTTCAACGGAGAAGAGGTGCTGGTGGTCGAACCGGAAGGACTGCGTCTTCTGGCAGAAGAAGCGTTCAAGGACATCAACCATTTCCTGCGCCCGGGCCATCTGGAACAGCTCAAACGCATTCTCGACGATCCAGACGCAACTGAAAACGACAAGTTTGTCGCGTTCGACCTTCTGAAGAACGCCAATATCGCCTCTCATGGCGTGCTACCCATGTGCCAGGACACCGGCACCGCGATCATCATGGGCAAAAAGGGTCGACGGGTCTGGACCAGCGGCACCGATGAAGCCGCCCTCGGCGAGGGCGCACGCGATGCCTATTTCAAGAAAAACCTGCGCTATTCCCAACTCGCGCCCCTTTCCATGTTCGAGGAAAAGAACACCCGCAATAACATGCCCGCCCAGATCGAGCTCTATGCGGAAGGGGAAGATGCATACAAGTTCCTGTTCATGGCCAAGGGCGGCGGATCTGCCAACAAGACCTTCCTGTTCCAGGGTACCCCGTCCCTTCTGACCCACGACCGGATGGTTGAGTTCCTCAAAGAAAAGATCCTGACTCTCGGAACCGCCGCCTGCCCGCCCTATCATTTGGCCATCGTCATTGGCGGCACCTCGGCGGAACTGAACCTGAAAACCGCCAAGCTGGCCTCCGCCCGCTATCTGGATGGCCTGCCGACAGAAGGTTCGGAACTGGGCCACGCCTTCCGCGACACCCAGATGGAAGAAGAGATCCACAAACTGACCCAGGCAACCGGCGTCGGCGCCCAGTTTGGGGGCAAGTATTTCTGCCACGATGTGCGTGTCATCCGCCTGCCCCGCCATGGCGCCTCCCTGCCGATCGGTCTTGCGGTCTCCTGTTCCGCTGACCGCCAGGCTGTTGGCAAGATCACCAGGGACGGCATCTTTCTGGAACAGCTGGAAATGCAGCCGGAAAAATATCTTCCGGAAGTGACCGACGAGACCCTGTCTGACAATGTAGTCAAGATCGACCTGACACGGCCAATGCCTGAGATCCTGGCCGAGCTGACCAAGCATCCGATCAAGACACGCCTGTCGCTGAGCGGCCCCTTGATTGTCGCCCGGGATCTGGCCCATTCGAAACTGCGCGACCGCCTGGAAAGCGGCGAGCCGCTGCCGGAGTATTTCAAGAACCATCCGATCTATTATGCCGGACCGGCGAAGACCCCGGATGGCATGCCGTCCGGCTCCTTCGGCCCGACCACCGCGGGGCGCATGGACGCATATGTAGACCAGTTCCAGGCCGCTGGCGGCTCCATGGTGATGCTGGCAAAGGGCAACCGCTCGGCCCAGGTGCGCCGCGCCTGTCAGGCCCATGGCGGGTTTTACCTGGGATCCATTGGTGGCCCGGCCGCCCGTCTCGCCCAGGACTGCATCAAGAAGGTGGAAGTGGTCGAGTTTGAAGAACTCGGCATGGAAGCCATCTGGAAAATCGAGGTTGAAGATTTCCCGGCCTTCATCGTGGTTGATGACAAGGGCAACGACTTCTTCAAGGAATTGAACCTCGGCTAGACGCCCCGCCTGAGAAACTTATTCCTCAAGAGATCTTGGAAAAGGCGGCTTTTGCCGTCTTTTTTGCATTTACTTTCAACATGAGGATCCTCCTTAACCGGTTTTTTAGCTGAAAAAGGCAAGAAGGTTGGACGCAAAAGCAAACGCAAGACGTCTTGATGGTCAAATTCGCTGCCTACATTCTGGTTCTGGTCATTGTTGCTATCGTCAGCCGCAGGCTGGATCAGTCCGGGCTCTATATCACCACACTGCTGGCCATTCTCTTCAGCGTTGCCGGAATGCTGCTCTTTCCCGCAGTCCAGCCGCTGGCGGAATCGGTGGTGGGCGGCGTCCGCTCCAGAGCCCGCTACGGACCGGAGAAAGAACCCGAGGAAGTCAATCCGGAGCGCATCCAGGACATCTTGACCCGGGAGCCAGCCAAATTCGCAGTTGCCACAGCCAGTCCCGTCATTGCCCCCGCCGAGCCGGTTGTTCCCGCGTTTCAGACGCCCCCGGACGAGGCCATGGGCGAAGGCTTTGAGGAACTGATAAAACAGTTTTCCCGCAATGCGGTCTATGCATTCCGGGCGTATCCGCCACACCGGGAGAGCCACGGCCGCAGCAAGATCGGCGGATGCCCGGACTTGCCCAAAGGCGTCGCATGGCCGACGGCCCCCGGACATCTGGATCAGGTCAAGGAAGGCCTGCCCTTGCACTTTCTGGCGCAGCTGGATCTGAGCGAACTTGCCTGGCGCCCAAAGGGATTTCCGGAAACCGGCAGGCTACTGTTTTTTGGCCGCTTCGATGAGATGCTGGACTGGGCAGCCAGTGAGGTGGACCCGGACAATGACATGCGTGTGATTTTTGATCCGGACTGTTCAGGCGTTCCCACCACGCCACCAAAAAATCTGCCCCCCCTCGGCAGCGGCAAATATCAGTTTGATCTGCTCTTCGGCCTGCCGGGCGACGAAAAGAGCCGGACCTTCCCGGAATGGCCGCTCAAATTCGCTGAAGTCGAAACCATGCCCGAAGGCGAGGACCTGCCATTCCAAGCCCCTGAAGGCTATAACATCTCGCTGAAAGAGCACCTGACCGCGCAATTGCAAGGCGTTCTCGGGGTCTGGTCCGTAAAGGACACAAAGGCTTGCGGGTTCCAGATGTTTGAAGAGCTGACCGGGGGCGACGGCGATGAGAGCCCGGCCCTGGCGCTGCGGCCATTTGCGGACACCGGTTTCCCGTTCGCGCCCAGGGGCATTTCCCTGGTCTGCCGGATCTTGCGCAACCGGCACGCGGAAAAGCTGCAGGAGACCATGTTCGACACCTGTTTCGAGGACTGGCAGCTGCAGGCCGACGCGGCAGGTGAGACCGCGCTCGACGCCAATATGGCCAATGCCTTTGTCGAGGACATGAACGACTTTTTGATGAAGTCCGCCGACAAGCGCTACGGTCCCTATCTGAAAGCCGATCTGGAACGCGCGCTCTACCGGCTCGTCACTGAGGCCGGTTCCAGCCCGGCGCTGGCCGCCAAGCTGCCCGACTGGCTCTATCTGGCCGCTTCCGACCGTCACCCGGTGCTGCTGCGGGACGCGGACGGGCTCAAGATGCCGCAGATGCCGGATGCCCGGGCAGCCCTTTGTTATCACCAGCTCTTCGGGCACCTGGCCTCCCGGGAGGCCAGCCTGCCATTGGATGGGCCGGATCTGCTGCTGTTCCAGCTTTTCAGTGATCTGGGTGCGGAATTCACCATTGGAGATGGAGGCGAGTTTGATTTTGCAATCGCCGGACCCGATGTGTCGAATCGTGACTTCAGCAAAGTGAAAGCCATCTGCTGCTGACCATCCTTCACCCGCCGCCTTTGCACGCCAAGTGATTCTCCCTGGTGTCTCTATGCGGATAAAATCCGTCCGCTTTCCCTCCAAAAACGAAACAAATGCAGCAACTTGAAAGCGCACTCCGTTACGGAACACGCCTCAAGGGAAATTCCGTTGCAATTTCGGCACAATTGATCAATGTCCTGTCTGCTCACATCAACGTGAGATTCCTTTCGCCTGTGTTTTGGGCCATCATCGTTAACAGTGCGGCAAGGAGAATTTCCTAACGTAACCTTCGAAATCGAGCGTGCCTTGAAATGGGCAGGCGCTGAAGGGGGACCTAAATGAAGTCATTATTTTATGCAGTCATTGCAGTGCTCGCGGGAAGTTTCCTGTTGCCTGCAGAAGCTACGGCCCGCGCCGGCTATTTCGATCACAACACCAATACCTGGGTGACGCCCAAATACCATCCGGGCGGCAAGTCGCCGGTGCGGCGCAAGAAGGTCAGTTACGACGGTCCGTATTCTCCGGGCACCATTGTCATCGACACGTCAGAGCGGCGCCTTTACCACGTGCTTCCGGGCGGCAAGGCCATGAAATATGGCGTCGGCGTCGGCAAACAGGGCTTCCAGTGGGCCGGAACCCACCGCGTGACACGCAAGGCAGAATGGCCGAGCTGGACACCACCGGCGCAGATGCGGGCCCGCGAGCGCAAGAAAGGCCGCATTCTGCCGACCTATATGCCCGGCGGACCGAACAACCCGATGGGGGCCCGCGCGCTTTACATCGGTTCGACCCTCTACCGCATTCACGGCACAACGGAGCCGTGGACCATCGGCTCCGAAGTCTCGTCCGGCTGCATCCGCCTTGCCAATGAAGACATCATTCACCTCTATAAGAATGTGAATCTGGGTGCTATGATCATCGTGAAGCGTTGATCTGAGCAATTTCGATGTTCAAAGAAAAGCCGGGCAAGCTGCCCGGCTTTTTTCATGCTTTCTGCTCATTGGGACCATAGGCCCATCTCGCCGTCATGCAGAAAACAGCCCTTGGAAAAATGAGATAAGTCCACAGGGTTGGGCAGGCGCAGGTCTGAGAAATCCGGCAACGGCTTGTTGCCGGGATCAAAGGACCGGTGCACCTGGGACAGAAACACAAACCTCACGCCTTTGTCCTGGGCAAACCGCTTCAACTGCGCGATCTGCACCCCAAGCTCCGGCTCGGTTCTGCGCTGGTCAAGAAGCTGCAAATAGTCGATGACCGCCAGCGTTCCCGGGGCGCAGCCAGACAGTCCTCTTTCGATCTGATCTGCACACAGGGTGTCTGACAAATCAATTTCCAGGCCGGTGTGGCCCTTGGTTTCCGTCTCAGCGGCGTCAGCAAGACGCTGCTCAAGCTCATTCATTGAAATTTCGGCTGAAAAGAAGGCGGCCTGCCAGCCGGACCGGACGGCTTCGACAAGCAACTGAACGCCAAAGAGGGTTTTCCCGTGACCCGGCCTGGCCGCAAGGATCAGCAATTCGCCGTTTTTCAGCCGGTGAAGAACATTTGCTTCAGGTGTCACCTGACTGGCCCGCAGCTTCTTGTGATGGGCGGCGAGCAGCCCCCAGCTTGAAAACCCTTCCCCGGCCGCAATCCGGTCGAGTGCGGCACTTAGAGCAATATTGTCCCGCCGGGCCATGAGCCGGGCAGCACGTTTCAAACGGAAAATGGGAACGGACAGTTTCATGCGCAGTCTCCAGAAAGCCACCTGCGTCTGTCGCATTCCCTCCTTCTGCACACGCACGGGGCCTGAAGTGGTGCCAATCCATAGGCCCTGCAGGTCAACTGCTGCTCCGGATGGAGGGGGACGGCGCGGGCCACGCCGGGACACGCCGTATAGCTGATTCTGCCCATAGCACACCAGATGGGACCATGTGGCGCATAGCTGGCGTCTAGCGGTCCCGGCTCAAACCCTTGGCCGCAAGCTCTTGAAGATAGACGTCCCAATGCTTTTCCGGCTCCAGCGCCAGTTCCAAAAGGTAGCGCCAGGAAAAAATCCCGGAATTGTGCATGTCGTCAAAATGAATGCGCACGGCATAATTGCCGACCGGCTCCATCTTCATGATCTCCACCTGCCGTTTGCCCGGCACGGTCTGTTTCTGGGAGGGGGCATGGCCCTTGACTTCCGCAGATGGGGAACAGACCCGCAAATATTCGGCAGACAGGTCATGGCGGCCACCATCATCAAACGCCACCGTCAGCGTTTTTTTATCCGCCGACACCCGCAATTCGGTTGGCCAGGGCGCGCTTGTCTCAGTCATCACATCCATTTCCGGTCTTGATCAGGTTGCGGGCGGGACGATAGCGGCCGCCCTCTTCCCGTCAAGCCGCCTGTTCCCGTCCGGCGGCCTTGACCGCTTCATACCCCTCCAGCGCCGCCTGGCGGGCTGCTGCGTGATCCACAATCGGCTGAGGATAGTGCACACCCAAGATCACCCCCGCGGCCTTGAGCACAGCGGGCGGGGCCTCAAAGGGGGCGAAAAGATAGGTTTTGTCGAGGTCTTTCAGTTCCGGCACCCAGCGTTTGACATAGGTGCCGTCCGGATCAAATTTCTGTCCCTGGCTAATGGGATTGAACACCCGGAAATACGGGGCGGCATCCGCCCCTGAGCCGGCCACCCATTGCCAGCTTGCGGAATTGTTCGCAAGGTCTGCATCCAGCAGCGTATCCCGGAACCAGGCTTCGCCATGATGCCAGTGCAGCCGGAGATGTTTGACCAGAAAGCTGGCAACGATCATGCGCACACGGTTGTGCATATACCCGGTCTGCCATAGCTCCCGCATGCCCGCATCGACGATCGGATACCCGGTTTCGCCCTTTTGCCAGCGTTCCAGGTCGGTTGCGCTGTCGCGCCAGGGATAGACATCAAAGGCCGGGCGCCAGTTCGCCTCAGGCAGCTTCGGAAAATGATAAAGGAGATGATAGGAAAATTCGCGCCAGGCGATCTCCGACAGAAACTTCAGCCCGTCTTTACGGCAAGCCTCGTTGGCCTCAATCGCATCCCAAGTCCTCTTCCATATCTGGCGCGGTGACAGCTCCCCAAAGTGAAGATGAGGCGAAAGCCGCGAGACATTGGGCAGATCCGGACGGTTTCTAAGGTCCCCGTATCCTATCAGCCCGGCTGTGAGAAACCCCTGCAACCGCTTCAAGGCGCCGTCTTCACCCGGCTGCCAGAGCCTGTCCCATCCCTTGGCCCAATCCGGTTTCTCCGGCAAAAGGCCAAGAACATCCAGTTCTTCGCCATGCGCGCAGTCCAAACACGTCAAGGTCTGGGGAGCAGGCAAAGGCGCTGCAATTTCCCTTTGTTGTGCCGTCTTCCAGAACGGGGAATAGACCTTGAAGGAGCCGCCAGTCTTATTGGTGAGTTCCCAGGGCTCAAACAGCAAGGACGCCTTGAAGCTGGTCACCTCAAAGCCGTCCGCCTTCAGGAGGGTCTTGATCTCCGTGTCCCGCTCAATCGCATTCGGCTCATAGCAGCGGTTCCAGTGCACCGCGCGCACGCCTGCTTCCCGTGCGATCTGCGGGATGAGGTGCCTTGCATCGCCGCGGCAAATGATCAGACCCGGCAGGGTCTTTTGAAGGGACTTCAGACTGAAATGCAGCCACCACTTGCTGGCCCCGCCCAGCGGATGGGTTTCTCCGCTGTGGGCCGGATCTTCCAGCACGAAGACGGGCAGGACCGGACCTTTCCTTGCGGCTTCAAAAAGCGCTGGATTGTCTGCTATTCTGAGGTCCTGGCGGAACCAGACAAGTGTCGTCATGATGCCTCAACGTTTTTGACTGTTCCAGATACGCTCCGGCCAGGAACTGGATCAACCGATTGGCCTGCAATTTCCTGCCGGCCCACCGCCGAGGCATCTGTGCTACGCCGGGACGGGCGCAAGAACTTCCCTGCGGAACCGCCCGAAATGTTCATCCCAGCCAGCATCAAGCGCCGTCAACATCCGGAACGCCGCTTCTCCTGCAGCCTGCTCAATCCCTTCATGAACCAACGTCAGGCGCGTGCCGCCCGCAGCCTCTTCCAGCGTCCAACGCACCGTTGTCATGGCCCCGTTCAAAGGCTTCACGGTGAACGTATAGACGAGGCTTCCATGGGGTCTCATTTCCAGAACCTTGCCCCAGCAGATCCTGTCCATGTTGCCATGCTGGTCGAGCAGCGTGTAGTCGGCGCCTTCCTTAAGGTCTTCTTCGGCCGGATGAAACCAGCGGGCGAGCTTGTCTTTCTCAGTCAAGAAAGCCCAGACAGTTTCACGCGGGGCTTTCAAGAAAATGGTCTTGGTCATCGTTGTGGCAGTCATGTCATATCTCCTTCCCGGTCCTTCGTGTCTTTGGCAATTTCACGCTGCAAGTTGGATAGCTTTGCGTCCCAGAACTGTTCAAAGACGCCAAGCCATTCGAAAGCGGATTTCAAGGGGTCGGGGGAAAGGCTTTTGCGCCGTTCCCGTCCGATCGTCTCGCTTTTGACGAGGCCGCCTTCTTCAAGAATGGCCAGATGCTTGTTGATCGCGGTCCGGGTGATGCCGAACCGATCCGAGATTTCAGAGATCGCCAGGCTTTCCTTGCACAAAAGCAGCAGGATCTCCCGCCGGGTCGGGTCTGACAGCGCCCGGAAGACCGGTTGAGGGCCCGTGCTCATGGTCAGCCTTCCCCTCCGGTCCTGTCCAGCGTGCTCCGGACTTTCATCGAAATCATTGCCCTCTCCTTTGTGACACTTTTTGGTGTTATATTAAATAACACCTTTTGGTGTTATGCCAAGACTCAACATGTGCATTACCCGGAAAATTGCGCGCCTGTTGATTTTGATGCGATTTCGTACTATTTAATGCGATATCGCACTAGAGGAGATCCACATGGCCCTGACACGCAGAAAGACCCTTGCAATTCTTGGTGGGGGCGCCGTTGTTGCAGCCGGAGCATCGGCCGGTTCCTTCCTGATGACCCGCACACCGGAAAAAGCCCTGGCTCCCTGGCAAACGGCCGGGTCTTATGAAGATCCGAGACTGTTTGCCCTGTCCCATGCGCTGCTCGCTCCCAATCCGCATAACAGACAGCCCTGGCTTCTGGAGCTTAAGGGAGGCGACCAGTTTTTGCTGCACCGGGACGAGGCCCGGGACCTGCCGCAGACCGACCCGTTTCACCGGCAGATCTTCATTGGGCTGGGGTGCTTTCTGGAATTGATGTCCGTCGCTGCGTCAATGAAAAACCATACGGCCGACATCACACTGTTTCCCGATGGGGAAGCCGGTCCGGTTGCCCACGTCACCCTGCGCCCGGGTCAGGAACCCGATCCCCTGGCCGCGCAGATCCTTCTCAGGCGCACCTGCAAGGAACCGTTTCTGGATAAGCCAGTGCCGGACCGGACGGCTCACGCCCTCAGCGCCTTCGCCACCATCCTCACGGATGCAGGCACGGTCGCAAAGGTCCGGGAACTGACCTGGCAGGCCTGGCTCACGGAAATGCATACCCACCGGACGCTCAAGGAAAGCGTTGATCTGATGCGCTTCGGCAAGGCCGAGATCAATGCCAATCCTGACGGCATTGATCTCGGCGGCCCTTTTCTTGAAACGCTCATGCTGGCCGGTGTCCTGAGCCGCGAGGATCAGCTCGACACGACCTCGACGGGATTTCAGGAAGGGGTCAAAATCTACCGGGAGATGCTTGCGGCGACACCGGCCTATGCCGTCCTGACCAGTCCTTCGAACACACGAGCGGACCAGATCGCTGCCGGCCGGCGCTGGCTACGGCTGAACCTTGAAACGTCGCGGCTCGGGCTCGCGCTGCACCCGGTCAGCCAGGCCCTTCAGGAATTTGAGGAAATGCAGCCCCACCACATGAAAGCCCATGACCTGCTTGCCAAACCGGGAGAAACGGTTCAGATGCTGGGGAGATTGGGATACGGCCCGATCACGCCGCCCTCGCCCCGCTGGCCGCTCAACACACGGATCATGAATGGATAACGAGACCCGGACGCTCTTCTTTGCCTTTTTCAACGAAATCGGGATCATCGCCCAGCTCAGCCGCACCGCGCTGGAGGCCCGGCTGCCCAAGGGGATGACTTTGCCGCATTTCAGTGTGGTCAACCACCTGGTCCGTGTGAAAAACGGCCAGACCCCGCTCGCGCTCGCCCGGGCCTTCCAGGTTCCGAAGACTACGATGACCCATACGCTGAATGGGCTGGAGACACATGGTTTTGTCGAGATCCGGCCCAATCCGGAGGACGGGCGCAGCAAAACCGTCTGGCTGACAGAGGCCGGTCAACGCTTCCGTGACGAGGCCATCGGGGCGATCGACCCGGATATCCATGCCTTTCGTCAGCACTGCCCGGACGACAGGATCCGGGATCTGGTTCCTGTCCTGGCCGAAATCCGCGCCATACTCGACGCAAGCCGGGACTGACTGTCTCGGGACCTGCGGGCTGCAGATTGACAAGTCTACACTGTAAAGTTTACCTGCCGGTCGAAGAGAGGATGCAGCCATGCTGTTTCGATTGATCTTGGTGCCGGGCACGCCATATGATGGCTGCAACAAGAATGAGTGAGGGAGACGAAACGTGACCGACGGCAGCATTGTCGTTCCTTCTGGAACGGGCGGACAGACCAGTGGAGCGGCTTCCATGATTGATCCGTTCGGACGTGCAGTGACCTATTTGCGCGTTTCCGTCACCGACCGGTGCGATTTCCGTTGTGTCTATTGCATGGCTGAAGACATGACCTTTCTGCCCAAACGGGAAGTGCTCAGCCTGGAAGAACTGGACCGTCTGTGCAGCGCCTTCATTGAAAAAGGCGTGCGCAAGTTGCGCCTGACCGGCGGCGAACCGCTGGTGCGCAAGAATATCATGAGCCTGATCCGCAGCCTTGGACGCCATCTGGACAGCGGGGCTTTGGAGGAACTGACCGTCACAACCAACGGCTCCCAGCTAGCCCGCTATGCGCAAGAGCTCCATGACTGCGGTGTCCGGCGCATCAATGTGTCCATCGACACTCTTGATCCACAAAAATTCCAGGCTGTCACGCGCTGGGGCGATCTGGAAAAGGTGATGGACGGCATTCGCGCGGCAAGCGCGGCCGGACTGAAGATAAAGATCAACATGGTTGCCCTCAAGGATGTAAACGAGCACGAGATCGTGCCGATGCTGGAATGGTGCCACGGCCATGGACATGACCTGACACTGATCGAGACCATGCCGCTTGGCGAAATTGATGGCGACCGCACCGACCAGTATCTGCCCCTGTCGACCGTGCGCAGCCGTCTCTCCAGCCAGTTCACCCTGACGGATATCCCCTACAAGACCGGGGGGCCGGCACGCTATGTGACGATTGAGGAAACGGGGGGGCGGCTCGGCTTTATCACGCCCCTCACCCACAATTTCTGCGAAAGCTGCAACCGGGTCCGGGTCACATGCACCGGTCAGCTTTATATGTGCCTCGGCCAGGACGACATGTCCGATCTTCGAGCGCCCTTGCGGGCGTCCGAGGGCAATGAGCTATTGAATGCCGCAATCGATGAGGCTATTGGCCGCAAACCCAAGGGCCATGACTTTGTGATCGACCGGCGGTCCCGCCAGCCGGCCGTGTCCCGCCACATGAGCGTCACCGGAGGCTGATCACAGCTCCGGCCCAGGTGGCAGTCTTCAAAATACCAGCTCTTTTCGAGAAAAGCCCGCCGGACTTATTCGGCGGGCATGAAACCGCTTGCTTCGGCAACCGGTTTGATTGACAGGGCCGTAATCAGGCTGGCGGTAATCCCGAGTGCCATGATCCAGATCATGCTCCATGGGGACCCGGCCAGGAAACTGTGGGCGAACAGCCAAGCCACCAGAGAGCCTGCCACAGCCCCCATCCCCACTTGCAGGGATGCAACCAGACCGGAGGCGGACCCGGCCAGCTCCGGACGGACGCTGACCGCTCCGGAAATTGCACTGGGCAGACAGACCCCGTTGCCAAGACCAAGGACGAACATGGGCAGAAACAGGCTGGGTCCGGTGACAATTCCAAAATAAGCGAACCCGGCAATCAGCGCCACGGACAGCGCCCCGATCACTGTGCCGCTCAGGATCATCGGATAGAGCCCGGCCCGCTCGGCGAATTTGCCCGAAATGAAATTTCCGACAATGTACCCAAGGGCCACAAACATGAAATAGAAACCCATTTCAGCAGCGCTCATCTTCAGGATCTGGGCCGCGATGAAGGGCGCCCCGCCAAGATAGGCGCAATAGGTCAGGGCGGAGAAGGCTGCGGTTAGGGCATAGCTCCAGAAAAGCGGCTCGCGCAACAGGGCCGTATAGGCGCGCAGGACCTGTCTTGTGGAGGTCTTTTCCCGCTGAAGATTGGTTTCCGGCAGGTGGGAGACGCTTGCATAAAGGATGGCGATCCCAATCAGGAGCAGAAGAATAAAGCCGCCTTCCCAGCCATAGAACTCGTCCATGAGCCCGCCAATGGCCGGGGCAATGGTCGGCATCACGGCCATGCCCATGGTGACATAACCAATCATGCTGGCCGCCTGTCTTGAACCATAAAGGTCGCGCACGATGGCGCGGCTCAGGACCATTCCGGTGCAGCCTCCGGCCGCCTGAAGCACCCGGGCAGCAATCAACGCCTCAATCGTTGGCGCTATCATGCACAAAACCGTGCCAACCACAAAAAGCGCCATGCCTAGAATAATGATCGGACGGCGGCCAAACCGGTCGGACAGGGGCCCCCAGAACAGCTGCGACACGGCCACGGCAATGAAATAAGCCGACATGGACAGCTGGATCTCGTCAGGCGTTGCGGCGAACACGATCATCATGCCAGCAAGGGACGGTAAATAGATCTGCATGGCCAACGGGCTGACCGTTGAAATCGCAATCAGGATACCAATGGACGGTTTTTTCCGAAGACGGGACGGCTCGGATTGGCTGGACATCATGCCTGCAGATACACCCTCTACAAAAAATTGAAATCTGAGACAGACTCAACGGATGATACGTTATAGACCGAAGGCGTGAACAGGCTGTGAAACATTGAAAGTACAAGTGAAAATGGCTGCAAGCTGACCATTTGCATCCCGGAACGGTCCGGGCCGCTGATCAACCGGCCCGGCGCCCCTTTTGGACATCAATCAAAGACGATTTTCGGTGCCACCTTCCCGGCTGCGCCCTCCGGCCGCTCGATTGAGGCCACCACTTTTCCGGCAATGGATTTGTAAATGGCTGCGACCGGGCCCTCAGGATCACAGACCACAATCGGCGTTCCCGCGTCGGACGTCTCGCGGATTTTCATGGTGAGCGGCACTTCACCCAGAAACGGCACGCCTAGCCTTGCAGCTTCGGCCCGCGCCCCGCCATGACCGAAAATATCGTGGCGGCTGCCGCAATCCGGGCACAGGAAATAGCTCATGTTCTCGACAATACCGAGCACCGGCACATCCACACGCTTGAACATGTTTAACCCCTTGCGGGCATCAATCAGGGCAAGGTCCTGAGGGGTGGAGACGATCACGGCACCGGCGAGCGGCACTTGCTGGGCCATTGTGAGCTGTGCGTCCCCGGTTCCCGGCGGCATGTCGACAACCAGAACATCCAGTTCTCCCCAGGCTACTTCGCGCAGCATCTGGGTCAGGGCGGAAATCACCATTGGCCCGCGCCAGATCATAGGCGTTTCCTCTTCCACCATGAAGCCCATCGACATGACCTTGATGCCATAGCCTTCCAGAGGTTTCAGCACCCGGCCGGAGACGGCTTCCGGACGTCCAGAAACGTTGAAGAGACGGGGCACGGACGGGCCGTAGATATCCGCATCCAGAACACCGACTTTCAGGCCATTCGCCGCCATTCCAAGCGCAAGATTGGCGGTTGTCGTCGACTTGCCGACCCCGCCCTTGCCCGAGGCAACCGCCACAATGTGCCGGATGCCGGGAACACCCGGCTTCGATGTGGCCTGCTCGTCAGCCCCTTGCGGAGCGCGGCCCTGTGGCGCTGAGGCCGGGCGCGCTGCGGGTTTGGGTGGCGCGCTGCTTGCACTGCCCGGTGTGCGCTCGGCGGTCAGCGCCACCATGGCGTTTTCAACCCCCTCGACGTCCCGGACGACCTTTTCTGCCGCCTGGCGCAAGGGCTCCAGTTCCTGGGCCCGCTCTGCCGGAACAGTGATGGAAAACGCGACCCGGCCATCAGAGACAAACACATCGGAGACCAACCCCAAGGACACAATGTCTCCTTCAAGATCCGGTCCCTTGATCTGCCGTAACCGGTCCATGACGGCTTTTTTGATTGGTTCGCTCATAGTCTGTCCTGTCTGATATCCGGCGGCTCGCTCTGCCGGAGGGCTGACCGGAAATCTAATTTGCGTAGCGACAAAAACAACCTGCTATTGCCACACTCTCCCAATAAGCACTTTCCTGGAAGGTCGTGCCCTCTTGAAAGCGTTCGCGGTGCGGTGCAGCCTTCAATGCGTTCCCATAAACAGATTCGGTGTCCCAAAGGGAAACCGGTTTGCCTGCCATCCGCCCCCATTTTCCTGGAAGTACCTTTCTCGCCACCCTCCGACATTTCAGGACCCCACGATGCCCGCTTGCCTTATCACCGCGACCAACCGCGGGATCGGTTTCGATCTCGCCCGGACCGCCCTTTCCTCCGGCTGGACCGTTTACGGATCTGTGCGCAGCGATGAGGCCGCAAGGGACACCGCCGCCCTGCTGGGACCGGACTATCATTCGCTGGTCTTCGACGTCACCGATCACACGGCAGTTCACAGGGCCGCGGCCGGGCTGGCACAGCCTCTTGATCTTCTGATCAACAATGCGGGCATCATCGGCCCGGACCGGCAGACCACAGACGATATGGACTTTCAGGGCTTCGCCCGCACACTGGAGGTCAACGCCCTGGCACCGCTCGCGGTCTCCCAGGCCTTTCTGCCGCAGCTAAGAAAAGCCCCCAGCCCCAAGATCCTGACCGTTTCCAGCCAGATGTCGTGGATGGGCTACCGGAAATCCGACACGCTCGCCTACCGCGCCTCCAAGGCTGCAGTGAACAAGGTCATGCAGGGCCTTGCCACCGATCTGGAGCCGGAGGGAATTGCAGTCGCACTGATTGATCCGGGCTGGGTCAGAACGTCCATGGGCGGGCCTCAAGCCGACAATGATCCCAAAGACGTTGCTGAAGGAATTATGGCCATCGCGGTCTCCCTTGCCATGACCGGCACGGGCAAATTCTTTAAATGGACGGGCGAGGAGCGCCCGTTTTGAGGTTTTGTAAAGCCTCCCCGGCGGGCTCCGCTGCTGTGAGTCGCCGCAAGGGCTGTATAGACAGTCCTTAATGAGAGATTGCACACTGGCCGCTGCAGCACCGAGCGGCAGCTTTTCCACATAAAGATAATCTGACGTTGTTTTGGTCGCCCGCCAAGAAATCTGCTTTCAAGCCCCAAGCACTGTTATCCTCAGATCTTTGCATGCCGGAGATCGGTATCCACGTTCTTCTTTCATTTTGATTCAAATTTTAAGAAATTGTGAGGAATTGAGGCGCAGGCTGGAGGTATCGGAATTCAGAAGATCGGACACGCAATGGAGCTCTACCGCGCCTGCTATCGCAGCAAAATCAAATGGGACAACATGCGCTTGCCCCTGCCCGACGAAATCGACAGAACCTTGCTGCGTATCCGCCGTATCAACCGCAAGGCCGGGGTCACCGGCGCCCTGCTCCTGGTGGATCAGCACATCATTCAGGTTCTGGAAGGCCAGACCGGCCAGGTTCTTGACACCGTCTATTGTGTCATGAACGACCCGCGCCTGCATGATATAGAAGGACTCATCCATGAACCGGTGGATTTCCGCCTGTTCCCGAATTCGCTCATGTTTTTCCGGGACCTGACCGACGGCGTGGCTGCGTCGCAGCATCCGGTGCTGCGGCCGCTTCTGGATCATCCGAGCGCCGTGACCCGCGATGAAGCCTATCTTGCTTTCAGCCATTTTGCGATGGAACTGCAGCAGGGCCGCCTGACAAATGACATGCTGATGATCTGACGGGCGCCGCCCGTCCGGATAACTCTGCACCGGCATGCCTCTAGACGCCCCGCCCTGAAGGGACGGAAAGATCTGAGGAGGTTTGGTGGTGGCCGGAGCCCTGCGAATTTATGTGTCCGATTTCTCTTCGCCGGGCTGGTCTGTTCCCATCCGCCACCAACCAACAGGATCAACTAAGATCTTGCCCTTGCCCTTTGGCGTCCCATAGTGTTCCGGAAAAGATCACATTGGGAGTTGCGCGCCTTTGCCAGGCCCTTACATGCTGAAGCCCGATCCGGAGCAGCCCGGACTGTCAACCACCGTCAACGGCATCGACCAGACCGGGGCACCGGTTGAAACCCGGGTTGTGACTGAAAAACCGCTGACCCTTTATCTGAATTCCCAGGAAGTGGTCACGATGATGACGATTGGCGATCATCCTGACCTTCTGGCCGTCGGCTATCTGAAGAATCAGAACATGCTGGCGCCGGAGGACGTGATCACCGCCATCGACCATGACGACGATCTGGATGTGGTTGTGGTGCGCACGGAAACCGAAACAAATTTCGAAGAAAAACTGAAGAAGAAGGTTCGCACCTCCGGCTGCGCCCAGGGCACGGTATTCGGCGATGTGATGGAAGGCTTTGAGGACGTGACCTTGAGGCCGGAGGCAACGCTCAAGACTTCCTGGCTTTACGGGCTCACCAAAACCATCAACACCACTCCGTCTCTTTATCTGGAAGCTGGGGCCATCCATGGCTGTGTGCTGTGCCGGGAGGACCGGCCCCTAGTCTATATGGAAGATGTCGGCCGCCACAACGCCGTAGACAAGATTGCCGGCTGGATGGTGCTGAACGGAATTCCCGCCAGCGACAAGATCTTTTACACGACCGGACGCCTCACCTCCGAGATGGTGATCAAGACGGTGATGATGGGCATTCCGATTCTGGTGTCCCGCTCCGGCTTCACCGCCTGGGGTGTGGAACTGGCACGCAAGGCCGGTCTGACCCTGATCGGCCGCGCGCGGGGCAAGCGCTTTGTTGCACTGTCGGGCACAGAACGGATCGAATTTGACATGGACCCGGACTTTGCCGATGACGAGCCGGAGAAAGTGAAACGGAAAGGGAGCTTTGCAGCGCAATGACAGCAGGGCATTCGGGCTTGGCTGCAGACAGGATCATGGGCTGCGTCCTGGCCGGCGGGCAATCGCGGCGCATGGGTGGAGGTGACAAGAGCCTGATGGATGTTGGCGGAACCTCCATGCTGGAAATCATCCTTGCCCGGCTCGCCCCTCAGGTCCCCGCCACTGTGCTGAATGCAAATGGTGACCCTGCGCGCTTTGCGGAGTTTGGCCTGCCGGTCGCGCACGACCCCGTCGGGGAATTTGCCGGACCGCTGGCCGGGGTTCTGGCCGGGCTTACCCATGCCCGCGGCCATCACCCTGAAACAACCCATGTGGTATCGGTTGCCGGCGACACGCCGTTCTTTCCCGAAAACCTTGTAGACCGGTTGCGGGCGGCTGTGCCTGCTGACCGGCCCGTCATTGCCCTTGCCTCCTCCTCCAGCAAGCTTCATCCGGTATTCGGGCTCTGGCCCGTGGCCCTGCATGACGATCTCCATACGTGGCTTTCCACGGGGCAAAGCGGCAAGGTGCTGGCCTTTGTCGACCGGCATGACAGTGTCGAGGTGTCCTTTGACCCTGACCCAGCAACAGGGCTGGACCCGTTTTTCAACGCCAATCGTCCGGATGACCTGACAACCGTGCGCCAAACCCTGAGCGCGCTTGCCCCATGACCCCCCCCCCAGTTTTTGGCATCACCGGCTGGAAGAATTCGGGCAAGACCCGGCTTGTCACCCGGCTTGTGGCCGAATTCACCGCACGCGGCTTGAAAGTGTCTACGGTCAAGCATGCCCATCACAGTTTCGATATCGACCATCCCGGAACGGACAGTTTCCGCCACCGGGAGGCGGGCGCGCAGCAAGTGGCGCTAGTGTCCGGGCGCAGATGGGCCTTGATGCATGAATTGAACGGCGATGAGGAACCGCCGCTCAATGAGATCCTTGCCCGGCTTGCCCCCTGTGACCTGATCCTGATCGAGGGCTACAAGCGGGAAAGCCATCCGAAGATCGAGGCCCGGCGGGCCGAAAGCGCGGATCGGGGAGCCTTGGCCCCTCGTGATCCGAACATTTTGGCGATCGCGTCCGATCATGATCTTCCGGCAGAAACCTTGCCTGTTTTCCACCTGGACGATGTCCCGGCCATGGCCGACTTCATTGCGTCCCGCCTTGACCTGAGGAAGGCCGCAACATGACCGGGAAGTCCCTGCTTGATGATTGCTTTCTGCATGACAAGGACCGGCTGCGTCACCACGAGGCGCTTGCGATCCTCAAAGACCGGCTGACGCCAGTTGCGGACACCGAAACTGTTCCCCTGGAGAGCGCGCTGGAGCGCATTCTGGCGGAAACGGTTACCGCTCCAAGAGACGTGCCTCTGGCCGACAATTCAGCGGTGGACGGTTATGCTTTCCGCCACGCGGATTTTGACGAGGCCGGGGGCTTCTTCCGCCTTGAGCAGCGCATTGCCGCCGGACAGGGCACCGGCGGTCTGCTTGGCCCCTGGGCTGCCGCCCGGATTTTCACCGGCGCTGTAATGCCGCCGGGCGCGGACACGGTGGCCATGCAGGAGGATTGTGAGCGTCATCAGCAGGACGGTCAGGAGTTCGTGATCGTTCCGCAAGGCCTCAGACCGGGGGCCAATTGCCGGAAAGCGGGAGAGGATGTGATGGCGGGAAGTACGCTGCTGTCCCCCGGCCTGCTGCTGCGCCCGCAGGATCTTGCCGCGATCGCCTCCACAGGCCAGGCGGCTGTTTCCGTGCGCAAGAAGCTCAAGGTGGCATTGGTTTCGACCGGGGACGAGTTGCGCCGCCCCGGCCAGCTGATTTCGCTCGGCGATGTCTATGATTCCAACCATTTTCTGCTGCGCGGCCTGAGCGCCACCCTCCCCCTTGAGATCGAGGATCTGGGGATCTTGAAGGACGACGCAGCGCATGTGCAGGCGGTGCTGTCGGAGGCCGCTGAAAGATTTGACGTGATTCTGACCACCGGAGGCGCCAGCCGGGGCGAAGAGGACCATATCCTGTCAACGCTGGATGCGCTGGGGCAGCGTCATATGTGGCAACTGGCCATCAAGCCCGGCCGGCCGATGATGTTTGGCACGATTAAATCCTGCGTGTTTCTTGGACTGCCAGGCAACCCGGTGGCCGCGATGGTCTGTTTCCTGCTCTATGTTCGGCCCGTTATCAGCCGTCTGTCCGGCGGGCCATTTCTGGAGCCGCAACGCTTCGAGATGCCGGCAGCCTTCGAGATTGCAAAGAAAAAGCCCGATCGGCGGGAGTTTTACCGTGGCTATACCGGCCTTGATGCGGCGGGACGCCCAGCCGCCTACAAGTTCATGCGAGACGGGTCCGGGCTGATCACGGGACTGCGCCAAGCCGATGGCTTGATCGAGATCCCGGAAGAGGTCACAAGCATCAAGGCAGGTGACATGGTCCGCTATCTGCCCTTTTCCGGATTTGGGATCCGATAAGGAGCCCGGCGGCGGTCCGCCGGGCTCTCGTCAGGCACTGGTCAACAAGACCAGCATGGCCTTAATAGGCATAGGGCCAACTGGCGGCCACGAACCGGTAGCTGTCCTTTTCCTTAGCCACATGGCCAAGTCCGGGAAACGGAACATGGGCGCCGGCAAACAGCAGCTTTTCGCTGGCAGCCTGATCGAAGAAGGCCTTGCGGGTCGCCGCCGCCTGAGCGGCATCGATGTCGAAGCCGATCCCCCAGTCCGGCCTGTCGAACTGATACGCACTCATATGCAAAATGTCCCCGGCAACCGCCAGCGTTTCGCCATCGCTGTCGATTAGGAAACCGGTGTGACCGGGTGTGTGACCCGGCAGCGCCATCGTCCGGAAGCCGGGAAGCACCTCTTCGTCGCCTGAGACAAGCGTCGTACTGCCCTCATAGGCAGCCGCGGCCCGGCGCGCGCCCTCAAAGAAGGGTTTGAACTCCTCCGGGGCGCCATTCATCATCGCATCATCATGCCAGAAGGCATGGTCGGTCTCCGGCAGGATCAATTCCGCATTGGCAAAGACCTTCTTGCCGTCTCCGTCAACCGCCCCGAACAGATGGTCCGGGTGCATATGGGTGATCAGAAGCGCATCAATCTGGGCTGGAGACACGCCCGCAGCCGCCAGAGCCTGCGGCAACCGCCCCATGGTCGGCCCCAGGGCATCGGATGTCCCCGCATCAACCATAACAAGACGCTCTCCGGTGTTCACCAGAAAGGCGTTGACGGGAATGCGGAGCGCGTTACCGTCAATCAGCGCCTTGTCTCGCAGGCGCTGGCCCTCGGCGTCGTCATAGCCGACAACAATCTCCGGCGTGACATCCAGATAGCCATCCAGAAGCGCGGTGACCTCCATGCTGCCAACCTTGTAGCGCAAGGCGCCAGCCATCGGCGCGCCCGACTGGGGTGCCGATGCGTGGGCCTTGCTGGAAATCAGCGCCAGCCCCCCCGCTGCGGACAGGGCCCCGGCAGCGGCGGAGCTTCCAAGGAAAGAGCGTCGGGAAAAGGAAATGTTGGACAAGGTCATAAGTCTGCCTCCTGCTTAGTCCTTGAGAATGGTCGATTTGACTGACCCGACCGGTGACCCGGCCGGGCTTTCTAGAAAATGTTTCATTCAAATTATTTTTGAAGAGGACCCTAACTTATAAAACTCATAATCTATGCTTATATCTAAAGCGTCTTTGCGATAAATGGAGCCTCTAGTGGATCGGTTCAGTGCCCTCGCCAGCTTTGTTCAGTCCGTCAATCTCGGCAGTTTTTCCGCAGCCGCAAAGCATCTCGGCATCTCGCAGCCTGCGGTCAGCCAGCAGGTCAGGGGTCTGGAGACCGATCTTGGCGTGCGCCTGCTGAACCGCACCACCCGCCAGCTGCACCTGACGGAGGCAGGTGAGCGCTATTTCAGCTATGCACGCGACATTCTGGAGCGTCTGGAGGAGGCCGACCGGTCCGTGCAGAGCGAAGACGCGCAAATGTCCGGTCCGCTCTCAATCGGCCTGCCTCTTGGCTTTGCCGAGAGCATCCTGTCGGAGTTCCTGATCGCCTTCAAGAAAGAACACCCCTGCCTGCTGCTGGACATTTCGCTTTCGGATGAATTTGTCGACGTGATCCAGGAACGGCTCGACATTGCCATTCGCATGGGAGACATCAAGGATGACCGGCTCATCGTCAAACGGCTGGGCGTGGCGCAGCGCTGCCTGATCGCCTCACCGGACTATCTCAACCGGCGCGGACGGCCCCAGCATCCGGCGGATCTGCCCGATCACGACTATCTTCTCTACAAGAACATCTCGACCGGCGACCGGGTGCCGTTCCTCAGCACCCTGGGCGAAAAACTGTCCATCAAGATCTGCCCGTCCATGAAAATCAACAACTCGGCGACCTTGCGCCGCGCGGCGCTTGCCGGGCTCGGCATCACCATTGCCAACCGCTGGATGGTGGAGCCGCAGCTCCAGTCCGGGGAGCTGGAGCTGGTGCTGCCGGACTGGCGCTACCCGCCGCATCCCATCCATGCAGTCTATCCGTCCAACCGGTTCATCCCGTTGAAAGTGCGCCGGTTTGTGGACCGTTTGCGGAGCTATTTTGAAGACCGGGGCGCGCTGGAAGCGCTCGGCCATGCCCCGGTCAAGCGCGCGGGTTGATCAGATTTCATCGACCGCGACATACCAGGTTTCTTTCAGAGCGGCCGCCTCCCACTCCTGCCAGGCGCCAGTGGCCGTCATGGCCGCGTGATAGGCCGTAAACACCGGCGAAACGCTCAGGCTGTAAGTGGCAAACCGGCTGACGACCGGGGCATACATGGCATCGGCAATGGTGAAATCGCCAAAGAGGAACGGCCCGCCCGACACGTCCAGGCATTCGCCCCAGATGTCGAGGATCCTGTTCACATCGGCTTTGACGCCCTCATTGACGGACAAGACTTCAACCGGACGCTTCATGTTCATCGGACATGCTCCCCGCAAGGCGCCGAAGCCGGAATGCATTTCCGCACTTATGGCGCGGGCATGGGCGCGGAGCTTTTGGTCTTCCGGCCAAAGCCGCTTTTCGGGACAACACTCGGCGGCATATTCGAGGATCGCCAGACTATCCCAAACCGTCAGGTCGCCGTCCTTCAGAACCGGCACCTTCATGCTCGGCGAGAAAGCCTTGAACTCAGGATTGCCGTTGTCAAAATCAAACGGAATCAGCGTTTCGGTGAAGGGAATGGCCTTTTGCCGAAGAGCGATCCAGGGCCGGAAGGACCAGGACGAATAGTTCTTGTTGCCGATGAAGAGTTCAAATTGTGCCATGGGGCCTCCGGTTTCAGGACAAGGCGCCACGGGACAGCCCCGTGAGGCCCTTCAACAAATTCCTCAAACGTTTGTTAGCCCGGCGCGCGCGCCTGCTCCAATTCAATCATTTCATCCAATTCATAAGGGTTTTCGATCCGTGCCGGTCTGCATTGTTGAAATATGTCCCCTCACACGCGCACACGAATACAGCCCTCAGCATGTCCTTCCTGAAAGAACACCTCCCAAACGTTGTAGCGGCATGAATTAGGCTGTGTTTTTTTTCTGTGCATGCTTGAAATCTGGGCGGAAGTGTATGGAATAGAGCCTTCTGGCAAAGGAGTACTGTTTTTCCTGCGCCGCAAACATAATCAAGGGGAAAATAAATGCGTGTTTTGCGTATGGCTGCCGCTGCTGTTGCTGTTCTGGCTGCCGTTGGTGCCGCTGAGGCGAAAGACTGGTCCAAGGTTCGAATCGGAACCGAAGGCGCCTACCCTCCGTTCAATTCCCTGACCGCTGACGGTCAGCTGGTCGGCTTCGACATCGATATCGCAAAAGCTCTTTGCGAGGAAATGAAGGTGGAGTGCGAATTCGTCACCTCTGACTGGGACGGTATCATTCCTGGCCTGCAAGCCGGGAAGTTCGACGCGATCATCGCCTCCATGTCGATCACCGAAGAGCGTAAGCAAAAGGTGGATTTCACCAACAAATACTATAACACCCCGCCGGCGATCGCCGTGCCGAAGGATTCCAAGATTGCCGGAACCGCTGATGCGGATTTGAAGGGCTTTACTCTTGGCGCCCAGTCCTCCACGACCCATTCCAACTATGCGGAGGAAAAACTTCCCTCTGCGGAACTGAAGCTCTATCCGACCCCGGATGAGTACAAGCTTGATGTGGCCAGCGGCCGGATCGACGGGGTGATCGACGATGTCGTGGTTCTGTCCGACTGGCTGGCCACGGAAGATGGTGCCTGCTGCAAGCTGCTCGGCACCTTGACCCCCGATCCGGTCATCAACGGCGAGGGCGCCGGCATTGCGATCCGTAAGGATGACGGCGAGCTGAAAGAGATGTTCAACAAAGCCATCGAAGCCATTCTGGCGAACGGAAAATACAAAGAGATCAACGACAAGTATTTCTCGTTCGACGTTTACGGCGGCTGATTTCTCTTCCGTTGAAACGCGAGGAAGCGTGGCGCTCATCAGCGCCGCGCTTTGCCAAAGGGGACAAAACTTCACCGGTGGGCGCGCCCCATCGGGCGGAGCTTCAAACAAAACGGAAAGAAGCGCCAGCTCATGAATGACGCTCTGACGCTGCTGTCCTTCGGAGGGGAAGGCTATGGTGACGAGATCGCGTACGGTACGCTTGTCACAGTGGCCCTCGCCCTGGCGTCCTTGCCGATTGGGCTACTGCTTGGTTTTCTGCTGGCAGTTGCCAAAAACTCAAGCGAAGCCAGCCTCAAGCTCGCGGCAGATATTTACACGACCATCTTCCGGGGGCTTCCGGAACTTCTCACGCTGTTTCTCGTCTATTTCGGAGTCCAGATAGGCCTCCAGGCTGCCCTGAAACTCGCCGGTTTTGATTTCTATTTCGAAGTGAATTCCTTTGTCGCAGGGATGGTCGCACTTTCCCTTGTGTTTTCCTCCTACGCGTCAGAAGCCTTTTTGTCTGCCTTCAAGGGCATTCCACAGGGACAATATGAAGGCGGTCATGCGCTTGGCCTGTCCCGGTTTCAAACCCTAACACTCGTGATCCTGCCCCAGTTGATCCGCCTCGCGCTTCCCGCGCTCGCGAACCTTTGGCTCATCCTGCTGAAAGAGACCTCTCTTGTGTCCGTGATCGGCCTGCCTGACCTCATGCGCGAAGCAGGTATCGCTGCCAGGGTGACCAAGGAACCGTTTCTGTTCTTCGGTGTTGCCTGTCTGATTTATCTTGTGCTGGCCATGGTGTCCTCCGCCGGACTGACATGGATAGACCGCTGGACCAAAAAAGGAGATGCTGCGAGATGATTGCTGCAAATCCTGAAACCGGCGCCACGCCGCCGCCTCTGCCGCCACGTGCCTGGACCAATGCGCGCATTCTCGGCCATGTTCTGATGTCTCTGTGGCTCGTGTCCGGCGTTTCCTTGCTCTATTATCTCGGCAACAATCTTGCGAGCCCGTTTGTTGCCAAATACTGGCCCAAATTCGCCGATGGTTTTCTCGTTACGATTCAAATTGTCAGCGTCTCGCTGCTCATCGGAGCTTTGCTCAGCCTGCCAATTGCCGTGGCGCGAGGGTCAAGGTGGAAGCTGCTTTCCTGGCCTGCCTATGCCTATGTCTATTTCTTCCGGGGCACCCCTCTGCTGGCCCAGACATTCCTGATTTATTACGGCGCCGGGGCCTTCAGAGAGGAGTTGACGGACTTGGGGCTTTGGACATTCTTTCGCGAAGCTTGGTATTGCGTGATCTTTGCATTTTCTCTGAACACGGCCGCCTATCAGGCTGAAATTCTTCGCGGATCGATCTTGAACGTGCCTCGCGGTCAGTGGGAAGGGGCTCAGGCCCTCGGACTGTCGAGACCCGTCACCTTTTTCAAGGTCATCCTGCCCCAGGCTCTGGTGGTTGCCCTCAGGCCCTATGGCAATGAGATCATTTTGATGATCAAGGGGTCGGCGATTGCTTCGATTGTGACGATCTATGACCTGATGGGCGAAACCCGGCGGGCCTATTCCCGGTCCTATGACTTTCAGGCCTATATCTGGGCAGCCGTGATGTATCTCTTCATCGTTGAAACCCTGCGCCGGGTCTGGGATAAGATTGAACAGCGCCTCACCCGTCACCTGAAGCGCTGACCCCTCCCCTTCGGCCTGCAGTCCCGTTGGCCGCCCTGCCCGGACCGTTTGTCATGTCACAGTCTCCCGAAAAGCCCAAAGACCTCCACACTGACAGTCTTCTGGCCCATGCGGGGGGCGGGTTCGACCCGGCGACCGGCGCCATCGTGCCGCCGATCCAGACCGCAACCACCTTCGTGCGCGACGAAGACTATGACCCGGTTCTGCCTGGCCACATCTACAGCCGGGACAGCAACGCGCTGTATAAAAAGACCGAGGCCCTGATCGCAAGCCTTGAGGGCGGCGCGGACAGCCGATTGTTTGCCTCCGGCATGGCTGCCATTGCAGCGGTTGTGCGCAGTCTCGCCCCCGGTGCGACCCTGATTGCCCAGTCGGGCATCTATTGGGGCACGACCCTGTTCCTGCGCAAACACTGCGCTCAGAACAACATCGTTCTGGTCGAAACCGATGCGGCCGATCTGCCGACCTTGAAGGAGGAGATTGCCATTACCAAACCGGCGATGGTCTGGCTGGAGGTGCCCAGCAATCCGTTCCTGAGAGTCGCGGACATCGCGGAAATTTCAAAGGTGTGCAAACAGGCTTCAGCCGTTCTGGCCGTGGATGCAACAGCCGCGACACCGCTGATCCTCAAACCGCTTTCCTGGGGGGCCGACCTCGTTATGCACTCGGCCACAAAGGCCCTCAATGGCCATTCGGATCTTCTGGGCGGTGTCGTCACCACAGCGGATGCGGACAGCAGCACCTGGGCCTTTATCTGTGAGGAACGTCAAATTGCAGGTGCGGTGCTCGGCTCTTTTGAAAGCTGGCTGCTGCTGCGCGGGCTCAGGACCTTGGCCCTGCGGATTGCCCGGATGAATGCCAACGCCATGACATTGGCAACATTTCTGGCCGCCCATCCCAAGATCGAAACGGTTCTCTATCCCGGTCTGGAAAGCCATCCAGGCCATGAGGTTGCCAAACGTCTGATGACGGAAGGGTTCGGTTCACTTCTGTCGGTCTGCGTGAAAGGCGCCAGAAAAGACGCGCTGAAAGCCGCCGGAGCATTGAACGTGTTCCAGCGGGCAACCTCTCTTGGCGGCACGGAAAGCCTGGTCGAGCACCGCTATTCGATCGAAGGTGATAGCTCCGGCATACCGGAGACCCTGCTGCGGCTGTCCGTTGGCATCGAACACGCCGCCGACCTGACAGCCGATTTTGACCAGGCTCTGGCAACGATCTGACCGCGCTCCTCCCGGTGACGCGTGCCTCAGCCCTGCCCGTTTTCCGCCTGCATGACGCGCAGCCAGCGCATGAATGCTTTCAAGGGTGGCCTTTTCAACCCGGGGCGGGTCACCATGTGATAGCCGGTGCCGGGATAATAGCCATCCTCAAACAGCACCTGCAACGTGCCTGAGGCAATATCCGCCTCGATAAAGGCCTTGGCGGTGGCAGATATGCCGTCACCCCGGCGAAGCCCTTCCAGAACCATATAGCCCGGCAGATGGGTCACATTCAACTTGTTGGTCGGCACCACGCCCTGGCGTTCCAGCCAGATCGCCAGTTCATTGGTGCCGAACTCCTGCAGCCAGTGAAATTCCAGAATGTCCTCGGGACTGGCGATGACCTTGTCGCCAATCAGACAGCTGGCACCGACAACGGCAAAATTCGTCGGCAGGAGCAATTCAGACTCAAGCCCGGCCCAGTCCCCGTTGCCAAAGCGGATGGCCAGATCCACACCGCCCGGCTTCATGTCCACCACTTGAGCGGTCGGGTCCAGAACCAGCTCGATATCCGGGTTTTGTAGGCGGAAATCATTGATCCGCGGCATCAGCCAACTGACCGCAAAGGACGGGGTCATCGTGATGTGAAGCGGCCGTGACTTGTCCTCCTGCTGCAGCGTTTCGACCGCGTCCATGATGACCGAGAAACCGTCCCGGAGCCCCTTGAACAGGAGCTCCCCATCCGCCGTCAGCCCGACACCGCGCCCCTCCCGGACAACCAGCTCCTTTCCCAGGAATTTCTCAAGATTCCGGATCTGCTGACTGATGGCCGCATGGGTCACATTCAATTCCCGTCCAGCGGCTGACAGGCTGCGGCTTTCGGCCACAACGGCAAAGACTTTCAAACTGTTGACCGGAGGCAGCGAACGCCAATTCATATGTTACTTTTCCTTACAGACTGAAAATCTTCCTGACTCGCATCAACAGACACTATTCGCCATATTCCGCTTCATAGCAACGCATGGAGTGAAACGAGATGTTACATATTTATGCCAACAGCCTTCTGGAAGCCACACGCTCCTCCAAGTCTCATACCCCACCAGACATCCGTAAACGCGCGGCAGCCAATGCGCTTTACAAAGAACAGGCTGAACGTGTCTGGTGGCGACGCCCGTATTGGGTGTGAGCTGAAACTCTTTTCCCGCCCCGGCTGACAGCCACAGGCAAATGCCCTAGAACCATGATCAACATTATCAAATAAAGGCCCGGCTCTTCGCGCCGGGCCTTGGTCTGAAAAGGGAGCATCGTCATGGCAAAGGTTGCATTCATCGGTTTGGGCGTCATGGGGTATCCAATGGCCGGGCACCTCAAGACAAAGGGCGGTCATGACGTTACGGTCTATAACCGCACCGCTGCCAAGGCAGAACAATGGGCCAAGGAGTTTGGCGGAACGTTTGCCGCCACCCCCAAAGAAGCGGCCGAAGGCTGCGACTTTGTCTTTTCCTGTGTTGGCAATGATGATGACCTGCGCGCCGTCACCACCGGCGAAAACGGTGCCTTTCACGGCCTCAAGCAAGGGGCCATCTTTATCGACAACACAACGGCGTCCGCCGAAGTCGCCCGTGAGCTTTATGCGGCAGCCAGGCACAAAGGCTGCGGCTTTATTGACGCTCCTGTTTCCGGCGGTCAGGCCGGAGCTGAGAATGGTGTTCTGACAGTGATGTGCGGCGGCGATGCAGACCAGTTCGAGGCTGCCAGGCCCGTGATCGAGTGTTTTGCGAAATTCGCCGGTCTCATGGGGGAAAGCGGCGCCGGCCAGCTGACCAAGATGGTCAACCAGATCTGCATTGCCGGTCTTGTTCAGGGCCTGTCAGAGGCAATCCATTTTGCCGGAAAAGCCGATCTGGACATTGCCAAGGTCATCGCCGCCATCAGCGGCGGCGCCGCCCAGTCCTGGCAGATGGAAAACCGCTGGGAGACCATGCAGGCCGGTCAGTTCGACTTCGGCTTTGCCGTTGACTGGATGCGCAAGGATCTCGGGATCTGCCTGCAGACGGCCAACCAGACCGGCGCCCGTCTTCCGGTCACGGCTCTGGTGGATCAGTTCTATGCCGACGTGCAGGCTATGGGTGGCAGCCGCTGGGACACGTCCAGCCTGATCGCCCGGCTGAACACGGAAGAAAAGGCCTGAACATCAAATCGCAAGTTCAGCTGATTGCTCCTTAACGGAAGGCACCACCTCAAGCGCCCTCATTCCTTTTCAGGAAACGGCGTCCGGCGCTGCGATCGCGGCCTTGGTGACACTGACATCAAGGCCCGCCTCGGGTCTTCCGAAATAATACCCTTGCAGAAAATCAACCCCGAGGTCGCGCATCATGTCAGCCTGGTGGCCGGTCTCGACCCCTTCGGCGATCACCTTCAACCCGCTTTTTCGGGCGATCAGAACACTGCCCTCAATCACCGCCAGGCTGCTCTTGTCCATGTTCAAGACAAAGGACCGGTCGATCTTGAGAGCTGAAATCGGCAGGCGGTGAAGCCGTGACAGGGACGAATAGCCTGTGCCGAAGTCATCCACCTGGATCTCAACGCCCTGATCGGCCAGGGTCCGCAGAGAGGCGGTGATATCGGTAAGGTCATAGCTGTCCAGGGCAGTTTCCGTAACCTCTACCACCAGTTTGCCCGGATCAACTCCGTGTTTTTGAAGCGCCGTCAGCAGGGAGGGGGCAAACCGGTCGTCGACAAGCTGGCGTACCGAGACATTGATTGCGATCCGGCCACCAGACCGGCCATAGTCGGAAGCAGACAACTCCTTCAAGGCCTGTTCCAGAACAAATTCCCCAATCCGGACGATGCTGCCCGTGTCTTCGGCAATCGGCACGAATTCGTCCGGCCCGACCGGGCCAAGCAATGGATTCTTCCACCTGAGCAGAACCTCAAGCGATCCGGGCCGCAAGGTCCTTGCGTCCACAATCGGCTGGGCCACAATGTGGAATTCCTTTTCGGGCACCGCCTCTTTCAAGGCCTGGGCGATGCTCAGCAGACGTTCCTGCTTGGTTGCCAATTCGTCTGAATAGATGCGCGTCACGCCCCGGTGGCTGCGCTTGACCTCCCCCATCGCCAAATCGGCTGACTTGATGGAGGCCGTGACGGCTTCAACCGTGCGCGTGGACACAGACACGCCTGCACTGAAACTCACATGCAGCTCCCGGCCCTGAATCGAGATTGGTTGCTCGGTGTGTTTGCGCAGATCATCGGCCACCTCCCGCCCGGCAATCATGGCGGTGTCCGCCGACTGGGGCAGCAACACCACAAATTCGTCCCCGCCCCAGCGGCTGATCGCGGCACCGTCCGGTGCGCTGACGGAAAGGCGGCGGGCAACTTCTTTCAGCACCAGGTCTCCCGGTTCATGGCCAAGTGCATCATTGATCTGCTTGAACCGGTCCAGATCGATAAAGAGCACTGCCAGCCAGCCGGTTTCCGCTGCCCCACCGGCTGCTTTTTTTACCCAGCTCATCAGACCCGCCCGGTTGTACAATCCGGTCAGTGCATCATGATGCGCCAGGAACCGCAAGGAAGCCGTGCGCTCCTTCACCTGCTCTTCCAGATGCTCATTGAGACTGGCCAGGCTCGACTGCTCCCTGGCCAAATGCTTCAGCAAGGTGCCATTGACCGCCTGCAACTCTTCAAATTCGACCACCCGCTGGTGATTTGCGTTATGAAACAGCACATTCAAAAGAAGAAAGACAAAGCCTGCCGCACCCAGAACATAGTGGGGATCGGATTTCAGGATCAGGGCAAGGCTTGTGGGGATCAGCATAAAAACAAAATACAGCCTGGCGGGGCGTTTGAGCGGCGCCAGCGTGCCAGTGGCCCCGGTCGACAGACAGAATATCACCAGAACAATTGAAAACAGAAATTCTACCGGGATCCGGTTGGCCAGTCCGATGGTCAAGCACGACCATAAGCCTGCGGAAATCGCCAGAGAAGCTGAAATCTGTGCGCTCCAAAAATCGCTTTTTCTGGAATCAAGACGAACGGTTTTCCTGGCGCCCGCCGCGCAATAAAAATGCGCAGCGACACGAGCGATTGACACCAGGGTCAATGCACCAGCCCAAATGAACAGAAACGGCCGGATGGACTGGAACTGCCAGAGAACCGCGACGAGAACAAATCCGGATAAAGCAGATACTGCGATCGAAGCCAGATTGGAACGGAATGCCAGATCGTTCAGCCGCTGTTTCAGCGACCTCTGCTCATCATCCTGAGACACCCGCAATACCATCACCTCCGAAAGAATTTCTTCCCCAACGGGATTGACAACATGCTTAACGGACGCCACATCAAATTCAAGTTTCTTTTTATATTTAAATAATAACCGAGAACACTTTCAAAAACAAAAATATCAAAAAACTCTATCATTGGTTGAAACTATAATTGCCTGACCCTTAATTTTCCACTGAGTTTTATTGGCATTTCCTTCAATACAGTTTCGAATCGCACTTTTTATCTTCAAAAAAATACACTGTCCAAAACCACTCTGTTGGTCCAACTTGGAACGAACGAGCATGGTCAAAGATCAAATAGCGTCAGTTCTGCGCCGCGTCTTATGAACGCGATCAGACTTGCGCGGTTCTCACTCCAGAAGACAGTGGGAGATCAGGCACATCGTATCGTTTTGCCGAAGATCCAGAAGGCAGACTGAATAGCCCATGGATTTATAAGACGCCTTCTTCCCTCATTCTGTGCCAAAGAGGCCATACTGGGCACGGGCAACTTCAGTGACAATTTCAAACGGGATCCGGATTCCTCTTTTTTCCGTACTGCTGTTCCAGCTCACGCCTGCCTGGCCTCAGCGCCCACAGACCTGTCTTGTAAAAACAGGACAAAAATCTGGAGCAGAACAAGCACTGAAATTAAAGGAAACAGGCTGGAGAAGAGCATGGCCGCAGAGGTATCTATGGCCCAGATCACCCCCAGCAAGGCGGGTGCAATCCAGAGAACACTTGCCGAGAATTGCAGGGCCAGCGGCCAATGCGGAACTTCTTTCGCCACAAGAAGAAGAACAACGGAAAACAAAAGCCAGTCGTAGAACATGAAGGACGGTGCGGCGACCCCCATGGCCAGAAGCGAAACCGGCACCGCTCTGCTGCGCGGCAAGCGGCGGACACCTGCGATAAGAACCAAAGCCCCGAGACCGACCGCAACAAGCTGCGCGGTCATCTTCCCCGTTTCAGAAAATCCCCACTTGCCCATCGAACTGGCGAATGTCGACATGATCCCGAAATTCGCAGAAAACTGAAGGGCATGCGCGCCATGCTGGATGGAAGAAAAAAAGCTCTCCCAAACGCCCCACCCGTGGACCGCAACCGATAGCCCAAGGATCACGACCGTTCCCAAGGATGCGTAGAAAAAGCAACGCCAGTCTCGGTTCAAGATCAGAAACAAAGGCATGAGAAGGCCATATTGCGGCTTGATCGTCAAAAGCGTGAGAGCAAGTCCACTCAGCACCGGCTTGTCTCGGCTGTGAAGCAGAACGAACAGAAGCAACGCAACGGTCAGGGGGGACAACTGTAACAACTGGAAAGCATACATCGCCCCGGGAGAGGCGATCATGAAAATATACGGCCAAGCCCCAAGCCCCATGCGCACCATTTTGACCATGAACACGAAGCTTGCGAACAACACCGCCATACCGGTCAGTTTGGCGAACGGATAGCTGAGTACAGCCAAGGGCTCAAAGAACAGCAAAGCATGGGGCGGGTTCAGGAACAGCAGGTCTTTGTTGTCTTCAGAAAAGCCCCGGCCGAAGATTGCCGGGTCATAGGCTTCAGCGGCCCGGCCCGCATGGGCCAGCTCTCCGGCCCTGTAAAATGCAAGAAAGTCCTCCCGCTTGACCTGAGACGTATCCATTGGAAAGTGGAACAGGTCTCCCCAATTGCCCAAAAAGCAAGACAAGACAAAAAAAGCGCATGAAAAGATCAGCACGAAGACAAAGACGGGGCCTCCAAGCTTCTCGCTCAGGTCGCCCGTCTTCAGAGAGCTGGCAATCCAGCTTCTTCCCCTTTCGGCCCCTTTTGCAGCCGCCGAACGCAACGGGAATGCGGTGTTTTCCAAACCAACCCCATCAAGAAATCAAAATGCAGGAGCAAAAGCCTACCCTTCCGAGGTGAAATTGCGGTTAAACGGCCTGTTTCACACCCCGTACATCCTGACATTTGTACCGGAAACATCCAAGGTCTGCGCAGTTCCGTCGCCCTGAAGTCCTCAGCTGTCAGATCTGGATTTCTCTGTCGCGACATACGCCAGCGGCAAAGCAGTGGTGTTTTTGATCTGCTCCATGGCAAAGGTGGTCGAAACGTCTGAAATATCGATCTTTGCGATCAGCTTTTTGTAAAAGGCGTCATAGGCTTCAATGTCCGGAACGGCGACCCGCAGCAGATAGTCAACCTGTCCCGCCATGCGGTAAAACTCAACCACTTCAGGAAACTCCCGGATCACATCAGCAAATTTCTTGAGCCAGTCTTCGGAATGCTGATTGGTGGTGATCGCCACAAAGGCCGTCACTTTCGCATTCACTTTGGTTGGGTCCAGCAAAGCGACGCGACCCGTGATCACCCCGTCTTCTTCCATTTTCTGGATCCGCCGCCAGCAAGGGGTCGTCGACAGACCAACCCTGCGGCCGATCTCAGCCACGGGCACCGTGCAGTCTTCCTGCAGGATGGAGAGGATGCGGCGGTCAATCTTGTCAATCATGGTTCAGCTCCTGGCAGCGCCTGTCAATGTCGCCAGCGCTCACCCTAAATGGAAATCATTTCTAACTTTCCATATATTGGGCCAGAATTTTTTCGCAATCACCCCTCACATGGCTATTCTGAAGAAAATCATTCACACGTCCAGAGCGTTTGTCGTCAAACCAACTGCGCGACCATGGCTCTGAGAACCGGAAGCAGCTCCCGCTCAAACCAGGTGTTCTTCTTGAGCCAGGCATTGTTCCGCCAGGAGGGATGCGGCAGCGGGATTACCGGAGGGCCGGACGGTGCCGGCGGTTCGCTCAAACCCGTCTGCCCCAGATAGTCCTGCCAGTGCGCGACCGTGTCTGTCAGCGATGCCTTGCGCGCCGGCCCAAGGTGATAGGCTTGCGCATATTGACCAATCACCAGGATCAGTTCGAGCCCGGGCAGGTTTTGAAAGAGCTGGTCATGCCAAAGCGTCCGGCATTCCTTGCGCGGCGGCAGATCACCTCCTTTTGCATCCAGTCCCGGAAAACAGAAGCCCATGGGAATGATGGCAACCCGGGTTGCGTCATAAAAGACGGTTTCGTCTACTCCCATCCAGGCCCGGAGCCGGTCGCCGGACGGATCGGTAAAAGGTCTGCCGCTTGCGTGCACCCGTGTTCCAGGCGCCTGGCCGCAAATGCACAGCCGGGCCGTTGAGGAGACCTGAAGAACCGGACGGGGGGCATGGGGCAAAGGCACGCCTTGAGGCTGATCCACGCACTCCCGGCAGGCGCGAATGCGCTTTGCGAGTGTCTCCAGCCGGTCCGGGGCTGGCCGGTCAGGGGCTGAACTGTCTGAATCCGGTTTTTCTGACAAAGAGTTGCACCTTGAAACAACCACTTAACACATTCCTTACCACGTTCTTGAGGACGGCCTTAAGGAATGGTGAGTCAGTGTGAGGAAACACGCAATATCACAATAATGAAATCAAAACTGTGTGGGCGGGCAATGAAGTCGCATGCGTCACGAGTGAAGAGCACTGACACGCTCTCGATGGACAGGCAACGCGCCCTGAGGCGCCGTGAGATGGTACGCTCTGCTGCGCCCATCCGCAGCCGCCTGGGGGCCCCTGAGGCCCGTCAATCGACGTTTGAGCATGAACGCCAGCATCTTTTTGCCGATACCCGCATCAATGCGGCCTTCGCAGCACCACTCCTGGCGTTGATTGTTGCAGCCATTTCCTCCGTCTGGATCAGCCCCCAGTTGATGGGAGCCTGGTTCGTGGTGACGGTCTGCACCCACTTCCTGATGGTTGTCATCAGTCAGAATTATCAAAAGGCCCCAACCGAACAGAAGGTCAGGATCATCTGGTGGCGCCGCTTCATGATTGGCGACCTGATCTATGGCAGCAGCTGGGCCCTCTTTTTCTTTGCGCCGCAAACAAGCGGCACCGGCGACGGCTTTGTGATCTTTCACTTTGCCACTTTGTTGATCGTGATCGCCATGAACACGATGCAATCGGCCAATCTGCCCAAATGCCTTCTGGCCAGCACACTGCCCAGCACGCTTGTCGTCACCTTTATTTTTCTCCAGCAATCCAGCGCCATTCACTACACGCTGGCAGCCATGGCCATCGGTGCGCAGGGGTTCTTTCTGATCCTGGGCAACCAGCTTTTGAAAAACGCCAACACCATGCTGGAATACCGGGCAGAAAAGGATCACCTGATCGCTGAGTTGGAAACGGCCAATTCCATGTCCGATGAGGCCCGCCGCCGGGCAGAAGCCGCGAACCTGGCAAAGTCCCGCTTCCTGGCCACCATGAGCCATGAACTGCGGACCCCGCTCAACGCCATCCTCGGCTTCTCAGAGATTATGAAGGATGAGGTTCTGGGCCCGATGCACAACGAGAATTACCGCTCCTATGCGGAGGATATTCATGGCTCGGGCGAGCATCTCCTCAATCTGATCAACGAAATCCTGGATCTGTCGCGGATCGAAGCGGGCCGTCATGAGCTGCATGAAGAACCGGTCCACCTGGAAGACATCGTTGCCGAGTGCGGCACCATGATGAAGGTCCGGGCCACCGCCAAGGCGATCACCTTGCACCATGCCCACCAGTCCGACCTGCCGAAAGTCTGGGCAGATGAGCGCGCGCTGCGCCAGGTCATTTTGAACTTGCTGTCCAATGCGGTCAAATTCACCCCGGCGGGCGGGGATGTGCGGATCCATCTGGGGCCGACCTCCGATGGCGGCCAGTATGTTTCCATCCGGGACACAGGTCCGGGCATTCCTGATGAGGAAATTCCGACAGTTCTGGAAGCGTTCGGTCAGGGTTCGCATGCAATCAAAAGCGCAGAGCCCGGCACCGGCCTGGGTCTGTCCATCGTGCAGGCACTCGTCTCCATGCATGACGGCGCTTTTGCCATCAGGTCCACACTTGGGGAAGGCACTGAAGTGACCGTCAGTCTGCCGCCGTCGCGGAACATGAACTATTCAGACCCGGATCTCTCTGCCCAAGCAGTCAAAGGGCCGGTCGCCCAAAGCGCATAGGTCAGACTGTCCGGCCTTAGCGGGTCCCAAAACAAAGAGCCTTCAAGGGTCTTGGGCTTTTCAGGGGCCTCAGCCCTTTTCCGCAACCCCGGCATCCGCAAAGGTTGCCATGCCTGAATGGGTCTCGGCAGCAGCCTTGACGATCCCGGCGGCAATTGCCGCCCCCGTACCCTCGCCAAGGCGCATCCCAAGGTCAATCAAAGCGGTCTTGCCCATTTGTTGCAGCGCTTTTGCATGGGCCTGTTCTGCCGACACATGGGCAAACAGGCAGTGGTCCAGCCCCTCAGGGTCCATAGCATAGACCACGGCCGCAGCCGCGGTGGTCACGAAGCCATCGACAATTACCGGCACCCGTTGCAGCCGGGCAGCGATGATCAGACCGGCCATGGCCGCGATCTCGCGGCCACCCACCTTGCGCAGGATTTCCAGCGGATCCTTCTCTGTGCCAAGCCGTGCGACTGCCTTTTCAATGGCCGCCGTCTTGCGGGCAAGCCCGTCTTCATCCACTCCGGTGCCACGCCCCGCCCAGTCTCCCGCCGCGCCGCCAAACAGGGCGTTCAGGACAGCAGCTGCGACCGTGGTGTTGCCGATGCCCATTTCTCCAAGGCAGATCAGATCAATGCCGCCGGCCAGCGCCTCCATGCCATAGGCCATGGTCGCCGCACAATTGGCCTCGTCCATGGCGTCTTCTGACGTGATACTGGGGGTCGGCAGATCCACAGCCAGATCGAACACTTTCAAACCGATATCATAGGCCCGGCACACCTGATTGATGGCAGCGCCGCCCGCTGCAAAGTTCTCGACCATCTGCTTGTTGACCTCTGGCGGGAACGCGGACACGCCTTCATCGGCAACCCCATGGGCGGTCGCAAAAATTGCGACCAGAGGCCGGGTCACTTTCGGTGGCGCCTTGCCGGACCAGGCCGCCAGCCATTCGGCAATCTCTTCCAGCTTGCCAAGGGATCCGGCCGGTTTGGTCAGCTGACAGTCCCGTTCTCTCACTTTCGCGGCCGCGTCTTCATCCGGTCCCGGCATGGATTTCACCAGATTGCGGATATCGTCAAAGGGAAGCGCGGTTTCTGAGAGGGACATGCTGGTTTTCCGGTCATTCGGCAGGTCTTCGACCCGGCACTTGGTCCTGTTAAAGGCCTGATCTATAACGGCGGCCTGCGAAAAGACAAGCACAGGACCGGATTTATGAGCCGCGAAACCGAGCAACCCCCAGATTACCGGCCGCAGGAGCGCTCTCGCTCTCTTTCGGCCCACCTCCCCCGGCTCAAGAAGTCTTTGTCTTGCCTGGCAGCTGACACAGCGGCCTGTATCCGTTTCTTGTCCAGACTCCCAATTGCCAGGGTCAACAACGCTGACACGCCCGCCGCACCGCCCGACTTTTCCCGGATTGCCCGTGCGGCTCCGCTGGCAGGGGCCGCGATTGCCCTGCCCGCTGCCGCCCTTGGCACGATGCTCGGGTATACGGCCCTTCCCGCGCTTGCCGCGGCAGCTCTGACCGCCGCCGTCCTCAGCGCGGCAACCGGTGCACTTCACGAGGACGGGCTGAGCGATGTTGCGGATGGTTTTTTTGGCGGTGCAACCCGCGAAAAACGGCTGGAGATCATGAAAGACAGCCGCATTGGGGCCTTTGGTGCGCTGGCCCTGTCTCTTAGCGTTGTTTTACGGGTCTCATTGCTTGCAGCGCTCTGGCACCGGTTCAGTCCGGCGGATGCCGCGCTTCTGTTCCTTGCCGCAGAAGCGGTGAGCCGCTGTCTGATGGTCTGGCAATGGCAGCAGCGCCAGCTTGCAAGCCCTGATGGACTGGCCGCCCGCTTCGGCAAACCGAATGCCCGAGTGGCTGGACACGCCGCGCTCCTGACGCTGCCGTTTCTTCTTCCAGCCTGGCTGCTCCTGCCCCTGCCCGCCCTGTTTCTGGCGCTTTTCATCGCAACCACAGCAGCTTATGCGATCGGCTCCCTTGGACGCGTCAAAATCGGCGGGGTCACGGGCGATGTTCTCGGTGCCATCCAACAGATTTCTGGGCTTGGATTCCTGACCGGGATGCTTATGGTGCCCTGACACGGGTAGATGCGGGCACACTTCATGACAACGCAGTTTTCCATGACTTCAGCATCGGCAATGGCCCGGATCGTCCACCCGGCAGTGTTGATTGTCCTGTTTTTCTGCCTGGCGTCCTGCGGCAGCCGTCCGGAAGCCGGCGCACTGGCGTTGACAAATGTGCCCGCCCCCGGCGCAAAGACCCACGACATTCTGGTGGTCACCACCCGGGCGCGGGACGCCCGCCCGGACACCTATTTCAATGGCGAGCGGTCCGAACAAATCAGCTACGCCTATGCGGATATCTCCGTCCCTCCGAGCCATAAGGCAAGTGAGATCGAGTGGCCAAAATCCTTGCCCGGAAATCCGGAAACGGACTTTGTGGCCAGAAGTGCGGGCTATCTCGAAACCCAAACGGCCTTCAAGGCACAACTCAACAGCCGCCTGTCAAAGCTGCCGAAAGGCAAGCGGGAAGTGTTCCTGTTCATCCACGGCTACAACACCCTGTTTCCGGAAGCTCTTTACCGGTTTGTCCAGGTGGCTCATGACGGTGATATCGAGGCTGTGCCGGTGCTGTTCACCTGGGCATCGCGTGGCAAGGTTCAGGACTATATCTACGACCTCAACAGTGCGGCAATTGCGCGGCAGGCTCTGGCCCAGACCCTTGAGCTGATTGCCCATTCCAAGGCGGAGAAGGTCACCATCATGGCCCACTCCATGGGCAATTGGCTGCTGATGGAAACTGCGGCGCAATCGTCCCCTGCAAAACGCAAGGATCTGGCCCGCAAGATAGATGTTGTCATTCTGGCCGCACCGGACATCGATATTGACCTCTTCAAGGCGCAGCTTAAAAAAATTGGCCGCATGCGGAATCCATATGTCGTGGTCGTGTCCCGGGATGACCGGGCCTTGCGCCTTTCCCGGGCCATTGCCGGGGGCAAGGAACGGGTCGGGGCCTATTCCAATGACAAGGAACTGGCAGAACTTGGGGCCATCGTGATCGATGTGACCGACCTCGATTCCCTTGATGCCTCCAACCATTCCAAGTTTGCCCAACTGGCCCAGCTCAGTCCAAAGTTCCGGCAAACCCTTGGCCAGTCCGGTCTGCGGTCAACGTCAGATGCGGCGAGAGGGGCGAAACTCGGGGACAGTCTCGGAAGCTTTGTCGGCAATACGGTCGCCCTGCCGATCAACATCATCACGGCGCCGTTTCATGCAGGCGGCGGCTGACGTCTGCGGGTCAGGCGGTGCCGTGTGCCGCACTACGCACTTTGAAAAGCCACAAATTAAAGCCATATCCGCCCTTATGCAGTCCCCTTGTACAAAAGTATGTCAGATCGACCGGGAAAGCAGCCTGTGCATCGGCTGCTTCAGGACCTTGGAAGAGATTGCCGGCTGGGCGTCCTATAGCGCCACGGACCGGACCCGCATCCTGTCCGAGTTGCCTCTGCGCCGCCTGAACGCCGCCGCAAAGGAGGCCTCGTGATGGGTGGACCAAGCCAGATCCGGGGGCTGGTCCTGGCCGCCCTCGTGATCCTCATGGGGGGCATGGCGTTCTATTACTTCTTTGGCAATCCTACAGATCCGGACAATATCCATTTTGACGATTCCGGCCCCCGGGTTGTCGCCCTGTCCGCCATTGCCTTTGTTTTTATTGCAAGCTTTGTGTTCGGGCAACCGAAGGTCCGGGATATCCTGCAGGGCACCGTGTTCTGGGGCGGCCTGTGCGCGCTGCTGGTGACCGGCTACACCTTCCGGACCGATCTGGTTCAAGCAGGCTACCGGGTTCTGGGCGCGCTCGCTCCGGGCATGGCGGTCTCGCAGCCGGATGGCTCGATCCTGATTGTCCGCGATGCCAGCGGGCATTTTGTGCTTGATGCCAGGGTCAACGGGGCAAACACACACTTTCTGCTCGACACAGGCGCCAGCGCCGTTGTCCTGACAGCGGAAGATGCCAGACGTGCCGGATTTCACCCGAATGATCTGTCGTTCACAGCGCCGGTCTCCACCGCAAATGGCCGCACCATGGTCGCGCCGGTACGCATTGACGAAATCAGCGTGGGCTCTCACACCCTTCACGATATTCGCGGCTTTGTCGCCCGCCCAGGATCTCTTGAGGGCAGCCTTTTTGGCCTCACCGCCCTCGACCAGTTGAAGAGCTGGCGCATAGAAGGCGACAAGCTTTTCATGACCCCTTGAACGGGCATGATATGATCTGGAACACATCGCGCTTGATGGGATTTGTCTTTCCCGGTCTGACATCAAAGATGCCGACGCAAAGGAAAAAACGGTCAAAACACCACTGAATGCGCCACGCTCTCTGCTGTGAATACAATTCTTTACTGCATTTCTCTAAACCTGAACCTTAAGCAGAAAAAATCCGGTTTCACAAAGTCCAAACAAGGCAAGCTTTCTGTCGTTTGGCTTGCCGGTCAACCCAAGCAAGGCAGCCGGCACGGCCAAAATTTTCACGGCATCAGACCGGTTGCATGTTGCAGGCGGTCATAATACCTAGCGCGATTGATAGAAACTCATCTAACCGGTTTGGTGCTCTTTCGGGCAAGCGCTGCCTACTCGGCTGCGGCCATGTCCGCTCCAGCGGGGCTGACTGCAGCCAGGGCCCGGTCGACCACCTCAAGCCCTGCACCGGGCTTGATGGCGTCCACGGTGAGTATCCGCCGCCAGGACCGCGCTCCGGGGCGGCCATGAAAGAGCCCCAGCATGTGGCGGGTCATATGCGCCAGTTTGACGCCTTTCGACAGCTGGGCTTCCAGATAGGCCATATGGGCGCGGACCGCCTGCCAGGGTGAGACATCTCCTGCCCCGCTCCCATAAAGCCGCCGGTCCACCTCTCCAAGCATCTGGGGCGTGTGATAGGCCGCACGGCCGATCATCAGCCCGTCGAGCGTCTCCAGAAAGGGCTCGGCCTGATCCAGGCTCTGCAGCCCGCCATTCAGACCGATGAACCGGTCCGGCCAGCGCTGTTTCAGCCGCAGCACCCGGTCATAATCAAGCGGCGGAATGTCCCGGTTTTCCTTCGGGCTCAGCCCCTTCAACCAGGCCTTACGCGCATGCACCCAAAGCGCATCCGCGCCAGCGGCAAAGACAGCTTCGGCCATCCGGTCAAGCGCTTCTTCCGGGTCCTGATCATCGACACCGATCCGGCATTTGACGGTCACAGGACTGTCCACGGCCGCCTTCATGGCCCCAACACAAGCGGCCACAAGGTCCGGCTCCTGCATCAGGCAGGCGCCGAAGCGGCCGGACTGGACCCGGTCAGACGGGCAGCCGACATTGATATTGACCTCGTCATAGCCATAATCCGCCACGATCTGCGCCGCCGCTGCCATCTCCTGCGGGTCCGACCCGCCCAGCTGGCAGGCAATCGGATGTTCCTGGGGCGAAAAGCCGAGCAGATGGTCCCTGTCGCCGTGAATAACCGCGCCCGTGGTCACCATTTCCGTATAGAGCAGCGCATGGCGCGACAATTGCCGGTGAAATGCCCGGCAATGGCGGTCCGTCCACTCCATCATCGGCGCGACGGAAAATATCTTATTATTTTCAAACATTTACAAGAACTTCACAAACCTCATCGAGATTGGACGGACTGACGCTGCCAGTTGATGTAATATGTGAAGCATTTGGCTCGATTTTTCAAAGTGTAACTGCCTATACCGCTCAAGGCCTCGTTTAATCTGCTCTACCCGTGATCAGCCTGGCTTGAGCGGTCCAATTTGATTGTTAGTGCAGGGCCGACGGTTGGTCCATCGGGACGTTGGTTTCCAGTGCCGGTGGGCAGCAGCCCAATGCGCTTAGCGGACATTTGGTGTTGTCGTGTTTCCTCCATTTTTCGATCAGGATTTGTGCTTCCTTCAGGCTACAGAAGATCTCGCCGTCCAGCAGTTCATCCCGGAACCGGGTATTGAGGCTCTCGCAGTATCCGTTCTTCCAAGGTAAGCGTGGCTCAGTGTAGGCTATTTTTGCACCGACGGCCTTGATCCAGTCCTGGACAGGCACAGCCACGAACTTAGGGCCATAGCACGGCGGGAATATACGCTGTTGATAGGTTATGGCCTCCAGCGCAGCCCTGCACATAGTGCAGCGGATGGCCATAACCGGTCACAGGTCTCAACAGTGGTTTTGCACAAACCACACCGCTGAGGAGACCATCGTCCAGATGGACCGCGGCCCAGTCATGCACAAACAATCAAATCGTATCACCCACGTGTGGCAGGTCAGCATCGCAGTCGACAACAAAGATGCTTAAAATGCCTTCAACCTGTCCGGAAGGGAGGTTGCACCAGCGAACCACAAAACACGAAGGCTGATGGCCGGTTACGCTAGGTTACATTGAGATTTTCAAAAGCCCGAAGCTTATACGCGCCTGGATCGAAACGTTGTGTTCCTTCGAATTCGAACAGAACCAGAAAACGTCCGGAAAATGCTAAGCGTTTCCAGGCAATTCACTAAAGAATTTTATAGAGGGTTTCATCCTGCTTGAAGACGTGATGCATCAAAACGGCGCCGACATGCAATGCAAGCAAGCCTAAAAGAATCCACCCGGACCACGTGTGGATAGCCGAGAGGGTCCATGCGATATCCGGGCTCTTTCCAATCGGGCTCCAGACGGAAACAAGACCAAACCATTTAAGAGGGAAGCCGTGCGCATTCGTGGCCAGGAATCCGCTGACAGGCTGTATGATCAAGAACACGTAAAGAAGCCCGTGCACTGTATGAGCGGCTATCGTTTCAAGTCTTGGTCCGTCCGCTTGAGGGCTGCGTGTCAGGATCTTGTTGCCGACACGTATCAGCATCAACCAGATCACGAGAAAGCCGAATCCCTCATGCAATGCATAAAAGATCGGTTGAGAGTCGCCTTTGACAAGATGGATCACAAAGCCGAGCGGCCATGTTGCAAGGACGAGTGCGGCGATCGCCCAATGAAGAATGCGTGACGTCGCCGGATAACGTTCAACGCGGATCATCGTCTGGACGGGACTTGCCACGCTGGCCGGCGGATTTGTTTCTATAGAATTGCGCATATTGGATTCCGTTGGTTAGACGTAGTCGCTGCCGGGCTCGACCTTTGATCCCTTGGCAGTCTCGGCCATATGCGTCGCCGCCTCATACTCAAAAATGCGTCGCCGCCTCATACTCAAAAACACGAGCGATCCCGGCTTGAGGGAAAGCCGACGTGGCGCGGCAGAAAATCATGGCAGATGATCTGAAAAATGCAGCTTCAACAGCACATCTTTCAGACCAGTTCGTTTTAATGAAATGGCTTGGAGCCAGATCCAGACGTCACCTACCCTTTGTCAACCGAACACCATGGCGCGGCGGAGTGTTTGCAAGTTTTTTAATCGGACTGCCGGCAAAGCGAACACCCTTGCGCTTCGCGGCCATTTCCTCGCGCTTCGCGGCCATTTCCTCCATTTCCTTGCGCTTCGCGGCCATTTTCTCACCCTTCTTCTTTGCATAGCGCTTGTGAACAGCTTCAAAGACCTCGGACTTGAAGAACTTGTCGGTGATGGTCTTTTCGATGTCCTTGGCAACAGCCTCGCGGGCATCTTCATAGATCTTCTTCCAGTCCTTGTCTTTCCACTCACCCAACGTGGCCAGTGTGTCCGCCTTTTGACGAACACTGGAAGGAATTGCCGAAATTTTCTTCTTCGGTTTGGGCGAGAAATAGATTTCAAACTGAGACTTTGGATCGACCTTGCCGGTGTCCTTAAGGAAATCCATGCCCAGCTTTTGGCCCTTTGCCGATGCAAAGGCGCAATAGGCCTTGCAGAAAGTGTCCTTCTTATTCGTCACGATTTTGAGGACGCTTGTCCGATACTTAACGCCGTCGATTTCCTTCGCCATAAATCATCTCCTACGATGCGGTAAATCAGAGGCCAGACAATCAAACGGATCGATCTGCCCGACTGGCCTTTCCTGTTCTTTAGTGCCCGCACACTTGAGAAAGGTTCATTGAAACGGCTAAAAAGGCGAAAGAGGCCTGCGCTTATGACAAACCCGCCAGGCGGCGGGTTTGTCTTGTTTCGAATTGCAGAACCTAGACTTCGTCCGGAACCTCGGAAAGCTTCAATGGCTTCTTCAAAGGTTGCTTCTCGGCTCTCTTGCGCATGGCATGCAGGATCGCCTCTGCCAGATAGAGATCATTCTTGATCTTGACCTTGGTCTTCTTTGACCGACGGGAGAGAATGTCCCGGCAGTTGGCGCGCGCCTTGTCCGGATTCTGGATCGCTTTACGGGCAGCCAATTTGATCGCATCGATCTCTTCCTCATCGATCTCATAGACCTCGCAGAATTGATCCCACTTCACCAGTTTGATCAGCCGGGCATCCAGTGGCTGTCCATTGGCCGTCACAGGTTCAACCGTCTCGCCCGCAGCACGAGCATCAGACCGCTCCTTCACCTCCGACATGAGCTTCGGCTTTGCCTTTCCATGGGCAAGTTTAAGGATATCCGCAGCAGACATCTTCGGAACTTCACCATTGGACTTCTGCATGAGTTTTGAAAGGGCAACGGCACGCGCCTGCGCCGCCTTGAGCTCTCCTTCAACAATCAATCTTGTGGTCGCTCTGATTTCATCGGCAACATAACGTGCCGGATGAGCGCCATCTGGCCACAGGTTGTCGGAATTGCGATCCTGTTCCCGTTCGCGATCAATGCGATCAAGGGTGAACCTGTCGTATTCTCCATCGGAATTATCGGCATCAGCGCCACCCGGTGTACCGCCTTCAGGATCGCGATCAGGGCCCTTGTCATTACCCTTTCGGGCCGCATCCGCTTCTCTCAGATCCTCCCCGAGCGCCGCCCGCAATTCCCGCAAGATCATTTCGGTAACTTCCCTGACCTCGTCTTGGAAAATCGTACGTAAATGCGTTTCCTCGGGCATTCCACCCAAAAGCGCCTCTGCAAGCTCCCGTGCACGCGCTGTTGCCGTATCTTTGTCTCCTTCCATCAAGGCATTGCGAACGTCACGCATTAGATTCGGAACGACCGGGTTGCCTTGCAGGTGCCGTGCATTCTTGATCAGCCGTGCCAACTCGGATCTGCCGGCATTGGGCCCTGGCGGAGGAGGCGGCGGGTTTTGGGCCGGATTTTGAGGTTGCGCATCTCGCGGACCAGCATTTGCCTGTTGATTGGCACCTGCCTGCTGGTCGGCACCCCCAATATCGCGGTCCAGCCACTCATCCAGCTCAGCAGAGATATTGCTGTCACCGCCATCG
>NZ_JBSWYH010000029.1:0-62233 GCF_056161025.1 Roseibium sp. AWQ4_254
AACCTGAAGGTCGCAGGTTCAAATCCTGCTCCCGCAACCAAATGCGACAACAGCCTCATCCCGAAAGGGGTGGGGCTGTTGTCGTATTCGGGTGGGCATTCCGGATGAGGACCTTGCAAAGCGGGCCAAAAAGGCCCGATACGCGGTTCTCGAAAAGGGCTAAGCCCGAAGGCCCAATGGAACAACACGAACATAAAAGCCTCCGCACCCAAACAAAACGATAATACCCAGCTGAAAAGCGGGGGGGGTTGCGGAATTGGGTCACCGGAGGCCGTGCTTTGAGGGACTTCGGACGTTGTCGCACGTCTGGCCCGATACCCCGTATCGACCGGCGACGCACTCCTGGCCGAAGACCCTCAAAGCACGGTCAAATAGGTCATCATCAATTGTGATTGGTATAACACCATGGCATGAGATAGCTGGCTTGGCAGGACAATCTGCGCCGGACAGTTCCAACTCAACGAAAGACCCGTCCTTAACATTACCCTGGTCAACTGGCGCAGCGGCAAAACGCGGATCCTCCAGCCAATTGCGGTTGATATTGGCGTTCGCCGAATATCGGCGCGCCACCTGGGCAACCGACGTACCGGGAAGGACCGCTTGCCCGCAAATCTCCCGCTTCTCCTCATCAGACCAGATCCGCCGTTTCTTTCGATTCCTCATCAGGAGCCTTAAGTGTCCATTTAAACAAGCGGACACTTTAAGCACCAAATCGAAAAGCGGCAGGTCCGGTTCAACGGACGCTCATAAATGAAGAAGAGCCTCGACCAGACTATGGGCGAGGACCAGGGGCTCACGCTTCTCCGGCAACTCCGTAGTCCGGTGCCGAGGCCGGGTTCAGGGCACGGGTGACATAGTCGTTCAGCTGGGGCTTGTAGAGGTTCCAGAGTGTTTTGAGGTCTGCGATCGGGTCTTGCTCGGCCCAATCGACCCTGAGATCAGCGACCGGCCAGCTGACATCCCGCACCAGATAAAGACCGGCGGAATGGACCGGGCCAGCTTCACCGCCTGTGGCAAGACCCGTCTCAAGGGCTGCGATCAGCCGGTCGCCCAAAGCGCCGGTTGAGGCGCTGAAGGTGTCGGTCATGGCCTGAGGGACATCGCGATTGGCGAGGAGGTTTCCGGCTGCCGCGCAGTCCGGCCCCAGGGCCGTGGCGTTGGTGCCAAGGGTATGCCGGCCTGAGAAGACCGCCGTCTGTCCGTTTGCATCCAGGAAGATAAGCTGGCGCCAGTCCGCCGTGTCGTAGCCTTCCAGAAGGCGGGCAAGGGCGGCTTGCGCACCAAGCCCTCCCGCCATCAGGTCAAGGCCCTTGGGTCCAAGGGACGGATCGGTGATGTTCTGGGTGGCGACAACCCCAGTGCCGGCCCTTGCAAAGGCGCAGCGGGCGGCAACGGCCGGGGAGGAGGACGAAATGGCCATGCCCAGGCTGCCGGTGGTTTGGCAGCGGGCGGCGATGGAAAAGGTCATGATCGTGGCCTCCTTTGGACCGTGGCGGACGGGCTAGGTGTCAGCATCGGGAACAACGGCAATGGCATCGATTTCCACCAGCCATTCGGGCCGGGCGAGGGCGGAGACAACAAGACCGGTGGAAACCGGAAACACCCCTTTCAGCCACTTGCCCACCACCCGGTAGACGTCTTCCCGGAACCGGGGATCGACCAGATAGATCGTGACCTTGGTGATATGCTCCAGCTTGCCGCCGGCCTCTTCCACCAGCATCTTGATATTGGCCATGGCCTGCTCCGCCTGACCCGCCGCATCGCCGATGGCAACGGAGTGTGATGTCTCTAGGTCCTGGCCGATCTGGCCGCGCACGAAGATCATTGTGCCCCTGGCGGCGACCACCTGGCAAAGGTCATTGTCCAGCTTCTGGTCGGGATAGGTGTCCTTGGTGTTGAACTTGCGGAATCTTTTATGGGCCATGAGCCGCTCCAGATGTTGATGGTCAAGCCGGGCCGGGATAGCGCAGATAGGCGGCCTGTTTGGCGATGTGGTCGGCCAGATATCGGGCGTCATACCACACGCCCCAGATGAAGGACGAGCCACGCCGGGTCTGCCAGGGAAGGCCGAGGAAATAAAGGCCGGGCACGGGGGATATGCCGCGCCGGTGAACAGGCGCCCCTTTAGCGTCAAAGGCATCCAGGTTTAGCCAGCTGTCATTGCGGGTAAAGCCTGTGGCCCAGATGACGGTTGAAATGCCCGCCGCCCTCAGGTTCAGCTGCCGCAAAGGGCGGGTTATGCAATCGGGAGCCGGGCCGATCTGCCGGGCCTCAGGTTCTTCCGGCAAGTCGATACCTGTGCGGGTAACATAGGCGTCGGCCTCGTCCAGAAGCGCAAGGTAAGCCGCGTCGCCCCGGGAGATGTTGGCGGCAAGATCGTCTGCCAGATGCAGACTGCCATCCGCATAGCGTTCCGTGCGCCCGAGCAGTACCATGCCTCTTTCTGCAAAGCGGCGGAAATCCACCGTCCGGCCGCCCCTGGCGCCGCTCACCGCGATGGTGACATGCTCATCTGCGGGGGAGGCTTCCTTGTCCCATTTGTTCAGGACGCCGAGCCACCAGACAAAGTCCCGGCCGCGATAGCGCCGGGGCGGGCGGTCATGGGGCCCGACCGAAAGATAGGTCCTGCGCCCGGCGGTCAAAAGCTCTTCGGCGATCTGGCTGCCGGAGGATCCGGCTCCCACCACCAGCACGGCCCCCTCCGGCAGCTCTTCCGGGTTTTTATAGTGGGCCGAGTGGATCTGGTGCAGGCCGCTGTCCCTGGGGAGAATGTCCGGGATCAGCGGTGTCTGAAAGGCGCCGGTTGCGGAGATGACGGCACGGGCCTCAAAAGTCCCGGCGCTTGTGTCAACCTGGAAGCCCGGTTTGCCCCTTAGCTGCGTCACGCTGGTCACCTCGACACCGCAGCGCACCGGGGCCTTGATATGCTCCGCATAACGGACGAAATAGTCCGCCACCCGTTCCTTGGGCACAAAAGCTTCGGGTCCGTCTTCATGAAAGATGAGACCAGGGAACCGGTCATGCCAGGCCGGACCGTTGGCGACAAGGGAATCCCAGCGCTCGGACCGCCAGCGTTCGGCAATGCGGCCCCGTTCCAGAACCACATGGCTGAGGCCGTGGCCGGTCAGGTGTTCGCTCATGGCGATCCCGGCCTGTCCACCGCCAACCACAAGGGCCTCCACTTTTTCCGCTGTCATGGGGCTCATCTCCCGTTCATGGCATAGGGGCCAAGCCTCTGATGGGCCGGCCTTTGCTGCGTCTCAAACGCTTTTGGCGACGTCCTCGATACTGTCTTCCAAAATGGCGCCAACCTGACGGATCTGGTCGTCGGTCATGATCAGGGTGGGGGACAGGATCAGGATATTTCCAAGGGGGCGGGCGATCAGGCCGCGTTTCTGGGCCGCACGTGCCAGTTTCAGGCCGATCTTGTCTTCTGGCTGAAAGCCCAGCTTGGTGGCCTTGTCCTTGACGAATTCGATACCCATCATGAAATGGCTGCCACGCACTTCGCCGACGATCCCGTGCTCCGCCAGCTTGTGCAACGTGCTTTCAAACAGTTTGCCGCTGGTGCGCACCTTTTCCGGAATGCGCTCGCGTTCCAGAAGCGCGATATTGGCAAGGCCTGCGGCGGCGGCGGCCGGGTGGCCGGAATAGGTCATGCCATGCAGGAACATGCCGCCTGGGCGGGATATCACCTCGTGAATCTCGTCGGACACAATGGTGGCTGACAGGGGCTGATAGCCGGAGGTGAGGCCCTTGGCGGTGGTGATGATATCGGGCGTGTGGCCGAAGACCTCTTCAGAGGCAAAGAAATGCCCGAGCCGACCGAAAGCGGTGACAACCTCATCGGCAATATATTTGATGTCATAGGCAGCGCAGACTGCCGCCATGCGCTTGTGATAGCCGTTCGGTGCCGTGATGACCCCGCCCGCGCCCTGGATGGGCTCGGCAATGAAGGCTGCGATATTGTCCGCGCCAAGGCGCTCAACCGTATCTTTGAGATCGGCGACCAGCAGATCGCAGAATTCGCTTTCCGTCAGGCCTTCCCCCTCGCGCCAGTGGTGCGGGCTCTTGAGGTGATGGACAAGGCCGTCCGCAGCGTCCCAGCCGTCTGAATAGACCGGGGTCGTCATGGCCATGGCAAGGTGGGTGGAGCCGTGATAGGCGCCAAAGCGGCTCAGGATCTTTTTCTTGTTCGGCCGGCCCAGACGGTTGTTGTAATGGTGCAGGATGCGCACGGCGCTGTCATTGGCCACCGAGCCGGAATTGGCAAAATAGACCGTGTTCAGGTGGCCGGGGGCCAGTTCTGCAATCTTCCGGGCAAGAGCGGCCGCGGCCGGATGAGTGAAATTGTAAAAGGTCGAATAGAAATCGAGCTGCTGCAATTGCTCGGTGATGGCGCTGATGATTTCCGCCCGGCCATGACCGGCATTGACGCACCACAGGCCGCCGATTCCGTCAATCAGCTCATTGCCTTCACTGTCGCGCACCATGGCGCCCTTGGCACCGACAATCACCGTGCGGGCGCCATTTTGTTTCAAAAGGTCCAGATCGGCAAAAGACTGGATCAGGTGGGTGTCGGCGGTCAGCACCGCATCGGTGGTGATCTGGCTCTGAAGGGTCATGTGAGTTTTGCCTCCCGAAAGTCTTTGTGTTGCATGGACATAAGATCCGGAGCGATCTCCCGGACCGGGCCAATATCGGCCACCAGCAGGGCCTCGCCGCGCCCGGCAGCGGCCATCATCTGCGCGTCCGGACCGGCCATGACGGAGTGACCGGCAAAAGTGAGGCCGTATTCCGAGCCGCAAAAATTGGCGTAGACGATGGTCACGCCGGTTTCCGCCGCACGGGCGGGAACGAATGTCTGCGAGACATGCTCAAAGCGCGCGGGATTGGCGGTCGGCACGAGAACCAGGCTGACGCCTTGATCTGCCAGTGCGCGGCAATGCTGGGGAAATTCGATGTCATAGCAGATCAAGAGCGCGGTTCTGTGGCCCGCAAAGTCGAACAGGCTGTAGCTGTCGCCCGGGGAAAAGCTTGCCTTTTCCATGTCCCCGAAAAGCTGGATCTTGCGGTAGTGGCCGAGCAGATTGCCTGCCCCGTCATAGGCACTTGCGCTGTTGTAAACGGTGCTGCCGTCCCGCTCGGCCCAGCCAAGGGTAAGGCCGCAGCCGGTCTGTTTCGCAAGGAATGAAAACCGTTCGCACCAGGGGCCGCCCAGGGGCTGGGACAGGTCCTGGTGCAGGTCCGGCCGGTTGTAGCCGGGCAGGAACAGTTCCGGGAAAACGGCCATCTGGGCCCCGGCCCGTCCTGCTGCTGCCAGCTGGGTTTCGAGACGGGCAAAGCCCGCCTCGATATCACCGCCGATCGGCGGACCCTGGTAGAGAGCCAGTTTCATGGCCGCAGTTCCCAGCTTACTTTTTCAAATTGGTCCAGATGGCGTCATAAAGCACCTGCACCTCTTCCGGGCAGGCCTGAACGAAGACACCCTTCTGGTCTGCAGGCGGGTTGGATTCCGGCGAATTGGCAACTTCCGGCGTCAGGAACTCTTCAACGCCCTTCACCCCGGCGGTATACTGGGCATAGTTGGTAACAGCTGCCGCGTTTTCCGGCTCCAGCAGGAAGTTCATGAACTTCAGGGCGTTTTCCCGGTTCGGAGCGTCCTTCAGAAGCACCACATTGTCCATCCAGACGATCATGCCTTCTTTCGGGAAGACATATTCGATATTGGCGCCTTCTCCACGGGCCTTGGCGGAAAAGCCGGACCAGATCATGCCCGCAGCGGCGTCCCCGGACACAAGCACGTCCTTGGCAACGTCGGAGCCGAAGGAGGCCCAATCGGCCTTGGCTTTCTGCACCAGGGCGTTCAGCTCCTTCAGCTGGGCGCGGTCACTGGTGCACTGGGGAATGCCGAGATAGAGCGAGGCCAGTGTCAGGGTTTCTCCGGCCGTGTCGAGCACGTTGATCTTGCCCTTCAGCTCGGCGGGCGGATCAAAGATCAGGGCGAGACTGTCCAGCTTGCCGCCATAGACATCCTTGTTGACGGAAAAGGAGGTGGAGCCCCACTGATAGGGAATGGAGCTCTTGCGGCCCGGATCAAAAGACACATCCAGCCACTTGTCTTCAATATTGCCGAAATTGGAGAGTTCCGAGGGCTCGAATGTATCGAGCATGCCTTCCCCCTTCATGATCTCCACCATGTAGTCGCCGGGCACGGCCACGTCATAGCTGCCGAGCTTGCCGGCTTTAAGAGAGGCCAGCAGCGCCTCGTTGCTGTCGAACGTGTCCATGGTGACTTCGACGTCGTATTCCTTGGCAAATTTGTCGAGCAGCTCCTGGGGGATGTATTCGAACCAGTGATAGATCGACAATTTTCCTTCGGCCTGGGCCGCGCCGGTGAGGCTGGCGAGGGCCAGTGCGGTTGTGAGAAGCAATTTCTTCATTTCAAACTCCACTCTGTCTGGGTGTGCTCTTTTATTGTTATTTTCGGGTTTGGCCTGCCCGGCCAATCAGCCAGGACAGGGAAACAAAGACGATCGACACCCCCAGCATGAGGGTGGAAATGGCCATGATATTCGGTTTGATACCCTGTTTGACCGAGCCGAAAATGGCGGTCGGCAGGGTTTCGATCCCTGCGCCTTTCACGAAATTGGTGATCAGGAAGTCATCCAGGGAGATGATGAAGGCCAGAAGAAAGCCGGAAAGAATGCCGGGCATCATCAGGGGCAGCAGCACCAGCGTAAAGGCTTCGCGCGGGGTGGCGTAAAGATCCATCGCCGCCTGTTCATACATGTCGGAAACGCTTTGCATTCTTGCCGAAATCGGCAGATAGGCAAAGGGAATGCAGAAGACGATATGGGCGATCAGGATGGTGAGGAGGCCGGTGGTGAAGCCGATGGCGGAAAAGAACACCAGGCTGGCAACTGCGGTTACCACTTCGGGCACCATCAAAGGCAGGTTGATCAGGGCAAAGCTGAAGGTCTTGCCGCGAAAGCGCCCGGCCCGGGTCATGGCCACGGCGGCGGCCGTTGCAATGGCGGTCGCGGTGACGGCCGCACAGACGGCGATGGTCAGAGAGTTGACGGCCGCCTGCTGAAACTTCGGGGCCTCCGGACCGGTAAAGACATCCAGATACCATTTCAGCGACACGCCGCCCCAATTGGTGATCGAGGTGGAGGCGTTGAAAGAATAGACGGCCACGACGATGAGCGGCGCGTAGAGTACGATGAGGCAGGTGAGCGTGATGGCAAGAAAACCGGGAAAACGGCGGATGTCTGTCTTGGCGGTCATGACCGTGCCTCCGCCCGGGTCTGATTGCGAGCATAGATCAGCAGGATACACAGAACCAGCGTCAGAAGGATCATCGAGGCGGCAGCGCCAAAGGGCCAGTTGCCCGCATTGCCCTTGAACTGTTCCTCAATCAGGGAGCCGATCATGAAGGTCTTGGCTCCGCCCAGCAGGTCGGGGGCGAGAAAGGCGCCGAGGGAGGGAACGAACACCAGAATACAGCCTGCGACAATGCCCGGCTTCACCACCGGCAGGATCACCAGACGCAGGATCGTCCAGGTGCCTGCATAAAGATCGGCAGCGGCCTCGGAAAGGGAAAAGTCATACCGTTCGACAGCCGCATAGATGGGCAGAACCATGAAGGGCAGGTAGGAATAGAACAGGCCCAGCTGAACGGCGAAGTTGGTGTTGATCAGGCCAAGCGGCTCGGAAATGACGCCACTGGCCAGAAGGAATTCGTTGAGCGGCCCGGTGTCGCGGATCAGGAATTTCATGGACACCGTGCGGATCAGAAGATTGACCCAATAAGGAATGGTGATCAGAAACAGCCAGATGGAGCGTGTTCTGGCCTCCCGTGTGGCGATGAACCAGGCGGTCGGAAAGCCGATCAGCAGGCAGACAAAAGTCGCCAGACCGGCCTGCCAGATCGAGCGCCAGAAAATGCCGATATAGGTCCATTCAAGCCGCGGCGGCTCGTCTCCAAACAGGCCCCGGTCGAAAAAGAACTGGTCATAGGCCGCAAGGGAAAAATCCCAGATAACCCCGCCCCGAAACTCTTTGGTCAGGACCGAGTAGACCGCCATCATGGCAACCGGTGCCAGCAGGAAAATGCCGATAAAGACCCAGGTGGGCAGCATCAGCCGGCCCGCATTGCCCTTGTAGATTTCCGATGAGGTGCCGGCGCCCATGGGCGCACCGGCAGCCATCAGTCTGCCAGCAGGCGCGCGGCACCTGCTTCCAGTTTCAGGCCAACTTCCGTGCCTTTTTCAGGCACTTGGGTGGTTTCCGCATTTTGCAGGCGAACCGTCAGGGTTTCGTCATCGGCAAGGCGGACATGCAGCTGAATATCCGTGCCCAGATAGGTGTGGCCCGTCACTGTTGCGCTCAGTTCTCCGGCGCCTGCACCAGTAACCTGAATGCGCTCCGGCCGGACGGACAAATGACCCAGGCCCGGATCGACAACGGCGGCGGCAGGACACCGGAACGGGGTGCCGCCGGGCAGGACCACGGAGGCCAGATCCCCGTCAATGGCGATGACGTTCACGTCAAGCAGGTTGGTCTCGCCGATGAAATCGGCCACGAAGCGGTTCACAGGCGTTTCATAAATCTCTCTGGGCGAGCCGATCTGCTGAACCCGCCCGTTGGACATGACCGAAATGCGGTCTGACATCGTCAGCGCTTCTTCCTGGTCATGGGTCACAAAGATGAAGGCGATGCCGGTTTCCCGTTGCAGTGTCTTCAGCTCGGTGCGAACGGCCTGGCGCAGTTTCAGGTCCAGGGCGGAGAGTGGCTCATCCAGCAGCAGAACTTCGGGCCGGGGGGCAAGGGCACGGGCGAGCGCAACCCGCTGCTGCTGGCCACCGGACAATTGCGCAGGTTTGCGTTTGGCGAACTCGGAAAGCTGCACCAGCTCCAGCACATCCTGCGCGCGGCGCTCGGCGTCCACCCGGCTCCAGCCCTTGCGCAAAAGACCGAACAGGACGTTTTCGGTAACGCTCATATGGGGGAAAAGGGCATATTGCTGGAACACGGTGTTGACCGGCCGCTTGTGGGGCGGCAGCGCGGTCAGATCGGTCCCCTTCAGGCGGATATGGCCGCTGCTGACGTCCTCAAACCCGGCAATGGTGCGCAAAAGCGTGGTCTTACCGCAGCCGGACGGCCCCAGCAGGGTGAAGAATTCCCGTTCTCTGATGTCGAGCGAAACCCCATGCAGCGCAGTGAAGCTGCCATAGCGTTTGACAACTTGATTAACGGAAACGGCAATTTCCGGGCTGGTCATCTGCGCGTCTTGCATGATACCCCTCTTTTTATGTTTTTGAGCGTAAAAAGAACAAATTTAGGGGTATATACCCCCAAGGAGGTATCTTAAAGGGGGCGGCGGTGCATCTGCCAAATTCAGCGGAAGGCCATTTGGGCGAGGCGATCGCAGCGCTTGGCAGTGAGCGCTTTGAAGGGGTGCTGTATCAATGGCTCAACCGCTGCTTCCAGATCGACAACACCACCATGCTGGCTTATTTCCAGGACCGGCAGCCGGAAGTCCTGTTTGCCCAGGCGGTTGAAAAGCGGGTGCATGAAAAACTCGACAGTGACTATGTCGCCGGGATCTACCTGCTGGATCCGTTCCACACCCTGCATGTGGAGGAAGCGCCCGCCGGGCTCTACCGGTTGAAAGACATTGCGCCGGACCAGTTCCAGCGAAACGAATATTACGCATCCTATTATCAGCGGACCACGCTGATCGATGAGATCGGCTATATCGCCTATCCGTCAAAAGGCGTTTCGGTGCATATCTGCCTTGGACGAGATGCGTCTTCTGCGCGGCGCTATTCCAGCCGGGACCTGCATCTGGCCAGTCGTCTGGCCCCCATCGTGTGCAGTCTTGCCGGGCAGCACTGGTGCGCACTGGAAACAGGCGGGGTCTATTCGGAGGCGGATCTGACCCGGCGGCTGATCGCGGCCGGGGAACAGAAGCTTGGAGTCCGGCTCAGCCCGCGCCAGGCAGAGGTGGCGCTGTTGATCCTGCGCGGACATTCGTCCGTGTCGATCGGGCTCCGGCTCGGCATCAGCTTTCAGACGGTCAAGGTGATCCGCAAGCAACTCTACCGCAAATGCACCATCTCGTCCCAGGCGGAGCTGTTTTCCCTGTTCATGCCGCTTCTGTCCGAAGCGGATCATAAAACCAACATCTCCAAGGACTAATTTGCCGAATCGGCAGGCATCCGCTTGTCTTGTTTTAAGGTGTGGAGGCCGCTACGGTACGCGCCCGGGAAGGGATCGCATCTTCATGTTTGATCTGCCGGTCCCGAACAGGTTTCAAGCGGCTCGTTCAAGAGGCACGCACATAATTTGCCAGGACACTTCATCCCCCATACCAGTTTCAAAAGCGGACGGCGGAAAGCGGCAGCCCTCTTTCCCCGTCCACGACCGTTTGCGTAAGGAGCACTGACCATCATGTCCAAGGTTACCTATAGCTGTACGCCGTTCGAAGGGCAAAAGCCTGGAACGTCCGGGCTGCGCAAGAAGACCCGGGTCTTCATGGCCCCCGGCTATGTGGAAGCATTTGTCCAGTCGGTCTTCAACGGCACGGGTGGAGCCGCCGGCAAGACGCTGGTTGTTGGTGGCGACGGCCGGTTCTTTAATGCCGAAGCCATTCAGACGATCCTGCGCATGGCGGCGGCCAATGGGGCCAAGCGCCTGATCGTCGGGGCCAACGGGCTTTTGTCGACCCCGGCAGCCTCCAACCTGATCCGCAAGAGCAAGGCGGATGGCGGGCTGATCCTCTCGGCGAGCCACAATCCGGGCGGGATCGATGCGGATTTCGGTCTGAAGTACAACATTTCCAATGGCGGCCCGGCTCCGGAAACGGTGACCGCCGCCATTTATGAGGAAACCACAAAGATCAGCGAATACCACACGCTGGACAGTGAAGACCTTGATCTGACGGTGCCGGGGGAACAGCAGCTTGGGGCCATGGTGGTGGAGATCGTGGATCCCGTGGCCAGCTATGCGGAGCTGATGCGTTCCCTGTTTGATTTTGCGAAGATCCGGGCCCTGTTCGAGAGTGGGTTCTCTTTGCGTTTTGATGCCATGCATGCAGTAACCGGCCCCTATGCCAAGGCGATCCTGGAAGACGAGCTGGGGGCGGCGCCCGGCTCGGTTCTCAATGCTGTGCCTTCTGTTGATTTCGGCAAAGGCCATCCAGATCCGAACCCGATCTGGGCCAAGCCGCTGGTGGATCTGGTCATGTCTGCGGACGGGCCGGATTTTGCGGCCGCATCCGATGGCGATGGCGACCGGAACATGATCCTGGGAAAGGGCATTTATGTCACGCCCTCAGACAGTCTTGCAGTGCTGGCCGCCAACGCCCATCTGGCGCCGGGCTATGCCAAAGGGCTGGCCGGTGTCGCCCGGTCCATGCCCACCAGCTCGGCCTGTGACCGGGTCGCTGAAAAGCTCGGCATCGGCTGTTATGAGACCCCGACAGGCTGGAAATTCTTCGGCAATCTGCTGGACGCGGGCAAGGTGACCCTGTGCGGTGAGGAAAGCGCAGGCACGGGCTCTGACCACGTGCGCGAAAAGGACGGCCTGTGGGCTGTGCTGTTGTGGCTGAACATTCTGGCAGTACGGGGTGGTTCCGTCCAGGACATCCTGACCCGCCATTGGGCAACCTATGGCCGGAACTATTATTCGCGTCACGACTATGAAGCGGTGGATGCGCAAGCGGCCAAGACCCTCTTTGCGGAGCTGGTGGAGAAACTGCCGGGACTGGAAGGAACGGACGCCGGGGGCTGCACGGTCACGGCGGCTGACCAGTTCTCTTATGAAGATCCGGTCGACGGTTCCGTCAGCCGCAATCAGGGCATCCGGATCTGGTTCGAGGGCGGCGGGCGCGGTGTCTTGCGCCTGTCGGGCACGGGGACGGAAGGCGCCACCATCCGGGTCTATCTGGAGCGTTATGAGCCGGAGACCGGTGACCTGGGCATTGAAACCCAGGCAGCTCTTCAGGAGATTGCCGGGGCGGTCTCCGCGATCAGCCGTTTACAGGCCCATACCGGGCGCACGGCGCCGGATGTGATGACCTGAGCGGGCCGGGTTCCTTCGGTTTCAAACCGGTTTGTCTTTTGCGGTGCTCTAAGTATTTGCCGGATGCTCCGCGAAGGATGGGGGCTGCCCGATCTTGCGGCAGCTTTGCGCGATCAGATGGGCCGTGGCGTGTTTCGGGAAAAAGCAGGCGCGGCGGCTTATCGCACGATGCTCTAGAACCGCTGGGCGGGCCAGGTCGCGTGCAAGGTGTCGATCACATAAATATGGGCGTGATGTTTGCCATGGGCGTGCTTCAGATGGGGATGATCGGGCGGCAGCTCGGGATGCTCATGGGCAATCACGTCCCGGTCGTCCGAGGGCCACAGTCGGGAGGCTAAAAGCGTGCCGATGGCGGCAACGCCAGCAAGGGTGATCAGGGTCACCGGCAGACCGGCGCTGCTGCCCAGCCACCCGGCCAGCGGGTAGGTGATCAGCCAGCAGCCATGGGAGAGAGCGAACTGCGCGGCAAAGACCATGGGCCGGTCTTCCGGATGGGCGGATTTGCGCAGCAGCCGTCCGGAGGGCACCAGCACAGCCGAATTGCCGAGCCCCATCAGCAGCCAGGTCACCAACAGCCAGGGCCACAGGTCTGCCGGAGGCGCAAAAACCATCATTGCGGCAAAACCTGACACCAGAAGCGGCAGCGCGATGGCGCCCCAGAACATGAGGGTCCGGTCGTTGACCATGGTCAGCACGCGGGGCAGGGCAAGAGCCATTGCCATGGAGCCGCCGCCATAGGCGGCCATGGCGAGCGCCAGATCGCTGTTCGTGCCGTTCAGCAGGGTTTTGACAATGACGACCGAGTTCACGATAACGATGGCCCCGGCTCCGGCGATGGTCAGGTTGAGGGCCAAAAGGCCTTTCAGGCGCGGGGTCTGGAGATAGATCCGCAAGCCCTGGGAAATCCGTTTGAAAGCGGACAGGCCCTTGACGGCATTGGCCACCGGCAGGGTTACGGTGACAACCAGAAGGGCAGACAGCAGAAAACCGGCGACGGTGCCGCTGAACAGCCAGTGATAACCAACCAGCCCGATCAGCGTTGCGGCCACCACGGGGCTGAGCAGGTTTTCCATGTCATAGGCCAGGCGGGCGAGCGACAGCGCATTGGTGTAATCGTCCTCCTCTGTCAGCACATCGGGAATGGTGGCCTGAAAGGTCGGGGTGAAGGCGGCGGAGGCGGATTGCAGGACGGCGATCAGCACAAAGATCTGCCAGACTTCCGTCACAAAGGGCAGGGCAAGCGCGGTGCCTGCCCGGATCAGGTCCAGCGTAACCAGAACGGCCCGGCGGGGCAGGCGTGCCGTAAGCCCTGCCGCCACCGGCGACAGGGTCACATAGACGATCATCTTGATGGCGAGCGCGGTGCCAAGCACCGCACCCGCATTGGGCCCGGCAAGGTCATAAGCCAAAAGGGCGAGAGCCACGGTCATCAGGCCGGTGCCGAACAGCGCCAGGATCTGCGCGGCAAACAGGTGGCAGTAGGTGCGGTTGGCAAGGACAGTGAACATGGCGTATCGGCTTTGCAGGAGGGAACGGCCAGAGCACTCTCTGCCCAGTCCGTACCGCTACGATAGCCGCCCGGTGCCACCAGTAGCAAGAGGGCGGCCGGACTCGGCGACTTTTCAAGAGGAAGGCAGAAAGAGACTTTGCGGCGGTTTTATTTCGCAGCGATGCCAAACGGGGACTTGGAGCGGGCATCCCGGTACCAGTTGACGATGGTGCGCCGCTCGTCCGCTTCCATGAAGGAGACATTGGCCGGTGGCATGGCATTGGTCAGGCCCGCCTGCAGATAGATCTTCTGGGCCGCGCGGATCACATCGGACCTGGTCTCCAGGACGATGCCCTTGGGCGCCCAGTGAATGCCGTCATAAAAGGGCTCGCGCGCATGGCACATGGAACAGCGCCCCGGCACGATGGCCATGACATCCTCAAATCCCTTCGCGTCAGCAAAGACCTGTTCGGCCGGGGTTAGCGGCCGGGCTTCGGAGGTCTCCAGACTGCTGTCCTTCCACATGGGCGCCATGCTCAGCTGAATGATGATCACAAACAGGATGGCGGTGATCAGCCAGGTCCACATGGGCGCGCCCTTGCCCGCATGTTTGGTGTTGAAATAATGCCGGATTGTTACGCCCATCAGGAAGACCAGCCCGGCAATCACCCAATTGTATTCGGAGGCAAAGGCAAGCGGGTAGTGATTGCTGAGCATCAGGAAAACGACCGGCAAGGTCAGGTAATTGTTGTGCAGGGAGCGCAGCTTGGCGATCTTGCCGTATTTTGCGTCCGGCGTCCGCCCGGCCTTCAGATCGGCCACAACGATCTTCTGGTTGGGAATGATGATGAGAAACACATTCGCCGTCATGATGGTGGCGGTGAAAGCACCCAGATGCAGCATCATCGCCCGGCCGGTAAAGACATGGGTGTAGCCCCAGCCCATGGCCACCAGCAGCAGGAACAGCAGGATCATGAGCAGGGTGGGGCTGTCGCCGAGCTTTGATTTGCACAGCCGGTCATAGACAAGCCAGCCGATTGTGAGGGACCCGGCGGAGATCAGGATGCCCTGCCACAGGGCCATATCCGTCTTTTCCGGATCGATCAGGAACAGTTCCCCGCCGACCCAGTAGACGATCATCAAGAGGGCGGCGCCGGACAGCCAGGTGGAATAGGCTTCCCATTTGAACCAGACCAGATGCTCGGGCAGGTTTTCCGGTGCCACCAGGTATTTCTGGATGTGGTAGAACCCACCGCCATGGACCTGCCATTCCTCGCCAAAGGCACCGGCTGGCAAATGGGGGGATTTGCGCAGGCCGAGATCCAGGGCGATGAAATAGAAAGACGACCCGATCCAGGCAATCGCCGTAACCACGTGCAGCCATCTGACGGCAAATTCCAGCCAGTCCCAGATGATGGCGATGTCCAGCATGAATGTCTCTCCAGTCCTATCGTCCGGCCAAGCCTAGTCTAACTTGAAATTCTCTGGTATCTCGACATAATTCCGAGCAGTTTCAAAAAAAACGGAATAATCGGGCTGTGGCCTATCTGGAGAATATTCGGACGTTTTTGCGGGTCTATGAATTGGGCAACATGTCCGCTGCGGCACGTGATCTGCGCATTTCTTCTGCTGTTGCCTCCGCGAGGGTTTCCCAGCTTGAAGAGCATTTGAATGTCCGCCTGTTTCAGCGCACCACCCGGGCGCTGAGCCCGACCGAGCATGGCACCTTGTTTTACCGGGGGGCGACCAAGATCATCGATGCGGTGGAAGAGGCGGAGGCGGAGATCAGCACCGCGACCCGCTCACCTAGGGGCACGTTGTTCATTGCCGCGCCCATCGGCCTGGGCCAAAGGCTGATCGCCCCGGCCATCCCGCAGTTCAAACAGGCCAATCCGCTGATCGATATCCGGCTGCGCCTGTCGGACCGCAAGGTGGATCTGACCGGAGAAGGGCTGGATGCGGCCTTCTTTTTGGGCCTTCCGGAAGATTCCACCTTGAAGATCCGCACCATTGCGGACTGTGCGCGGGTGTTATGCGCCGCCCCGGACTATCTGGAACGCAAGGGCGCGCCACGCGGCAGCCAGGATCTGGGCTCCGGTGCCCATGACTGCCTCAACATGCGCTATCCCGGGGCGCCCGAATTCCAATGGCCCCTGCAAACCCGCGAGGGTGTCAAACGGGTGAGTGTCCGCGGCCCGTTTGAATCCGACCACGGGGATGTTCTGACCGGCTGGGCGCTGGAGGGCCATGGCATTGTCCTGAAACCGGTTTTTGAAGTTGCCGATCACCTGGCGGCCGGGCGGCTTGTGCCTGTGCTGGAAAACGAGCCGCCGGTGCCGGTACAGATGGCCTGCCTGTTTACCCACCGCAAGCGGCAGGACCCCAAAGTGCGTCTGTTTCTGGATTTCATGATCCGGCACATCCAGGCGTTTCTGGCCGGCTTGCCGGCGCGGTGACGGCGCTGCCGGAGGCGGCCTGTGGAGCGCCGGGAAACAGGCATTTGAAGAGACCAGCTCAACGCTTGTCAGGGGCCAGCAGCCCGGTTGAGCTTCGATGAAGCGGCCCTTCAGGTCCGTATTTTTGGAATGGACCATCATTCTGGTGATCTTTGTAATCGTGCTGGCTATGGAATTCGTCACCGGCAAATTGCGCGCGTGCCTGCAACAGCTGCCTGGCCGGGGGGATGGGCTTCCTCCTTGCGCAATCTGACCGGCGCGAGGCAACAGCTATTCCCCAAATCAATGGGACGGGGCAGAGGCCGCCGCAGGCGGTTTCCGCATCAGCAGCGCCGCGGCGGCCAAAGTCGCAAACAGCAGGGAAATCAGCAGGAAAACGTCAATATAGGACAGAACCAGCGCCTGGGCCGCAACCCGGTCTGCCATCTGCTTGAGTGCACCCGTCTGGCCATCGATCCCACGGGCCTGCAAATTCGCCGCCATCATGTTGAGCTGCCGCATGGCTTCCGGATTGCTCCAGGACACGGCCTCCGACAGGCGCAAGCTGTGAAGGTCCTGGCGGTCGGACAGGATCGTGTTGATGCCCGCAAGCCCGACGGCGCCCCCAAGGTTGCGCGTGAGATTGAACAGGCCTGAGCCGCCCTTCATTTTGGATGGCGGCAGGGTGCCGAGTGCAAGATTGTTGATTGGCACCATGCAGATCATCAGGGACAGACCGCGCAGGATCTGTGGCAGCAGCAATTGATTGAAGTCCCACTCTGCGGTCATGCCTGTCAGCAGCCATGTTGAGGTGGCGAAGCCGAGAAAGCCAATGAGCAGCATGAGGCGCAGATCCATGCGGGCCGACAGGAAACCGGCCAGAGGCGCGGAACAGAACATGGCAATACCGGAGACGAAGACCGTCTCGCCGATCATGAGGCTGTCATATCCCCGGACGGACCCCAGATAGAGCGGGTAAAGATAGGTCAGACCGTAAAGGCCGATTCCCATAACAAAACTGAACAGGGAGCCAACGGCGAAGTTGGTGTTCAGGAAGGAAGACAGATCGACCACCGGCTCGTCACGGGTGAGGGCCCGCCAGAAGGTGATAAGGCCGCCCACAATCATGACGGCGGCCAGGACCGCGACGGTCTCGTCCTGCAGCCAGTCATTGGAGGGTCCTTCTTCCAGCACATATTCAAGGCCACCGAGAAACGCGGCCAGGGCTATAAGCCCCCACCAGTCGAAGCGGGGCAACAGGGTCCAGTCCGGCTTGTCAAAATCGATCAGGGTCCATGCCCCAAGGGTTACGGCGATCCCGGGGCCGACATTGATCAGGAACAGCCAGTGCCATGAAAAGGCATGGCCGAGATAGCCCCCGACCGTCGGGCCGACCGTTGGGGCCAGGGTGGCGATCAGGCCAATCAGGGGTGAGACGATATTGCGCTTGTCGGGTGGGATGATGGTAAAAGCGGCGGCAAAGACCGAGGGGATCATGCCGCCGCCCAGGAACCCTTGCAGGCCACGCCACAGGATCATTTCATTGATGGACCCGGAGGCTGCGCACAGGAGCGAGGAAACCGTGAAACCAAGGGCAGAAAGCGTGAACAGCAACCGGGTCGACATCATCCGGGCAAGAAATCCCGACAGCGGGATCATGACCACTTCGGCAATCAGGTAACTGGTCTGAACCCAGCTGATCTCGTCGGAACTGGCGGACAGGCCCGCTTGAATATCCTTGAGCGAAGCTGAAACGATCTGAATGTCAAGGATCGCCATGAACATGCCGACGACCATGATCAGGAAGGCAAAAAGCCGCCGGCGGGTCAGGGGGGCGGCGGCTTCTGCGGTGGCCATCTGATCAGTCCGCGTGGGCGACAGAGACCGGATGGTCTCCGGCTGTGCGGCTGTCGACATCCACGACGACCGACAGGCCCGCGCGAATGGCGCGCGTTTCAAGGGCCTTTTGGGGAATGTTGATCCGGACCGGAACGCGCTGGACAATCTTTGTGAAATTTCCGGTGGCGTTTTCGGCGGGCAGCAGGGAGAAAATGGCGCCCGTCGCTGGTGCTACAGAGGCAACCGTGCCGTCAAAGCTCCGCCCCGGCAGGGCGTCGAAGGTCAGATGGACCTTGGCACCGGGGGCAACCCCTTCCATCTGGGTTTCCTTGAAGTTGGCCTCAATATAGTAGCTGCGGTCCGGGACCAGCGCGGCAAGACGCTTGCCGGCTGTCACCAGATCTCCCTTTTCGATCGCAATATTGGCAATGGTGCCGCTAGTGGGCGCGCGCAGCACTGTCATGTCGAGATTGCGCTGTGCCTGGGCCACGTCCAGCTCCAGTTCCTGGCGTTGGCTCCTTGCCTCGCCATATTGCCCTTCAAGCACCGCGATTTCGGCTTTGGCGCTGTCGACGGCCGCTTTGGCGCTGGCCAGCTTGGCCTGGGCCGTATCCTGGTCCTCGGTGGCGCTGTCCAGCTGGGCCTGAGAGGTGACCTTCCGGGCCACAAGGTCGCTGATCCGGCTGAAGCTGATCCTCGCATTGCGCAGTTGGGCCTTGGCAGCGTCCCGGTTCGCTTCGGCCTGGGCAACGGAAGCCCGGGCGGCTTCGATCTGGGCCTTGATGCGTTTGAGTGTCTGGCTGGCAGTCTCGACCTTGCGTTTGGCCAGATTGAGAGCGATCCGGAAATCGCCATCGTCCAGCTTAACCAGAATGTCTCCGGCCTTGACATGGTCGTTGTCGGAAACCGAAAGCACCTTCACATATCCCTGCACCCGGGAGGAAATCAGGGTGATGTCGGCCTGAACATAGGCGTCGTCGGTTGAGACCATGAAGCGGCCGGTGGTCCACCATGCGTGGCCCTCATAGGCGCCCCCTATGAGAGCGGCCAGAGCAATGAGGCCGGGAAGCACGCGTTTGCGCCAGGAGCGTCTTGCCTTTGCGGGCGTCCCGGACGCTGGGGACTGATCCAGGCTGTCCCTGGTCACCGGCTGTGACTGTGAGCGCTGAGGCTGATCAATCGGATCGTGTTTCATGAAAAGGGCTTTTCGGGGTTCGGGGAGACGGGTTTTGCCTGCCCGGGATATGATTTGCCGGTCGAAATGCGTCGAACCAGTTGGTTCGATTGAGCAGATAGCGCTGACGATGCCGGGTTTCAAGGGTTTATCGAACCAGATGGTTCGATTATATTCCAGACTCTGGAGGTTTTGATGGATACACGAATTTTGGCCCCGGACGGATCGCGCGAGCGCACCTGCGAAGACAAACCCGGCCGCCATGCCGCAGGCGAGGACCCGGTCAAGCGAGACCTGATATTAGATGGTGCGGGCAAGGTGTTTTTTGAAAAGGGGTTTGACGCGGCGAGCATGAACGACATCTGCCGCGCAGCAGGTGTGTCCAAGGGCACGCTCTATGTCTATTTTGCCGACAAGGTCGATCTGTTCGAGGCCCTTGTGGACCGCGAACGCCAACGGTTTTATCCCGAGATGGCAGCCGCGCTTGAGGTCGAAGGGTCCATGCGCGACAAGCTGGCCGCCTTCGGGCGCTGTATCGCCGGGATCCTGAGTTCGGAACAGGTTATCCAAGCGCAACGGGTGGTCATAGGTGCGGCAAACAAGATGCCGGATCTGGGAGCCCGGTTTTACAGTGAAGGCGCTGGCAGAGCAGCGGCCCTGCTTGGCCGCTTCCTTCAAACGGAGATCGCAGCCGGGCGGCTTCAGGTCAGGGAGATCGACTTGGCCGTTTATCATTTCAACGATCTGGTGGCGGGGCATCTGTGGCGCAAACGGCTGTTTGCCATTCTGCAGGAAGCACCTTCAGATGACGAAATCAACCGTCATGTCGACGCCGGTGTGGATGCGTTTCTGGCAGCCTATTGCAGCGCACCGGCATGACCCGGAGCCAACGGGAGCAGACACCGGATCGCAGGTGACTGTTTCAAGAAATGCCTGAAACTGCAGGCCGGATTTTGGTCTATAAAAAGAAAAACACCGGAGGTGATACGTGTCACGCTATGTTCGCAATCTCAGGGGCTATGGCCCGTTTCCGCCGGACCCGAAATGGCCGGGCAACGCCCGGGTGGCGGTTCAGTTTGTCCTCAATTACGAGGAAGGCGGAGAGAATTGCGTGCTGCATGGGGATGCGGCCTCAGAAGCTTTCCTGTCCGATATTGCCGGAGCCGCCCAATGGCAGGGGCAGCGGCACTGGAACATGGAATCCATATATGAATATGGCGCCCGGGCCGGATTCTGGCGCTTGCACCGCCTGTTCACCAGGGCCGGCATTCCGCTGACCATCTACGGGGTGGCGACAGCGCTCGCCCGCAGTCCGGAGCAGGTCGAGGCCATGAAGGAAGCGGGCTGGGAAATCGCGAGCCATGGCCTGAAATGGGTTGAGCACAAGGACATGCCTGCAGAGGAAGAACGGGCGGCGATTGCCGAAACCATCCGTCTGCATACGGAAGTCGTTGGGGAACGCCCGCGCGGCTGGTATACCGGCCGCTGTTCGGAAAACACGGTCCGTCTGGTCGCCGAAGAAGGGGGCTTTGACTATATCTCCGACACCTATGATGACGATCTGCCCTATTGGCTGGAAGTGGAGGACCGGGATCAGCTGATCATTCCCTACACCCTGGAAGCCAATGACATGCGCTTTGCCGTCTCTCCCGGTTGGACCGACGGGGAGGATTTCTTCAACTATCTGCGCAATGCCTTTGACGTGCTCTACGCGGAAGGCGATGAGGACGTGCCGAAAATGATGTCGGTCGGTCTGCATTGCCGTCTCGCCGGGCGTCCGGGAAAGATCACCGCGCTGCAGAAATTTCTTCAGCATATCCAGGCCCATGACGGGGTCTGGTGCCCGCGCCGGATCGATATCGCAGCCCATTGGCGGGCCCAGCATCCGCATCGGCGCAGCCTGAAGCCGAGCCGGATGGACCGCGCGGAGTTTGTGGAGCGTTTTGGTGGCATTTTTGAGCATTCACCCTGGATTGCGGAGCGCGCTTTTGATCTGGAACTCGGCCCGGCCCATGATTGCGCCGCCGGGGTTCACAATGCCCTGTGCCGCATGTTCCGCTCCGCCAGCGAAGACGAGCGTCTTGGGGTTTTGAACGCCCATCCGGATCTGGCGGGCAAACTTGCCCAGGCGGGGCGTTTGACGGCGGAAAGCGCCTCTGAACAGGCGCAGGCCGGACTGGATCTTCTGACCGACGAGGAGCGGGAGACCTTCACTGCGCTCAATTCAGCTTATGTGGAGAAACATGGGTTTCCGTTCATCATTGCCGTTCGGGATCATGACAAGCCATCCATTCTGGCCGCTTTTGAACGGCGGATCGGCAATGACCGGGAGACCGAATTCCGCGAAGCCTGTTTTCAGGTGGAGCGCATTGCCCGGCACCGGCTGAAGGACCTTTTGCCGTGACGGGGACCGGGAAACCAAACCCCGGCCTGACGGCCGTGCCGCTGACTGTGGCCGCCTTTGCGCCCTATGGTGAGGTGATGGAGGTGTCGGGCGCCCCGGACAAGATTATCAATCAGGGCATGTGCGGCCGTCACCACGATCTGGCAGCGCTCGACTTCGGATCCGGGCGCGCCGGCATCAGCCTGTTTGATGCCAAGGCGCGCGCGCTGCCCTACAAGGTCGATATGGTGGAGCGGCACCCGGACGGCAGCCAGGCCTTCATTCCGGTCGATGGGGTGCCCATGCTGGTGATTGTTGCCAGCGACAAGGATGGTCAGCCGGTCAACCTGAAAGCCTTTGTCAGCCAGCCCGGGCAGTCGGTCAATCTGCACCGGGGCACCTGGCACGGGGTGCTCGCTCCGCTTGGGAAACCCGGCAGGTTCGTTGTGGTTGACCGGATCGGCGAAGGGGACAATCTGGAAGAATTCTGGTTTCCCGAGCCCTATATCGTTGAAGCCGTTGTGCAGTAGGGAACATCCCCTGCCATCGGATTTGCCGTTCTCTACCGGACAGCGGATAGCGAGCTATCCGGTGAGGCGGGGCTCAGCCGGGCGCGGTCATCCGTCTGGCCATGTCGATCATGCGCCGGGAAAATCCCCATTCATTGTCATACCAGCCGAAAATCCGGGCCTGCCGGTCTCCGGCGCTCAAGGTCTCGGGCAGGGCGATCACCAGGGACTCCGGGCGGGCGCGCAAGTCTGTGGAGACAACCCTGTCTGACGTGAAGCCGATCACGGGATTGCCGGCGAAGATCTCCAGCAGCAGGTCATTCACCGGTTTCGCAACGGTCTGTTTAAATGTGACGGTCAGATCGACTGCCGATACGCTGATGGCGGGCACGCGCACGGCGGCGCCGGTGATGCGCCCCTCCAGATGCGGCAGAACCCGAGTGACGAGGTGTGTGGCGCTGGTGGTCGTGGGCACCATGGACACCCCGCCTGCGCGGCTGCGCTCCAGTGGGCCGCGCGGCGCATCCACCATGGGCTGGCTGGCTGTGTAGCAGTGGATCGTGGTCATGTGCCCGGTCTCAATGCCGACGGCCTCTTCCAGGCCGCGCAGCAGCGGGGCCAGCGCATTGGTGGTGCAGGAGCCGTTGGAGACCACCATTTGATCTTTCAGGAGATGATCATTGGCGCCCAGAACCAGGGTGATGTCGGCGGCCGGGGATGGGCCGGAAATCAGTACTTTGGCTGCGCCTGCCACCAGACCCCGTTCGGCGATGTCCCGTGTTTTGGCCTTGCCGGTGCATTCCAGAACAATATCGGCGCCGGTCAGATCGACGGCCGTCAGATCCGATTCCCGGGAAAAGGGGATCGTCAGCCCGTCGACGATGAGACTGCCGTCACCGGCAGCAACCTCCCCGGGATAAGGGCCGAAGACGCTGTCATATCTGAACAGATAGGCGCAGGTCTCCAGGGGGGCGATATCGTTGATCCGCAGCACCTTGATGTCCGAGGGCTGGGGGAACGCCAGGATCTGACGCAAAACGGTCCGGCCGATCCGGCCGAACCCGTTGATGACAATCCGCATTGCAAGGACCTGTTTTGTCTCTGCCTGGATCAGCCGGCGCAACTGGCCCAGAGGGGCGCCGGAACGTTGATCGAAGTTAAAAGGAGCCTCTTGTCTCGGGCCGTCTTTTGAAAGGCCTATCACCTTTTAACGTCTTGATCTTATTTATATTGTCCTTAAGGACAATCTTGGGCCGCCGGATCTTGCCTTAGCGGAGTTAGCCGAAACGGGCAGCCAAACGCAGCGGCATGTGCCGGTTGACGTCCTTGTAAAGCAGATAGCGGAACGGGCCGGGCCCGCCTGCGTAACAGGCCTGCGGGCAGAAGGCGCGCAGCCACATATAGTCCCCGGCCTCCACCTCGACCCAGTCCTGATTGAGCCGGTAGACCGCCTTGCCCTGCAGCACGTAAAGCCCGTGTTCCATCACATGGGTTTCGGCAAAGGGAATGACCGCGCCGGGCTGAAAGGTGACGATGTTCACATGCATGTCGTGGCGCAGATCTTCCGGATCGACAAAACGGGAGGTGGCCCACTTGCCCTCCGTGCCGGGCATGGCGACCGTCGTTGCCTGGCGCTCATGGGTGACGAACAACGCAGGCCGGTCCAGTCCCTCGACCGGTTCATAGGCCTTGCGGATCCAGTGAAAGCGCACGGGGTGATCGCCGTGGTTCCACAAGCTCCAGTCCGTCTCCGGCGGCAGAAAGGCATAGCTGCCTTCCTCCAGCGCATGGGTTTGGCCCTCTGCCGTCAGGGTCGCGCTGCCGTCCACGACAAAGAGCACGCTTTCCGCAGCCCGGTCCGTTTCCGGCCGGCCCGAGCCGCCTTTGGGCGACACTTCCATAATGTATTGGGAAAAGGTTTCGGCGAAGCCGGACAAGGGCCTTGAAAGCACCCAGAGCCGGGTGTTGGACCAGAAGGGCAAGAAGCTGGTTACGATATCGCGCATGGTCCCGCGGGGGATCACCGCATAGGCCTCGGTGAAAACGGCGCGGTCGGTCAACAGGGTGTCCTGGCCGGGATGGCCGCCCTTGGGAGCGTAGAGAGAGTTTGGCACAGCGCATGATCCCGCTTGATTGAGTGATTGCGTAACTATGCCGCGTGCGGCCGGGCGGAACCAGCACGCTTGGCCCATCAGTTCCTGTTTGAATTTCAAGAAAATGGGGCTGCCCGAGGCTCTAGGCGGTTTTCTTGATCATGGCGGAGCGCATGGTCGCCATTTCCGCGCTCAGGAAATCGCAGAAATCCTTGGCGACGATGGAGATCGGCCGGTGGGTCGGCGTCAGGATCGACAGGCCGTTCTGGATGCGCGGGCGAAAGGGGCGGAACACGATCCGGGGCGGCCCCATCCCAAGGCGACCGTCTTCCTGGGCTTTATAGGCCGTCAGCATGTCACAGATGAGCGCGCACAGACCTGCTTCGACAAATTTGAGGCCGGACACGGCGGTCTGAAGCTCAAAGCGCTGGTTGAAATCCACCCCCGCATCGCGGAACCGTGCCAAGGTTTGCTTGTGGCTGCGATGTTCGGAATGCAGAAGCGCCAGCGGATAGCCGTCCAGCTCTTCCGGGGTGATGACTTCCTTGGCGGCCAGAGGGTCCGTTGAGGGAATGGCGCACATGCATTCCAGATCAAAATCGATCTGGTCAAAGGAATTGCGGGCCCGGGGCGTTTCGGTAAAGCCAATGTCGAATTGCTGGGCGGCGATCAGCTCCTCGATTTCCGAGGAAGAGCGGCTTGCCAGCGCCACTTTCACGCTCGGCTTGTCGGCGACGAATTTCGACAGGCTGTTGGGCAGGAAATCAGCGACGGCTTCGGGAATGCCGGCAATGCGCAGCTGGCCATGCTCCCGGTTTGCCAGGCCCCGCAGGGTCCGCTTGGAGATTTCCAGGCGTTTCAGAATGGCTTCGGCTTCTTCGAGAAAGAACTCTGCTTCCGGCGTCGGAACCAGCCGGCCCTGTTCCCTGACGAACAGTTTCAGCTCCAGCTCCGTCTCCAGTCCGGCAATTGTGGAACTGACAGCCGGTTGGGTACGCCCGAGCGTGCGGGCAGCTTCCGAAATGGAACCGCTGCGCATCACTTCGCGAAATGTCGCCAATTGCCGGATTGACAGGTTCATGGGTACTCGAACTGCGCCCCCCTAGCTCACAGGGCCATTAGTGTGTCGCCTAAGGGGCTCAAGGTCAACCACTGTCAATAAAACCTCTGGAATTTCACTGATTTAGCACGGGATTACGGGCCGGGCCCTGTCCACTTGCGGTGCTGGCCGATTGCGTTCGACTCCCGGTTGATTGCCGGGTAGCAATATTTGACAGCGCGTTTGCGCCTGGGCCGAAAGATGTCCAGATCATTCTTCCGCGTCCCAAAGGCGGGTCAGGTCGAAAGCGGCAACGTCTTCCAGGAGCTCGATAAACCCCCTCGCTGCGTGGTCCAGCGACAGGCGGCCTTTTTCGGCCGTGGCAAGAGCGGCATTGCCAAGAGCGCCGGTCGGATTAAGGTCCTGTACCTTCCAGCCGTACTGGGCCTTGCCATGGCCGCGCAGATGCTTGAATTCTGTCAGATAGGTCTGCTGCTCGGAGAAAAAATCCCGCGCCAGCTCCATGCGCACCAGCTCCGGGTGAAGGTGCAGCATAAGCGATGTTTCAATGTCGCCGCCATGAATACCATAGGCAAATTCGTCTTGCGGAAACAGTCCGTCCGGCTGACCGAACCGCAGCCAGTTGGTGGCGGTGACGAACATGTTGTGCCTGACGCGCAGGTCCCGGGCCACTATGTCGAGAATGGGCACATTGCCCCCATGGGCATTGATCAGCACCAGTTTGCGGAGACCGGTCCGGGCGACGCTCTCGCCGATTTCGATCCAGGCCTTGGTGACGGTCTCCCAGGAAAGGGTCAGCGTCCCGGGAGAGGAAATGTGCTCGTCCGACTTGCCGATCTGCTGTGTCGGCAAAAAGGTCACCGGTAGAGTGTCGGGCAAAAGCTCCAGAACCCTCTGGATCTGGCCGTTCGCAATGGCAGTGTCGGTGAAGACGGGCAGGTGGGGCCCATGCTGTTCAATGGCTGCGACCGGGAGAACGGCGATCCAGTGTTCCCGGCCGGGGGAGTTGAAATCCTCCGTTGTCATGTCATGCCAGAAGTGCCTGGGCAGCATTGTCCCGTCCCGTACTGTTCTATCGCAAGTTCGGCCCTTGCTTTGCACACCCTGACCGGTCAGGCAAGTGCCGCAAAGAGACAACAAAGAAGAGCAAGGCCCTCACGAAGATATGATCGTGCGGCATGCTCCGGCTTTAAGATATTGCTGATTGTTTCCCGGCAAAGTGGGCTTCATGATCGGCGCTTTGTTGTCCAATACGCCGGCGAACCTTTTGAGAAGCAGTGGTGTCGCGGGCGAACTGGAGCCCGGCGGGGGAGCGGGTGCTTCCGGCCGGGAGCGGGACGCCGTGCGCGACAGTCTGGCCAGCGGGCCGGTCCGCGCCGCCGGAAGCGGTTCCGGTGGTGTGCTGACCAAGCAGGCGGTTCTGGCCCTTCAGGAAACCGATCCGGCTCAGGCGCAGCGCGGCGGTGCCCACTCAGAAGGGCCGTCCGCAGATCTGTCCGCACAGTCTTCCGGTCGTGTTGCCGACGAGGGGCCTGCTGACAGCGGGCCAGCTTCTGCCAGCGCATCGGAGGGCCCGTTAGGGCGTCAGGGCGCCGGGGGACAGGCGCCCGGCGGCCAGGAGGGCGGACTGACCCCTGCACAAACGCAAGACGGGACGCAGGGCGGCGCCCAGGAGGAGGACCCGGATGGCGACGGGCTGAACGAAGCTGAAGAAAAACAGGTGCAAGAACTGGCCAAGCGCGACCGGGAAGTTCGGGCTCATGAACAGGCCCATGCCCGGGTGGGTGGGGCTTATGCCGGGGCGCCGAGCTACACGTTCCAGCAAGGCCCCGACGGCAAACGCTATGCAATTGGCGGCGAAGTTCAGATCGACACATCCAAGGAAAAGACCCCGCAAGAAACTATCCGCAAGATGCAGATTGTCATCCGTGCGGCGCTCGCACCGGCAGAACCTTCGTCCCAGGACCTGAAAGTGGCCCAGCTTGCCCGGTCCCAGCTATCTGAAGCCCAGGCGGAGGCCCGTCAGGCCAAGGCTGAGGACCTGCAGGGGGGCGATGGGGCAAGCGATTCCTTGTCCGGCCCCGGTGCCGGAGCAGAGAAGAAGGGGCCGGAGAAGCCGGCGTCAGAGGGCAAGATGTCTGAAGGTGAAAGGGCACAAGGTGGCGGGCTTCAGAGCAACGGGCCAGAGCCAGCCAATGGCCAGGCCGCCGCGGCCTATCAGTCTGCGCTTCAGAGGGCGCAGGAGGCGGAATCTTTACTGGCCTCTGTTCTGGCCTGACCGGTGTCATCTGGTCTGCCTCATCTGATCAGCCTGATATGATCCTTCCGGCGTGGCTTCGTTTGTCCGCAGCGGTGTCAGGATTGAACCCGGCGCGTGAACGCGCTACAGCCGGAGCTTAAGACTGTCAAAAGACTGGCTGTGCGCTTCGGGTCCGGGCTTCCCCAGGGGCCCAAAGGGCTTTGCCCCATCAAGGTCCTTCCATGCAGGTTCCAAGACATCAGGTTCTGGCCACCCGCCGGGTTGTTGCGGCGCTCTTTTTCCTGGGCGGTGCGATTATCGGCCTGTGGGCATCCCGGATTCCGGAGATTAAGGCATTCACCGGCTTGAGCGAAGGCGCGTTCGGCCTGTTGTTGCTGGTCCTGGCTTTCGGGGCGTTCACCGCCTTTCCGATTGCTGGAAAACTTATGGACCTGCACGGGCCGGCTCTGGTGTCCAAGCTCACGGCGGTGACTACCGTCGCGGCCTTTCTGTGTGTGGGGCTTGCGCCGTCCTTGCCGGTTCTGACGGTTGCCCTCTTTCTGGGCGGGTTTTTCTTCGGCGCGCTGGATGTATCCATGAATGGCTGGGGCGCGGAGGTGGAAAAAGCGCTGGCGCGCCCGGTCATGTCTTCCTTCCACGGGTTGTTCAGCCTGGGCGCGGGCAGCGCGGCGGCGGCGGGCGGCCTGGCCATCCGCCTTGACCTTTCGGTGGCTCAGCATTTCCTTCTTTGCAGCCTCCTGTCTGTACCGGTGCTGGTCTGGGCGTGCCGGCAGCCCTGGCCACGCGCGCAGGAAGGCGGGGCAGAAGAGGGCAAGGCGCCGATTTTTGCCGTGCCTCGTGGCGCCTTGCTGCTGGCCGGTCTGATTGCCCTGATCGCGGCGCTGGGCGAAGGCGCTCTGACCGATTGGGCGGCGCTCTATCAGATCTATGATCTTGGCTATCCGGAATCGATTGCGCCGGTTGCTTTCACGGTCTTTTCTGCCGCGATGGTGATCATGCGCTTTGCCGGTGACCGGGTGGTGGCTCTTTACGGACCGGTCCGTGTGGCCCGGGTCAGCGGGCTTGTGGCGTTTCTGGGCGGGGTGCTTCTGGTGTCCGGCTGGTCCATCTGGGCCGTATGGGCAGGCTGTTTCATTATGGGGATCGGCTATGCGGTGCTGTTCCCGCTGGCCATGTCCCGGGCAGCTGGCGAAACCCGGATGTCCAAAGGCCAGGCGCTTGCCGCTGTTGCCACGCTTGGCTATGGCGCGTTTCTGTTCGGCCCGCCGTTGCTGGGCCTTGTCGGCGAAGCCTTCTCGCTCGGGGCGTCTTTTGCGCTGGTGGCCCTGCTGACGCTGGCTGTGCCGTTTCTTGCAGGTGCGTTGAAGGTTCATGAATAGCGAAATTCCGGTGGTCACTCTCCTTTCAGCTCTCTTTGGGCTTGTTCTACGATCTCGCATCCCAGGCTCGGGAGAATGGCCGCCCGAGTTTCGCTAAGTAAAAGGAATGACCGTCCCGGACACGTTGACAAGGGTCTGAGCCTGCCACCCAGTGCCGGAAATGGTTTCTAAGGCGGCTTATGAGCGTCAGATGCGGGTGGCGGCCCCTTTCTTTTTCGCGCATGCACGAGGGGCGAAGGGCATTTGCCGTGGCAAAATAAGTGTGGCTGTCTCCGGCTGTCATTTGACGGTTAAATAGTCCGGCTAGGTTTCTGCCGCGATGTCAAAAATGACGATTCGGTCTGATCTTCGGGCAGGTATGGGCGATGGCGTTTAACTACAAAAAGAGCATAACATTTCGGCTGGTGCAGGCGGCCAAGGCCCAGCGGGCCCGATCGGGCGCGCATTTGATGCGCATCGGTTTGCATCCTGGGCAGGAACTTGTTCTGAAGGTTCTGGCCGATACGGACGGCCGGACCATGAGCCAGCTGGCGCTTGCGCTGGGTGTGCAGCCGCCAACGGTCACCAAAATGGTGACGCGCCTGTCGACACAAGGTTACGTGCGCCGTCAGGTGTCCGATACGGATGGCCGTCTTGCGCGGGTCTATCTGACCGAGGAAGGCCGGGACCTGGTTGTGTCGGTCGACAAGGCGTGGAAGCGGCTGGAGCGGGAGGCCATGTCCGGTCTTGATGACAAGGACCGCAAGAAACTGCGCAAGTTGCTGCGGCAGGTGGAAAAGAACCTGTCGGTTTCCGTTGATGACGACCCCGAGCATGAAAGCGATTTCGACACGGATGGGGATGAGACCGCCGGCGGGGATGAAAAGAAGGATGCGCCCAAGGCAAGCGGCAAGAGCAAAGAACTCTCAGCCGCCTGACAGGGCTCTTTGGATGCCTTCAAGGCAGAAAGGTCTGGGCGAGGGCACCGAGTAGGGCTGTCGCTATCAGAACGGTGGCGATCCCCCTTTTGGCCAGAAAGACCAGACAGGCCGCAATGGCGGCGATGGCTGCAAGCACCGGATCGAGGCTGGCCGGGTCTGGCCATGAAAAGGCAAACGGGCCTGCCGTCAGCCGGTGGGTCTCCGAAAAGAGCACACGCACCGCGAACCAGATGGCAAGGTTCAGGATTGTTCCGGCAACGGCCGCAGTGATTGCGGAGAGCGCCTTGGCAAGGGGGCGGTTGCCCCGGAGCCTTTCCATCCAGGGAGCGCCTGCCAGCACGAACAGGAAACTTGGGGCGAATGTGACCCAGGTGGTCAGTGCTGCGGCCAAAAGGGCCCCGGTCAGGGGTGAAAACGGCGCCGGAGCCTGCCAGCCGCCCAGAAACCCGACATACTGCGTGACCAGAATAAGCGGGCCGGGAGTTGTTTCGGCCAGCCCGAGACCATCCAGCATTTGCCCTGCGGTCAGCCAGCCTTCCAGATCGACGGCCACCTGGGCCATGTAGCTCAAAAGCGCATAGGCGCCGCCGAAACTGACCACCGCGAGCACGGAGAAGAACCGGGTGATCTCCCCATAAACCGTGCCGGGGGCCAGAACTGCAAGGAGGACAAGGGGCGGGCCAAGCCAGAGTACCGTTCCAAGGACAAGGGTCCGAAGCGTCGCGGCAGGGCTGGCCTTGACGGGCAGCATCTCATGAGCGTTTTCCTGCGGGGTCACCGGAGGGCGCCCGAAGGCAAGGCCCAGGGCGGCGGCAGCCAGGATGACCAGAGGAAACGGCACGGACAGGAAAAACAGGGCGCTGAAAGAAGCCGCACAGATCAGCCATGCAAGCCGGGAGGTGAGCGCCTTCGCCCCGATCTTCATCAGCGCTTGCAGCACGATGGCCAGAACGCCAGCCTTCACGCCGTAAAAAAGGGCGGTGACGAGTGATGTGTCGCCAAAGGCCACATAGATATAGCTGACGACAGCCATGGCGAAAGCGCCGGGCAGGATGAACAGCAGCCCGGCAATCAAGCCGCCCAAAGTGCGCCCGCTCAGCCAGCCGCAATAGGTCGCCAATTGCTGTGCCTCCGGTCCGGGCAGAAGCATGCAGTAGTTCAGGGCATGCAGAAACCGGTCCTCCGACAGCCACTTGCGGTTTTCGACGAATTCCTGATGCATCACCGAAATTTGCGCCGCCGGTCCGCCGAAGGACAGCAGCCCCACCTTCAAGGAAACCCGGGTCAGGTCCGCTAGAGACGGGCGTTCGGCCGGTGTTTTGGGGGCGGAGGGACCGTTTTGCGGGTTTTTGAGCATGCAAGGCCTGGCTACTGGGGGCGTCTGAGACGTCCGGATGACTGTGTTGGAGACGGGCAGGCAGAAGACCGCCCGGCTCTGACCGAGCTTGCCTACGCGGCTTTTGTGACGGCTGCGCGACGTTGGTTGCCCTTTGGTAAGATTACGAAAGAGTCATTTGCGCGGCCAGCCTGCACATCCCATTTAGAGAAAATAGTGTTTCTCTGGATTTGTCTTTCGCTGCCTGAAAACCGAGTTGCCGATGCAAAGACAAAACCGTTTTCACCAGGCTAAACGCTGTAGAAACACATCAGATGCTTTCGGAGGCAGATGACATGACCAGTTTCACTGTGATCCCGGGCAAGGAGACATCCGGAGCCGGCCGGTCTTTTGCACAGACCATCAATGAAGAGCGCGGAGCCCGCAAGGCCGCCGAGTTGCGGCGGCGATTCCGGGCCGCCTCCAGAAAGGCGGCCGGGGCGCCATCCTTTGGCGGGTTTGACGTTTCGCCTTTTGGGTCAGGTGGGACCTCCCTGCGCAAGGATGCAACCGCGCTGATGATCTGGATCGCCTTGGCAATTGTCATTGCTGCTGCCGGGAGCATGATCTTCTAAAGACGCCCTGGCAAAGGACCGTCCCATATATATCCGGAAGGACCGTTTGGAACCCATTTCAATCCGGCTTCAGATCCTCATGGGCCTCCAAGATCCGCCCACAGTCCCTGCCAGCGATGCACATTCGGCAAGTGTGCTCTTGCCGCAAGTCAGACAACCTGAAAGCCGGGCTCCTGAAGAGTTGAACTTACCGGCCTCAACCTGCCGACGCGCGCAGAGTGACTTTAAGCTCATCCGGCCTGAGTGTCAGCGGGGCAATTTTTGATGTTTCAAGAAACCCCGTGCTTTTCGGCCGGACCGGGGACCTGTTCTGCACATTTGCCAGCGCTCAACGCTGTGGGACGACGCCACGGTTGGCAAAATGGCAAAACAGGCGCCGGGTCCGGCTTGCTGCACATGTCACTTCGACAAAACGGGAATTGGGGTGTGTCTTGAGTGGAAAGCGTTTGGCCAGGATGACTGCTGAAAGGGTCTGGGACGCATCTCTCGAAAAACTCCTTTGCCTGTCCAGAGCACCGCGCCGCGCCGGAAATCTGATCTGGATGCGAGGACCATGGGGTGAAAGGTCTGTGTCTGTCCTTGCTGCTTCACCGGGCGCAGGGCCTGGGGAGATCGCAAGGATTTCCGGGCTCGTGACGGCCTGCATTTGCTGCCGTCTGATGAGAGAGTGTTGAGGAATACCGGGTCTCTGCGGGAATGTGAAAAACGTTCTGATCCACCGCCATGGAAGTGGTCTCCCTCTGGAACATCCTGCGTCGCAAATCACAAAAAACGTTACGCTGTTACAAACTACCTTGTTAAAGTTGCGGAAGTCAACCAATAAGTGTTTTTCTTGTTTGTAATCTTTTTGATTGTTTTCTCACGTTGCTGAAACCCATTGGTTTTGAAGTCATTTATGGAAAGGCTTTCATCTGCCTTAGCGTAAATCTAGACATGGGCAGGACACTCGGCAGGAGGAGGGAAGAGAGCAAATCCGCTTTTCAAACAAGGAACGGATATCCGCCTTCCAGTTTCAACAACGCAATCTTGGTGTCCAGGCCGCCAGACCCGGAATACCCTCCAAGGCCGGTGGCAGACAGGATCCGGTGGCAGGGAATGATGATCGGAATCGGGTTCGCTCCGCAGGCCTGGCCGACGGGCTGGCCATAGGTGTTAAGCTCCTTCGCGACCTCTCCATAGGTCCGGGTCCGGCCATAGGGAATGGCGCGCATGGCCCGGAACACAGCCTGATGCAGGTCGCCGCCATGGGGGGCAAGCGGCAGGTCGAAGCAGCGCAGCTTGCCGGACAGATAGGCCTGCAGCTGAGCGGCCGCTTCCTGCAGCAGGGGTGTTTCTGGTGGCGTCCCCGGGGGTGTTTCTTCTTGGCGCGCGGCACTATTCCAGTGTAAGTGGGTAATCGCGCCGTCCGATTCCGTGATCGACAGGCGCCCCAACCACGTTTCAACTTCCGAGACAGGCATGTGTGGCCTCTGCTTCCAGATGGTATGGAGCGGGTCTCTTCCCCGTCCCGTCCGGACTGGCGGTTTTGTCCGGTCCGGTTTACGCATCTATTCATCTGCGGATGATCGGCACAAGGCCCCGTCCAAATGTCACTAGACCAACAGACATCTTCTTCCAGCGGTCCGGCTGCCGCAACCGCGCCGGTTCTGGGCATTGGCCTGATTGTTCTGGCCTGTCTCGGGTTTTCCTTTCTGGATGCCACGGCGAAATATCTCTCCTCCAGCCTGCCGACCCTGCAGATTGTCTGGCTGCGCTTCGTCTCTCATGTGCTGCTGTGCCTTGTGCTGTTCCGGGTGTGGAGGGCCCCGTCTCTTTTCAAAACGGGCCGGCCGGTGCTGCAGATCGTGCGCGCGCTCTGCCTGTTGGGCATCACAATCTGCAACTTTATGGCCGTGCGCTATCTGCAGCTGGCAGAGACCATGGCAATCATGTTTGCCGCCCCCTTCGTGATCACCGCGCTGGCGGGGCCCATGCTCGGGGAATGGGCAGGGGTCAGGCGCTGGGCCGCCATTGGCGTCGGGTTCATCGGGGTTCTGGTCGTCACCCAGCCGGGTATAGGCAACATGCATTGGGCGGCGCTCTATTCAGTCGCCTCCATGATCTTCTACGCTGTCTATGCCATTTTCACCCGGCAACTGACATCGACCGAGAGTTCCGCCGGCATGCTGATCCTGTCCGGGCTTGTGGCCGCGATTGCCATGGCGCCTGCAGGTCTCTCCGTCTGGGTCACCCCGCCGGATCTGACGAGCTGGCTCTTGCTGTTTGCGACTGGTGTTTTCGGCGGCGGCGGCCACTTCCTGTTTATCTGGGCGCACCGGATCGCCCCGGCGCCCGTCCTGGCTCCGTTCATCTATATCCAGATCGTCTGGATGATTGCGCTGGGCTATTTGATTTTCGACGATGTGCCGTCTCTCTCCACGCTTCTGGGTGCGTCCATCGTTGTGGCGTCGGGGCTCTATATTCTTTACCGGGAACGGGTGCGCGGGCTCTCATAACAACCTTGCCAAATGAGCACCTATGCGACTGTGACATGAGAGCGTTCAGCTAGGAGCGTGTCACGGGGCGATGTGGGGCATCGTCCAGGACGCGCGACACGGCGGAACGCTCTCATCGTGGCCTTCGGTGGCGATTTCAGGCCGGCCGGGCTCACATGCTGGTAAATCTGACGAGAGAATGCTGCTGTTATCGGTCTCCTGGCTGGCCGGTGCCGATGGCAGGTTGACGCTACGTGCGACTTTCCGTCTTAATACGCAGCTGAAGGGAATGCGGGGGAGTGCCCCGGACAGCAGAAGGTCCGCAAGGGGCCGGCCTTTTCAGGAGGGACGGGATGGAAATGGATCGCCGCAGGTTTTTGGGCGGGATGGTGGCCGCCGCAGGCACCTTGGCCCTGCCGCAGGCCGCGCAGGCCAATGCCGCCGCCAATGCCTATTTCAACGGGTACCAGCAGGACAACGGGTTCCAGTACCGCCGGACGAATTTGAACCGGATCGATCCGGTCTGGCGCCGGCAGATGGTCAAATATTTCAGCCCGGAGCCGCCTGGAACCGTGGTTGTAGATACCGGGAACCATTTTCTTTACTGGGTCTGGGAAAACAATACGGCGCTCAGATATGGTGTTGGTGTGGGCCGCGAAGGCTTCAAGTGGTATGGCCGGGCCCGCATCGACCGCAAGGCGCTTTGGCCGCGCTGGGTGCCGCCGCCTGAAATGCTCAAACGCCAGCCGGACCTGCCGCGCAAGGTGGACGGTGGGGCTCCGAACAATCCGCTGGGTCCAAGGGCGCTTTATCTTTACCGGGATGGCCGCGATCTGGGCTACCGTCTGCATGGCACGCTGGAGCCCTGGAGCATCGGCCATGATGTGTCCTCCGGCTGCATCCGCATGCTGCCGGAAGATGTGATCGACCTTTACCAGCGGTGCCCGAAAGGGACTGGCGTTCTTGTGCTGGAGCATCTGGGCGCAAATGCGGGGTAAGGCTGGAAACGCTGTTTTTTGACGTGGACGTTTGGATTGGGTGCTTTCTTGGGTAAGCGGAGCGGCCGTTGGGGCCAGGGGATGGCGCTAGCCATCGTGATCGGGGCCGGATTGACCGGCTGCAACTCGGCGGGCGGCCTGTCCTCGCCGGATGTGACAAATGCGACGGCAGCCGGGTTCGGGCAGATTGCGCCCGGGTCGGAGGAGGAATTCATCATCAATGTCGGGCGGCGGGTCTATTTCGACAAAGGCTCGGCAACGGTCACCGACGAAGCCGAGATGACCATCAAGAGCCAGGCCGAGTGGTTGAAGCGCAACAAGAAATGGCTGGTCAAGGTACAGGGCCATTCGGACGATCCGGGCAGCGAGGCGGCGCAAAAGACGCTGTCCACCCAGCGGGCGAATGCGGTCATGGCCGAACTGGTTAGCCTCGGGGTCAGCCCGAAGCGGATCTGGGTAAAGGGGTACGGGGTGGAGCGTCCGGTGACGGATTGTGCCACCATCGAATGCGAGTCCCAGAACCGGCGGGTGGTGGTCAATCTGCGCGAGGAATTTGACGATTCCGCGCCTCAGGCCCGGTAAGGCGCCTTCCGAAAAGCCATAGCCGGCGAAATTGCCTGTTTACCGCCTGGGCGGGGAACTGTATCGGTTGCCGTCGCCTCTGCGGGAATAGAGACCACTGCTGAATGTCTGAAGACAACGATTCCACACCGCCTTCTGCGGACCTGCCCCCCAAACCGGGAAAGCGGCTGACCCTCGGCCATATTGCCGACCAGCTGGGCATCTCCACGGCCACGGTGTCGCTCGCCTTGCGGGACAGCCCGCTTGTGGCGGAAGAGACCCGGGAAAAGGTCAAACAGACGGCGCAGGAAATCGGGTACATCTACAACCGGTCGGCCGCCTCCCTGCGCACCTCCCGCAGCCAGATTGTCGGCGTGGCGGTTCATGACATCCTGAACCCGTATTTTGCCGAAGTGTTTTCTGCGCTGGAGGATGTTCTGGAAGAGCAGGGGCAGATGATCTTCATCTGTAACCACCGGGACGACGTGAAACGCCAGCGCGGCTTCGTCAACACACTGTTGCAGCACCGGGCCGATGGCCTGATCCTGTGCCCTTCGGTCGGCACGACAGCTGAAGAGATCAACCGGCTGGTGGATCAGGGCATTCCGGTGACGCTGGTGGCCCGTGAAGTTCCGGGTGTCTGGGCGCCCTGTGTGCGCGGCGATGATATGGCCGGCACCTATCAGATAACCAAACACCTTCTGGCGCAGGGGCATCGGGAGATTGCCATGGCGGGTGGCCGCCGGGACAGTTCCACGGGGCGCCTTCGCAACGAGGGCTGGCGCAAGGCCATGGCGGAAGCGCGCATCGATCCGGACAGTCAGGTGGATCTTCCCGAGTTGATGACACAGGCCGATGGGCGGGCTGCGGTTGCCGCGTTGCTGGAGGCGGCCACCAGGCCAACCGCCGTGGTTGGCTTCAACGATCTGGTGGCCTTCGGCATGATGACCACCTTGCGCCGCGCCGGTGTGGAACCGGGCCCGGATATGGCGGTTACCGGCTATGACGATATTGACGGCGCCGATGCGCGCACGCCTGCTCTGACCACCGTGGCCAATCAGCCGGAGAAGATCGGCCGTCTGGCTGCGCTCACCTTGCTGCGCCAGGTCTCCGGGGACCGGGTGCCCAACACGCCGATCGTGATCGAGCCGGAATTGCGCATCCGCGAGAGTTCGCCGCCCCCGGGCGTGCGCCTGGCCCCCCGGCTTGCGGATTAGGCGAGGCCCGGGACTCCCCGGCCATTGCCTGCCGCGTCGCCGCCCTTTTCAAAGGGGGCGCAGGCTGCCGTTTCTCTGGCGGACGCAGAAGAGATCCTGAAAACTGTAGGGAGAAAGCAGGCGCCAGGGTGTGACTGGCGCCTGCTTTCTGTCAGCGCGGTTCGTCTTTCAGGCCCTTGAAGATTGCGTAGCAGGCCAGAAGCAGGACGATGGTGAAGGGGAAACCGGTGGAGACCGCCATGGCCTGGAGCGCGCCGAGACCGCCGCCAAGCAGAAGGGCAATCGCGACCAGCCCCTCAAAGGTGCACCAGAATACCCGCTGGGACACAGGGGCATCCACCTTGCCGCCTGCCGTGATCGTGTCGATGACCAGGGAGCCGGAATCCGACGAGGTCACGAAGAAGACGATCACCAGAATGATGGCGATAAAGGAGGTGATTGGAGCCAGTGGCAGATCTGCCAGCATCCCGAACAGGGACAGTTCCGGACTGTAGCTGGTGATCACATATTGCCGGACCTGGCTGCCCGTGTCCGACAGAACCTGGTCGATGGCGGTGCCGCCAAAGGCGGTCATCCACAAAACGGAAACAAAGGTTGGAATGATCAGCACGCAGATCACAAATTCCCGGACGGTCCGCCCCCGGCTGACCCGGGCAATGAACATGCCGACAAAGGGAGACCAGGAGATCCACCAGGCCCAGTAGAACGAGGTCCAGCCCTGGCGGAAGCCGTCATCTTCCCGGCCGAAGGGCATGGAAAGGGGCAGGATCTGCTGGGCGTAGGAGCTCAAGTTTGCAATGAGATCGGACGCCAGAAGGGCTGTGGGGCCGGCGGCAATGACAAAGACCAGCAGGAGCGCTGCCACCAGCATGTTCACCTCCGACAGCACTTTCACACCCCCGTCCAGGCCACGTAGAACGGAGACGAGCGCGACGGCTGTGATGGCGATGATCAGGACCACCTGGGCCGTGGTGCTGACGGGAATGCCAAAGACAAAATCAAGGCCTGCATTGGCCTGCTGTGCGCCAAAGCCGAGGGAAGTTGCCAGCCCGAACAGCGTTGCGAAGACGGCCAGGATATCGATGATGTGGCCCGGCCAGCCCCAGGTCCGTTCCCCGAAGATCGGGTAAAAGACTGAGCGCATGGTCAGCGGCAGGCCTTTGTTGAACGAGAACAGGGCCAGGGCGAGGGCCACAACGGCGTAGATGGCCCATGGGTGCAGGCCCCAGTGAAAGATTGTTGCCGCCATGCCCATCGCCTTTGCGGCAGCGACGTTGTCCTCAATGAGATTGCCTTGATCATCAAACGGTGACGGGACGCCGATGGGGGAGGAAAAGGCCATGTGATAGACCGGTTCCAGCACGCCGAAAAACATCAGGCCGATGCCCATGCCGGCAGCGAACAGCATCGCAAACCAGCCGAAATAGCTGTAGTCGGGTTCCGCCGCCTTACCGCCGATGCGCACGCTGCCAAACGGCGTGACGATCAGCAGCAGGCAGACCAGAACGAAAATATTGCCTGCGAGAATGAAGAACCAGTCGAGATTGGAAGTCAGCCATTTGCGCATGGCATCAAACAGCGGGCCGACGTCATTCTGAAAGGCGAGGGTCAGAAAAACGAAGGCGATGATGGTCAGGCCGGACACCAGAAAAACCGGGTTGTGAATGTCCAGATTAAACGGTCCCAGTTTGGTTTCGATATTGTCCTGGCCGATTTCATAATCCGTGTCGATGAGGCTGGCCGCGCCCTCCGGATCCGGGATCCCCTGGCTGGAAGTGTTGTCGCTCATGGCGCAATCCTTGTCATTTTGGGAGCTGTTATCTGACGAGAAAGACAGAGACATCTGCGTGGGAGGCGATGCGTCCGCCGTTGGAGGGCCAGACATGGTTCACCGCATTGGGGATATGGGTTGCCATGACCACAAGGTCGGCTCCGGTTTCGGCAATGGCTTTCATAAGCGCAGGCTCCAGTTCCGCAGCCGGATCATGGGCGATCATCGTGTGGGCGGAGGCTGTGATCCCGTGTTTGCTGGCCTGCTGCTGGGCAAACCGGTCAAGCTTGCCGCGGAATTCTTCCGGCGTATGCGCCATTGCGCTGGGGGCAGCCGCCGTGGCGGCGGCAAAGACAACGGGAATGCCGTTTGTGCCGGCAATCTGGGCGCTCACGGAGATTGCTTTTTCAAGTTTGTCCGCGTGGCCCAGATCGATTGGAGTCAGTATTTTTTTGAACAAAATGTCCTCCCTTTCGTATTCCGGTGATGCAGGATGGGGTTTGATCACGGAAATGATGGAACGGGAGATATTTTCTGATTATTTCGATTCTCGAATATTTTTCGTTTTTGCCCGCTCGGTTTCAAAAATATTACGCCTATGTTTTCAAGACGTCAAAGAAACGGCGCTCAGGTGAAATTTAATGACATATCCCCTACGGCAGTTTGTGGCTTGGAGGATGCCGGGTGTACCCGGGTGCTGTCAGTCTTCTTCAGGGGACGGGGCGAGAGCAGGCGTGTAAGCGACGCATTTGTTACGGCCGCTGGTCTTGGCCTCGTAAAGAGCGGTGTCGGCCTTCTGCATGAGGGTGGAGAAATCCACGTCCTCCGGGCAGGAGAGCGCAAGCCCCAGGCTGCATGTAATGGTCTGCTCGATATAGTCCTTCTGGCAGTGCGAGATGATTTTCTTGCGCAGCCTTTCGCACACCGTCATGGCATCCTTAAGCCCGGTTGCGGACAGAACCACGCAGAATTCTTCACCGCCCACCCGGCCGAAAATATCGACAGCGCGCAATTCGTCCCCCACCACATTGGCAAAGGTTTTCAGGACATCGTCTCCTGCCGCGTGACCATATTGGTCATTGATCAGTTTGAATTTGTCGATATCCATCATGACGGCAGTGAAGGGCTGTTCCGTTCTGCGGAAACGCTGAACTTCAGTGGCGGCGCGTTCCAGGAGGGCGCGGCGGTTAAAGATCTTGGTCAGGTCGTCGATGCTGGCAATCCTTTCCAGGTTTATCTTTGCATCCATCAGGGCCTGATGATCCCGCTGGCGGGCAATCTCATGGCCGATCCAATCTGCGAATTGCCGGACAATCTGAATATCTGCGGGTGTGAAGGGGCGTTTGCGGACTTCCGGAGCGGTGAAATTAATTGTTCCGTGGACCTCTCCGTCCACCAGAAGCGGGGCGCCGATATAGGTCTCGAGGCCGAAAATCTCGTAGCAGGGATGCCCGGCAAACTTCGAGTTGGCGGCATTGGTGGTGGCCAGAGGCTCATCTGCAGCCAGCGTCAGGGTGCAATACGTGTCCTTGAGCGGGAAGGTCTGGCCCGGTGTGATCGCATTGTCCGGGCTGTGTGCGTGGCTGATTGTGTAGTGCCCCTCATTCACGTGGCTGATGATGGCGAAGGGCAATTCGTAATGGGCGGAGCCGAGCCGCAGGATTTCCCGGATCTTGTCTTCATGGCTCAGAGCGCGAGTCGAGGTGATGGAATATAGCTCGGACAGCGTCTGCTCGGTCTTCTTGCGGTCCGTGATGTCATTGATCAGGACAACGAGGCCGTCGACGGCGCCATCAGCGTTAAAGCGCGGATTGCAATCCACTTGGCATTCCCGGAAAATTCCATCAGGAAAGTGCAGGCTCACTTCGGCGGTTGCCGTGGTGCCGCCAAGGGCGGTCATTAAGAGTGTGCGGATCGCATCCCTTTCGTTCCAGGGCAGCTTTTCCCGCAGGCGGGTGCCGATCAGCTCTTCGCTTGTGCCGTTGAACCATTCGCACCCTGTCTTGTTGAGGTAGAGGCAGCTGCCGTCCAGTGCCACTTCTCCCACGCAGGCGGTCAGGCTGTCGGCCATCAGATGCAGGTTGCGGTAGGCTTTTTCCGTGAGGGCTTTTGCCTCTTTCAGTTCCGTGATGTCGGCGCGGATGCCGGCAATGCCGCCGGTCTGGGTTCGGGTTTCGGCAATGCGCAGCCAGCGGCCGTCCTCCAGTTGCTGTTCAAGGATCGATCCATCGGCTGACTGGTGCTGCTGAAGCCGCTTTGCCAGCCACGTGTCGTCGTCCAGGCCGCCGGTGTCGTATTGTTTGCGATTCAGTCCGAAGCGCAGAATGTCCTCAAACCGGTTGCCCGGAAACATGGCAGGGGCAGAGCTGGCATAGATCTCCCGGTAGTTTTCATTGCAGATGATCAGCCGGTCTTCGGCATCATAGAGCGCGAACCCTTCCGGAATGGCCTCCAGGGCATCTTCCATGGTCAGGGCAATGTCGCTCAGCTTCATTTCAAGCTGTTTGCGGTCGCTGACATCCCAGGCGATGAACAACAGCCCCTTCAGGGTCTGATCGATATCGAACAGCGGTGAGCTGACCACCTCTAGCTCGGTCCGGGTTCCGTCTCCGAGGATCACGTCCAGGGGCAATTGCCTGCGATGACCCAGATCCTGCGGGGATTTGTAGAACTCTCCCATGGCCTCAAACTGGGCGGGGTCGGCGATAAAACGCTTGGCGGTGGTTCCGGTCAGCTCTCCCGCGCCGACACGCAGCAACCGTTCCATTGCCCGGTTGGCAAATGCAATGGTTCTGTCCGGCCGGGTGATCAGAGCGCTTTCGTTCAGGTCCCCGAAGGATTTTTCCAGGTCGAGTGTAAAACTCTCCACGAATTGCCTCCCCGTATCGGCCTAAGCAGGTGTAACCGAGGAGGTATTAAAGGCGCAGGAAGATTAAAAAATATCTTACTTAGGGATATTTTTGTGTCATATCTCCTTTTTTGGAAAGAGAGATATTTTTATATTCGTATTGAGCCTAGTATTGGTATTTTTCTGTAGTCTTATTCTGCAAGGAATTGCTTTATTCGTTCAAGGGCGCGCAGGATATTCTCGGTTGAATTCGCATAAGACAGTCGGATGTAGCCTTCTCCGAGTATGCCGAAATCTGGTCCGCCGATGGTTGCAACGCCCTGCTTTTCCAGAAGCGTAGAGGCAAGCTCCTTGGCTTTCCAGCCAGTGTCCTTGATGTTCGGATACGCATAGAAGGCGCCAAAGGGCGTCCGGCAGGAAATGCCAGGAAGTGCGTTCAGCCCCTCCACGATGGTTTTCCGGCGGCTGTCGAATTCGCGCACCATGTCCTCAACGGCTGTCTGAGGACCGGTGAGGGCGGCCAGGCCTGCCATCTGCGCCGGGGCATTGACGCAGGACCAGGCATTGACGGCAAGCTTGCGCGCCTTGTCGGCCAGGGCGTCCGGCCAGAGGGAGAACCCCATGCGCCAGCCGGTCATGGCATAAGTCTTGGACCAGCCGTCCAGCAGGATCAGCCGGTCTCTTATGCTGTCAAATTGCAGCAGGGACACGTGCTCCGTGCCGTCATAGGTCATCTGGGAGTAGATTTCGTCCGACAGGATGGCGGTATCCGGCCAGGCATCCAGCCCGGCCACCAGGGCCTCGATTTCGGCGCGCGGGGTGACGCCGCCGGTCGGATTGGCCGGGGAGTTGAGGATCAGCAGGCGGGTCTTGTCCGACAGCAGGGAGAGGGTTTCTTCGGCTGAAAACGCGAAGCCGTTTTCCTCACGGATCGGCACCGGAACCGGTGTGGCTCCGGTAAATTCGATCATCGAGCGGTAGATTGGAAAGCCCGGATCCGGATACAGGATTTCAACGCCGGGTTCGCCGAACATAAGGATCGCCATGAACATGGTGACCTTGCCGCCGGGCACGATCATCACATTGCCCGGGTCGGTCTCGGCTCCGTGACGCTTGTGGAGATCGGCGCAGACCGCTTCGCGCAAGGGGGCGATGCCGGGGGCGGGTGTGTAGCCGTGATGGCCGTCCCGCAGGGCCTTCACCGCTGCTTCCACGATATGCTCCGGTGTGCTGAAATCCGGCTGGCCAATGCCCAGATTGATAATGTCCCTGCCCTGGGCGGCCAAGTCTGTTGCCCGGGCCAGAACCGCAAAGGCGTTTTCTTCCCCGATCCGGTCAAATCCGCTGATCGTCTTCAGCATCGGTTGCTCCCTGAGATCTTTTTGTGTGTTGCGCGCAACCTAGCGCTTCGGTACGGCGTCTGGAAAGACCGGATCGCGGCAGAACTGTTCGCATCGGCCCTCTTGCTGGGCGGAGGGCTGCGGCCTGACCGTTGCCACAGAAAAATTCCGGCGTCCCTCCCATTCAGCTGCCATTATGCTTATATAGCCCGCAAAACAACCTTTCTCGTCCGGGCGGGCACACTCCTTTCCTGAAGCATGTTGCGTTCCAGGGCCCGCAGGCAGAGAGGCTCTGTCTCTTTGCAATCCTTCAGGGGCGGGCCTGCCGGAGCAGGCGGGCCAGCCTTTGATTCAGCCAGAAAGTTTCGCCATGTCTTTGACACAGGACACCCAGGCACAGGTTCCGGTCACCGTGCTGACCGGCTATCTCGGTGCCGGAAAAACGACCCTTCTCAACCGGATCCTGTCCGAACAGCACGGCCAGAAATATGCGGTCATCGTGAATGAGTTCGGGGAAGTGGGGATCGACAATGACCTGCTTGTCGAATCCGACGAAGAAATCTTTGAAATGAACAATGGCTGCATCTGCTGTACCGTGCGCGGAGACCTGATCCGCACAGTGCAGAACCTGATGAAGCGCAAGGGAGCTTTCGACGGCATCATCGTGGAGACCACCGGTGTGGCCGATCCGGCGCCCGTGGCGCAGACTTTTTTCATGGATGATGATGTGCGGGCCTCCGCCCGGCTGGATGCCGTTGTTGCCGTTGTCGATGCCCGGCATGTGTTGCAGCGCCTTGAAGACACGGAAGAAGCCGAGGACCAGATTGCCTTTGCCGATGTGATCCTGATCAACAAGACCGATCTTGTGTCTGCGGACGAGATCCGCACCGTGGAGGCCCGCATCCGGTCAATCAACCCTTATGCGGTTCTCCACCGGAGTGAACGTTGCGGGATCGATATTTCCATGGTTCTGGACCGGGGGGCGTTTGATCTGGACCGGATCCTGACCCTTGATCCGAAATTTCTGGGCGAGGCCGAGGATGATCATGTCTGCGGGCCTGACTGCGATCATGACCATCATGACCATCATGACCATGGGCATGATCACGCGCATGACCACGGCCATCACCACCATCACGATGACAATCCTCATTCGGTCAAGAGCATTTCGCTGACCGCAGGGGATCTGAACCCGGAGCTGTTTTTCCCCTGGATCAACCAGGTGGCCCAGGTTCAGGGGCCGAACATTCTGCGCATGAAGGGCATCCTGGCGTTCAAGGGGGATCCGGAGCGTTATGTCATTCAGGGGGTTCACATGATTGTCGAAGGGAATCACCAGCGCGACTGGAAAGAGGATGAACCCCGCGAAAGCCGGCTTGTGTTCATCGGCCGGGATCTCAACTGGGATGTTCTGAAAGAGAGCTTCCAGGCGTGCCGCGCCGAGCAGGGCTGATCAGACGTGCCAATTGTTGCTCCCATTGAGACCGGCGGCTTTGTGGTCCGGGCCGGGTTCTTGAAAGACTGTGCCTATTTCGCGTCCGGGGAAGGTGATGTGACCTTGTCCGGCGCGGGGGAAAAGGTCCTGAAACTGCATAAGGCCGGACTGCTGGCCGCTGAGCCTGCAAAGGATGGGCTTTCGCTGATCACCTCCGGCGACGATGGCTGTGTCTACCGCTGTGGCCAGGACGGATCCCATGAGCTTGTGGCCGAACGGTCCCGCAAGTGGCTCGACCTGATCGCTACCTCGGCTTCGGGGGGGCTTGCCTTTTCCAGTGGCCGGGTCGCCTGGGTGATCCTCGGCGATGGCCGGGAAAAGGAGCTCACCCATAATGGCGCTGTTGGTGGTCTTGCCTTTGCGCCCAAGGGCACACGGCTGGCCGTGGCCCATTATGACGGGGCAACGCTGTGGTGGCCGGGCACGGATGGGGCCCCGGCGGAGTTGACCTGGAAAGGTGCGCATTTCGCCACGGATTTTTCACCGGACGGCAAATATCTTGTCACATGCATGCAGGAAAATGCCCTCCATGGATGGCGCCTGTCCGATGCGCAGGACATGCGCATGAGCGGCTATCCGGCGAAGGTCAAGTCGTTCAGCTGGTCTTTCAAGGGGCGCTATCTGGCGACTTCGGGCGCGAATGCCGCCATCTTGTGGCCCTTTTCCGGGAAGACAGGTCCCATGGGGCAATCGCCCCTGCAATTGGGGGGGCGCTCTGATCTGCTGGTAACGGCGGTGGCTTGTCATCCCCAGGAAGACGTGGTGGCGGTTGCCTATCAGGACGGGTCCATTCTCATGTGCCGGTTTTCCGATCAGGCCGAGGTTCTGCTGCGGCGGCCGGGTCAGGGGCCTGTTTCTTCCATGGGCTGGGACCGGCAAGGAAGCAGGCTGGCGTTCGGCACCGAGGCGGGCGAAGCGGGGATCATCAGCCTGGAGGAGTAAAGGCGGTGACGGTACGGATTTTCCTTCTTCTGGCCATGCTGTTCAGCGGTACGGCAACGTCTCAATTGCCGGAATTTTCCCAGCAATACCGGCAACGGCTCGGCGGGGCCATTGATGCTTTGGAAGAGGTGCTGGCCGATTTCCGCCGGGACGCGGCGCGCTATGGTTTGAGCATTTCCGAAGCGATTGCCCGGCAACGGGCGGCGGACGATCCGTTCATCCGGGCCCGGGGCGACAGCATGGCTCTGGCCGATGAACGCCTGGCCCGCTTGAAAGAGCAGCAGGTGCAGCTTCAAACGGCCGGTCCCTTGCAGCGGCTTGCCGTGGTTGCCCGCAGGTTCGATCCGCAACTGGCCCAGGCCACGGCGCAAGCCTATGAGCCTGCAGCGCCGGTCACCTTTGCGGGCTTTGTATGCGCCGGGGCTGGTGCATTAGCTGGGCTTTTGCTCATGCGTCTTCTTGTTGGTCTTGGCAGGTTCGGCTTGCGCCGCAGGCCGCAGGCGGGGTAGCGGTTTCGAGCCCGTCGCTGCTTTGACCCCGTGCCGTCAAATCAGGTAATCAAGGTGGACCGGGCCCTAGGCGAAAGGAAACCTGATGGACGCAATCACGCGTATGCGCTGTTTTATTCAAGTGGTCGATTCCAACGGGTTTTCAGCGGCGGCGCGGGAGATGGGCCGGTCCAAGGCGCTTGTCTCCAAATATGTGGGTGAATTGGAGGACGAACTGGGTGTGCGGCTCCTGAACCGGACCACCCGGCAGGTATCTCTGACCGAGGTCGGGGAAGCCTATTACAAGGAAGCGGCCGAAATTCTGCAGCGGATCGATGATCTTCAGGCCTCGGTGCAATCCACCCATCGCGAAGTCCGGGGCCGCCTCAAGGTGTCTGCGCCCCGGTCGATGGGCGACAATATGCTGAACAAGGCAATCATGCAGTTTCTGGTTCAGTATCCCGAGATCAAGCTGGATCTGCGCCTGGAAGACCGGTTTGTCGATATGGTCGAGGAGGGCTTTGATCTGGCCGTGCGGGTGACGCAACTGGAAGATTCCAGCCTAATTGCCCGCAAGATCACCCCGTTCCGGATTTTGGTCTGTGCAACGCCGCAAGTCATTGAACGCTATGGCGTGCCGAGAGTTCCGGCGGATCTTGCGACCCGGCCGTGTCTTGTCGATACGAACTACCGCAACAAGCAGAATTGGGTTTTTTATGAAGGCGGGGAAAGGTTCACCGTTCCGGTGAAAGGCCCGCTGGAGGTCAACAGTGCGGCTGCGGCCCGCGAGGCCGGGCTGGCCGGGCTCGGCTTCCTGCGCACACCCCATTTCTTTGTCGAGAAAGATATCGAGAAGGGGGACCTTGTGGTTCTTCTGGAGGACTATGAAGAGCCCTTGCGCGGCATTTATGCGGTTTATCCGCACCGGCGTCATTTAAGTGCCAAAGTCCGGGCCTTCGTAGACTTTCTTGTTGAATGTGCTTCCAGGACACCCGAGTGCTGAGGCTTGTGGGGGCGCCCGTTGAGCGGGTGTGAAAACGTCGCGGAAGTTTGACTTGCAAATACACTTGATGCGTATCAGTCTGCGCCGATGAAAAACACCCAGAATGAAATCGCCGCCGGTCTGGAACAAGTGTTCTGGAGCCGGGGATTTGCGGACCCGAGCGTGCCGGACCTGCGCGCTGGAGTGGGTGTCAGTATGCGCACTCTCTACCGTTATTTTCCGTCCCGCGAAGCCATGATCCTTGGGGCTCTTGAATACCGGCACCAAAGATATCTGGCCTATGTGCAGGAAGGTGCCGGGACCCCGGGCCTTGCTGCAGCCGAACAGCTGTTCGACAAGCTGGGCGGCTGGATGCGGGCCACCCAGGGCAAGGAGTGTTTTTTCCGTCAGGCCCTTGCTGCCAATCCGGACAGTGCCAGCATCAAGGCCACAGTGGCCCGGCACAAGGGTGAATTGCTGACGTTTTTCGGGTTTCTCAGCGGCCGCGATCAGTTTGCCACTACTCTCTATATGCTCCATGAGGGCGTGACCGCGTGTTATGGGGAAATGGGTGAAACGGCGGTGGAAGATGCCAAGAGGCAGGTGCGGCTGATGTTCAAGGCTGCCGCGGAAGAGCGTTGCTCCTGACCTGACAGAGGGGCCTGGATCTTTTTTGAAACGGCGGTCTGACCGCCGTTCCCCACGGCTCTTCTTGCCACAAAAGCTTGCGGCTCAGTTGGTTGCCCGGGCACCTTGCAGGCGTTCTTCGGCCAGAGTATCTGCGACCCGTTCCGGCGTGGTGTTTTCCTGGTCAGCGCGTTCAAATATGCGGGCGAGGGTGTTGCCGATGGCGAGCGTTTTCTCGCGCACCTTCAGATCGTCTCCGCCCGGTTCGGCGAGGGCAATGGAAATGACACCGCCCGCATTGATCGCATAGTCAGGCGCATAGAGGATGCCGCGCTGTTTCAGAGCGATCCCGTCCGCTGGCGTTTGCAGCTGGTTGTTGGCGGCGCCTGCGACAATACGGGCGCTGATCTGCGGGATCGTGCGGGCATTCAGGCCTGCTCCCAGGGCACAGGGTACAAAGATATCGGCCTCCACCCGGTGAGCCTCGCCCGGATCGACGGCGGTTGCTCCGAATTCCTCAATCGCCCGGAGCACCGCCGGGGCATGAATGTCGGACACGATCAGTTTCGCCCCGGCATCATGAAGCTGGCGGGCAACGTCAAAACCCACATGGCCAAGCCCCTGCACAGAGACCGTCTTGCCAGCAAGGCTGCCGGTTTCAAAGGCATGGCGGACGCAGGCCTTGATCCCTTCAAAGACGCCGAGGGCGGTGTAGGGAGACGGATCGCCCAGTCCGGTAGCCTGTGTGCCGCGCACGTGCCCGGTCTGGCTGGCCACGGCTTCCATATCACCGGTGGAAACACCCACATCTTCCGCAGTTATATAGGTGCCGGAAAGGCGCTCCAGATGGCGGCCGAAGGCTTCCATCATTGCCGGGGTCTTGTCCTTGCGTGGGCAGGCGATGATGACCGCCTTGCCGCCGCCAAGGCCAAGGCCGGCGAGGGCGTTCTTGTAGGTCATGCCACGGGACAGGCGCAGGGCGTCGGTCAGCGCATCGGCCGGTTTTTCATACGGCCAGACCCGGCACCCGCCCAAAGCAGGACCCAGCGTGGTGTCGTGAACCGCGATGATCGCGCTCAGGCCACTGTCCCGGTCGGTCACAAAGACGACGTTCTCATGACCTTTCATTTCCGGATGGTCGAAGACGGCGCTGGGATAAACAGATGTGTGCAAGGCATTCATGTCTGGTTCTGCCATTTGTTTTTGACTGCGAATATTTTAGCCTTTCAGGCAATAAAATTGTCTTCTTTATCCCGATATATAGATCAATCTGAGGTGAAAATTTTCAAATTATGCTATCTGTTGAATATTTTGTTCCTTTTCAATTTTGCGGTACGGAAGGATTGGCAGCCATTTTCCTGCCGTCTTCTGTGGTCACAGAGAGCGGCGCATGCCATTTAGGCGTGATACATCCCACGAGATAGGTGAACCCGGTGCGTTGTTCCCCCGCCCTTTCCCGTCAGGCCCTTCCTTCGCTGGCAGGGCAACTTACCGCATGCCTGGCGTTCCTGCTCCTGTCTGTTGCCAGCGCCTTCGCGCACCCGCATGTGTTTGTTGAAACCCGGTCGAAACTGATTTTCGACGACAAGGGCGAAGCGGTGTCCGTTGAGCATGTATTCCGTTTCGACGACGCGTTCAGCGCCTTTGCCATGCAGGGGTTCGACAAGAACCAGGATGGGGTCTATTCCCGCGAAGAACTGCACGATCTGGCCAAGATCAACGTGGAGAGCATGGCCGATTACGGCTTCTTCACCTTCGGCGACAACACCAAGGTTGAACTCGATTTCACCCTGCCCACCAGCTACTGGATGGAAGTGGTGACGGTGCCGATGGATAAATACTGGGTCATGAAGCCGGAAGATTTCGCGGCTATGAAGGAAAGTCAGGAGATGAATGGGGATACCATTTCCCAGACCGTTGATCTTCTGGAGCTGCATTTCGTTCTGCCTTTGAAACAGCCGACCGATGCCACTCACCCGATCACCCTTGATATTTACGACCCGACCTATTTTGTCGACTTCCGCTTCGCTGATACGCCCGACGCAGTCGGGACAGTGAATGCGCCGGGTCCCTGTCAAGTGACACGCAAGGCACCGCCGCCCCTGGATGATGCGACTGCGTATGCGCTCGCCCAGATAGGGGCGGATCAGCGGGACCTGCCGCCGGAGCTGCAATGGGCTGCTGACAGTCAGGTCAACCAGATGATCGTCAACTGTGCGCCTGCCCCTTCCACGGCCTCGTCGTCCGAAGCAGCTGCAGGTGCAACCGGGTCTGCCGTCAGGAGCACAACGGGGTCCGCGAGTGAAAGCGCCGATGTGGCCGGGTCCGCAATGACCGCTGCAGCTGAGGCTGGTACCACTGATGGTGCGGCTTCGCTCCCTTCCGCAGAGGCGGGCTCAGGGGCAGCTCCAATGGCTGCTCCTGCTGAGGCGGCAGACAAGGCCGGGACCTCCGCAAGCGCCACCGGATCACAACCGGCAGCGCCTGCAACGCGCCGGGCCAGCGATGTTGCCGCGTCGACGGCCGTCGCCGTGATTGATCCGGCCGTTTCGGCAAATGTGCATATCAGCCTTCTGGACCGGATCTTCGGCACGATCGCTCTCAAGCAGAAGGAGTTTTACCACAAGCTGGTCTCCAGCCTGCGGGCCTTCCGCACCAACCCGCATGCAGGCTGGCTGCTGATCGGCATCTCCTTTCTCTATGGCATTTTTCATGCCGCCGGACCCGGCCACGGCAAGGCGGTGATCACGTCCTATGTGGTGGCCAACAACGAGACCTTGCGCAAGGGGATCGTCCTATCCTTCGCCTCTGCCTTTGCCCAGGCGCTGACGGCCATTGTTCTGGTGGGCGGCCTGGCAATTGTCTTCAACCTGACCAGCGTTGCGATCCAGGACACCGCCTGGTGGTTCGAGGTCGGCTCCTATCTTCTGATCATCTGGCTGGGTGGATGGCTGCTCTGGCAGAAAGCTTTCCGCCCGCTCCTGTCCGGACTTGCTGCGCGCATGAGCGGGAACGGGTTGGCCTTGGCTGGCGCGCCGACCGGGGTCCATGTGCATGACCACGGGCATGAACATGATCACGAAGCGGGTCACAGCCATGGTCACGGACACCATGCACATGCCCATGCCCACGCTCATGGGCAGCACCAGCACGGTCATTCTCACGGGCATGACCACCATCATGAGATCGGTGCCGATGGGGTCTGTTCAACATGCGGGCATGCCCACGCGCCAACACCGGACATGGTTCAGGGCAAGATCACCCTGGCCCGGGCCGGGTCGATTATTCTGGCCGTCGGCCTCAGGCCCTGCACCGGGGCGCTTGTTGTTCTGGTCTTTGCCCTGTCCCAGGGGTTGATCGGCGCCGGTATTGTCGCCACCCTGGCCATGGCTGTCGGCACGGGGATCACCGTGTCTTCTCTGGCGGGACTGGCCGTTGGCGCCAAGGATCTGGCTGTACGCCTTTTCGGGGAAGGCAGTCCCATGGCGGGCAAAGTCCACCGGGCGATCGAAATTGTCGGGGGGGCCATCGTGTTCCTGCTCGGCATCACGCTGCTGATTGCCACGGTTGGCTGGGGGTAGCCTGCAGCCGAAAGGGTGTGCCGGGGGGCTATTCCAGCAGGCCCAGCTCCTGGGCCACCCGGTAGAGCTGGGCGGCGTTCTTGCTGCCGACTTTTTCGCGCAGGTTGAGACGGTGCGATTCTACCGTGCGCACGCTGATGCCGAGGGCTGTAGCCACTTCCTTGTTAGGATGGCCCTTGGCAATTTCCCGCAGCACCTGGCGCTCGCGCTCCGTAAGCCCGTAAGGGTCTTCCACCGGGGCCGAGGCGCTGGCCCCGACAAGTGTCGGGCCGATGGCGGAGGAAAAGAAATAGCCGCCCGAGGCAACGCTCGTGATTGCCGTGATCATTTCCGATGCAGAAATATCTTTCAAAATATAGCCGCGCGCGCCAGCCTGAACGACGCCGCGCACATATTCCGGACTGTCATAGATGGACAGGATCAGCACGGCGACATCCGGTTGCGCCTTACGCACCTGGGAAGCCGCCTCCAGCCCGTTCATGACGGGCATGGATACATCCATCAAAAGGATGTCCGGTTTCAAGGCCTTGGTCATGGCCACGGCCTCGCGGCCATTGGTGGCTTCGCCGACCACTTCCAGATCGGGAACTTTCTGAAGGCGGGCGCGGATGCCGTCGCGGACCAGTTCATGGTCGTCGGCCAGAAGAATACGGATCGGTTTGCCAGCTTCTAGTGAGGAGGTCGTCGTCAGGGGCATCTCCGCTTCATGCTGCCTTTTCAGCCACATTGTCCAGCGGAATTTGTACCTTGATCCGGGTTCCTCCGGCACTGGGCCGGCTGAGTATCAGCTTGCCGTCATAGGATTCGATCCGCTCGCGCATGTTGCGGAAGCCGAGGCCGCCGGTTTTCGGCAGCGGGTTGGGCAGGCCGACGCCATTGTCCTCCACACACAGTGTGAGCGTATGGCCCCGCACTTTCAGAGTGATGTTAACCTGGTCCGCCTTGGAATGGCGTGCCACATTGGTCATGCATTCCTGCACCACGCGGTAAAGAGCCGTCTTGGCTCCGTCGGACAAGCGGCTGTGACATTGGTCCGCATTCACCTCAACATTAATGCCTGACCTGCTTTCGATTTCGTTGCCCAGGTTTCCAAGTGCGGCCGCAAGGCCCATATCGTCCAGAACGCTCGGCCTCAGATCCCGGGAGATCCGTCTGACTTCAGCAATGGCCCCGTCGAGGGTCTTGAGGCATTTGGCGGCATGACCCCGCAGACCGAGATCGCAGTCGGCCTCGCTGTGGATCATCTCCACGCCATAGCGCACGGAGACGAGCAGCTGCGAGATACTGTCATGCAGCTCGGTCGAAACCCGTTTGCGCTCCTGTTCCTGCACGTGAAAGATCTGGCCGGTCAGTTCCTTTAGTCTGCTGTCGGCAAAGCGTTGTTCGGAAAAGCGCACTCCGGCAATCAGGGCGCCGGAGGTGAGAATTCCGGCAAGGGAGATCAGAAAGGTGACCAGCAGGGTCTGGCGGATGTTCTGGGCAATATCCGCCCGGATCGAGGCCACCTCGCGGGCTATGTCATCGGTGTAAAGGCCCGTGCCCAGCATCCAGCCCCATTTTTCCAGAAGAATGGCATAGCCGAGTTTCTCTGCCACATAGCCGACAGAAGGCTTGTGCCAGACATATTGATGGAAGCCACCACCGTTCTTGGCTTCGGCAATCAGATTCCGGATGACATAGTCGCCATTGTCATCCTGAAGATCCCACCAGTTCTTGCCGACCAGAGAAGGCAGCTTTGGGTGGACGATGTTGGTGCCATCGAGCGTGTAGACGAAAAAATAGCCGTCATGGTCGAAGGTCAGGTTATGGAGGATCTCCTTGACCTCTTTCTGGGCTGCGGCCCGTCCGTTCGGTTCATCTTCGTAGGTCTGTTTGATGGACGTCAATGCCAGGCTGACATAGTTGCGGATTTCCTGGCGCTTTGCCGTCAGAATGCGCTGCTCGACCGACCGGGTTTCGGCATCGATGAGCTTGCGTGATTGAAAGTAGGTCACCCCGCCGATCAGGAAGGACACCGCGATCAGGGGCACAATCGTGATCAGCAGCAATTTTGTCTTAAACGTCACGAAAGATGCCCTCATATTGCGCAAGGGGTTGCGTTGTTTGCGTGCTATTGCGTGGATCTCAGTAGTACTACGGAGAGTATGCGCAGAACCACGAATAGCCTTCCTGTAGTTCAGTCAACTAGACATACGGCGAGATCGGTGCAAGGGTGTATTCCGGTCCTGAATTAACTGGTCCAATTAGGGAGGTAACTAATGGATCGTCGTTCGTTTATCAAAAAGGCTGGTATTGGCGCTGGTGGTGTTGCAGCCGGTTCAGCGCTTGCAGCGCCGGCAATCGCTCAGGGTGTCAAGGACATGGTGATCGTGTCCACGTGGCCGCGGGATTTCCCGGGTCTCGGTATTCCCGCACAGCGTCTGGCGGCACGTATTTCCCAACTGACCGAGGGCCGCCTAAACGTACAGTATTTTGCTGCTGGCGAGCGCGTCGGTGCGTTTGACTCCTTCGATGAAGTCGCCTCCGGCAACGCGCAAGCCTATATTGCCGCTGATTATTACTGGAAGGGCAAACATCCTGGCTGGGCGGCTTTCACGGCTATTCCCTTCGGCCTGACCGTGACCGAGATGGACGCCTGGATCAAATATGGCGGCGGGCAGCAGCTTTGGGACGAACTTGCAGGCGAATTCGGCTTGAAGAATATCGCCATGGGCAACACCGGCGTCCAGATGGGCGGCTGGTTCAACAAGGAAATCGAAACAGCCGACGACCTGAAAGGTCTGAAGATGCGCATCCCAGGTCAGGGGGGCGACGTGATGGCGAAGCTGGGCGCGTCTCCTGTGTCTTTGCCGGGCGGCCAGATCTATGAGAACCTCGTTTCAGGTGCGATCGATGCGACCGAATGGGTCGGTCCGTTCAATGACTACTTCATGAAGTTTTATGAAGCGGCCAAGTACTATTACTATCCGGGTATGCATGAGCCAGGTTCCATGCTGACACTTGGATCCAACAAGGCTTGGTGGGACAGTCTCGACAAGATCGATCAGGAGATCATCAAGGCGGCCTGTGCCGAGGAAAACGCCAACACCATGGCTGAAACCAACGCCAATAACGGTGTCTACCTGAAACGCCTGATCGATGAGCACGGCGTTGAACTGCGCGAGTTCAACGACGAAATCTATGACGCATTCGGTGAAGCTTCCCAGGAAGTTCTGGAAGAAGCGATGGATCATTCCCCGCTGTCCAAGAAGATCTTCGAAGCGGTCATCAATGCGCGCCAGGAAATCGGCAGCTGGATGGCAATCTCTGATGTTGCCTACTCCAACAAGCGGAACCGCGTGCTGGGCATTCCGTCCTAAGCGGGTAAATTTCCTGAAGGGACGGGAGCGATCCCGTCCCTCTTTCATTTAGAAAAAACAAGAAGGCAAAGCCACGATGACGGCCTTGGACACGGTTCAAGACGGCTCGCCTGCCATGAAGTCCGGCGATCACACTCCCGGCAGTGCCCGCATCTTCCGCCTCTTTGGCTGGATCGTTCTGGCGATCATGGCAGCGTTCCTGCTGAATAATTATCTCACGTATTGGCAGAACCTGCCCGGCATCAATCCGATCTTCGGCAAGCCGGCGAACGGGTCCATGCCGATCTTGTGGTCGTGGCTGCAGCTGGGCCTTTATGCGGCCTTCCTGCTCTGGGCGATCACCTATGTCTTCACCAGGGGCAAGACATTGCGGGAAGACGCCGAGCGTATCAGCGCCCTCAACGCCTTCCTGATCCGCGCGGCGTTTTTCGCCGTGGTGATCGTTGCCATTACCGACACCGTGATCTCTTTCCTGCGGGTTGAAGATCTGCTGCCAGGCGTCACCGGAGAGACACTGGCCCATGAGCTGGGCAAGTCCAGGTTCCGCGGCGCCTATGTGCACATGCCGCTGATCGGCCTTTCTGTCGTCCTGGCGCTTCTGATCCGCCGCACCCTCGGTTTTCCCTGGCTGGCGCTGCTGGTCGTGGTGGCCGAATTGCTGATCGTGATCTGCCGCTTTGTCTTTTCCTATGAACAGGCGTTCCTCGCGGACCTTGTGCGCTTTTGGTATGCAGCCCTGTTCCTGTTCGCCAGCGCCTACACCCTCAAGGAAGAGGGGCATGTGCGCGTCGACGTCTTTTATGCGGGCATGAAGGCGAAGACCAAAGGGTATGTGAATGCCATCGGGTCCGTTATTCTGGGCATGACCCTTTGCACGGTCATTCTGGTGATCGGCATGGGGGGCAAGCAGAACATCATCAACAGCCCGATCCTGACCTATGAAGTCACGCAGGCCGGTTTTGGTCTCTACGTGAAATATCTCATGGCAGGCTTCCTGGGCGTGTTCGCCGTCACAATGCTGGTTCAGTTCGTGTCCTATTTCCTCGACGCCGTCGCCGATATCCGCGGCGAGCCGGGCGGGCGGGACCACGATAACCATCCTGTCAATTAAGGCCCGGCGAGATCTCCTGATATGGAACTGTTTTTCCTTCTTCTTCTTGTTCTCCTGATGGCGTTTGCGCTCGGCTCGGGTTTCCCGGTCGCCTTCGCGCTGCCAGGATCCGCCATCTTGACCATCGGCATCGCAGCCGGGTCGGGCTATCTGTTTGCCGGAGACCCGGATGCCTTCTTCTCCCATGGCGGCCCCGGACAGTGGCTGAGCGCGGGCGTGACCAATTTTCGCGGCATCTACTGGGAGGCGGAGCGCGATACGCTGATTGCCATTCCGCTCTTCGTTTTCATGGGCATCATGTTGCAGCGCTCGAAAATTGCTGAGGACCTGCTGGTCACCATGGCCCGCCTGTTCGGCCCCGTGCCCGGTGGTCTCGGCATTTCCGTTGTCTTTGTTGGTGCGCTGCTGGCGGCCACCACCGGCATTGTCGGGGCGACCGTTGTGGCGATGGGCCTGATCTCCCTGCCGGCCATGCTGCGTAACAATTATTCCGTGCCGCTGGCCACGGGCACGATTGCGGCCTCCGGTACGCTGGGGCAGATCATTCCCCCGTCGATCGTGCTCATCATTCTGGCGGACCAGCTGGCCAGCGCGGTTGATCAGGCCGGGTCCCTGCGCCAGACGCTTTACAAGGCGAGCACCGGCGAATTGTCCATGCCATCGGACTATGCGGTCGTTTCAACCAGTGCCGGCGAAATGTTTCTGGGCGCCTTCCTGCCAGGCCTGGTTCTGGTCGGACTCTATATGCTTTTCATTCTCGGCTTCGCCCTGATGAACCCGAAAGCGGCTCCGGCCGTTCATGAGGAAGGCACGTTTACCCGTCAGTTCGCAGGCAAGGTTGTGCTTACCCTGGTGCCGCCGCTGGCTCTGATCTTCCTGGTTTTGGGTTCGATCATTGCAGGTGTAGCAACGGTGAACCAGGCGGGCGCCATCGGTGCTGTAGGCGCCACGATCATGGCCGGTTACCGACTGCGGGACGGCGAGCGCGGAGCCTACAGCCCGGCGATCATCGCCATTGTCGGCCTGCTCACCATTGCGGTTGTCGTCAGCTTCATCGGTGCAGTGAACATCAAGCTGATCAACACCAGCCAGGACGTGCTTGGTCTGGTACTGGCCGTGATTGCGGTCTCCCTGCTGCTGATCGCGATCTTCTGGTCCGGCTGGCGCACGCTTAAACTGGAAGACACGCTGCGCGGTGTGATGATCGAAACGGCGAAAACAACGTCGCTGGTTTTTATCATCCTGCTTGGGGCGGCGATGCTCACCTCGGCCTTCCGGGCCTTTGGCGGCGAAGAACTGGTCAAGAACTTCCTGCAAGGCCTGCCGGGTGGGTTCTGGGCCCAGTTCCTGATCGTCATGCTGGTGATCTTCGTGCTCGGCTTTTTTCTCGACTTCATCGAAATTGCCGTGGTGGTCGTGCCCATCGTGGCGCCGATCCTGTTGGCAGACCCGTCTGCCAACGTCACCGCCGTGTGGCTGGGGGTGATGATCGGTCTGAACATTCAAACCTCGTTCCTCACACCACCCTTTGGCTTTGCGCTCTTTTATCTGCGCGGGGTGGCCCCTGCGGTGGTCAAGACCATCGACATGTACAAAGGCGTGATTGCCTTTATTGCCCTGCAGCTGGTGGCGCTCGGCATCGTCGGGTTCTATCCGCAGCTGGTGAACTATCTGCCCAACCGCTCAACCCTGTTGTCGGAGACGGCACCACCCCCGAAAAACCCGCGCCTACAATATTGCATGGAACAGCTCGTCTATGAGGACTTCCAGCAAAATGGCACCAGCATTCTGGAGGCCATCGACACGGCAGCCGGGGCGGATATCAGCTACCTGCCGGAAAAACTGCAGAAGAACCTGACAGAAGGCTTTGAAAAAGCCCGTGAGGCCCTGCCGCTCATGCAGTCCATCCATGATGCGGAAGGCGATGTGGCGGCCGTTTCCGGTGACTACCGGCCGGTGCACATCAAGGTGCGCGCCCTGGAGCGGGACGCCCGCAGGGTGGACGAGCGGATTGCTGACCTTCAGGTTATTGTCGACCGGTCCGGTGACAATCGGGTCTATACGGCGGAACAGGGCGCCCGCGCCCAGGCCACCATTGATCAGCTGAAGGAACAACATGACGCGATCCTGGCCGAGATCCCGGATGACTGGGATGAGGTCTATGGCACCTTCGCTGAAATCCAGAAGCAGGAGACAAATGCCCGCCGGTCCTACCGCCGCACGGTGGATCAGGCCTATGAGCCGGTGCTGGAGTTGAAGGCGGTTCTGGGCGATGCGGATAAGGTTGCCGCGTTCGGGCCGGAGCTGGAGGCCCTCAAGGAGCAGATCCCGGGTCTGGAGCCGGAAGCCGCTGTTGACGCGATTGCGGCCATGCGCTCCAAGGTTGGGGATGCCGAGGGCACCAGCGACATTCGCAAGGGGCTGACGGAAGCGCGCAAAATTATGCGCAGCCGCCAACCGGATGCGGCGAAGGCGGTCGCGGAAATCGACAAGTCGATTGCTGCGCTTCAGGCCGATCTGGCCTGGCGTCAGAAGGGCGCGCAAGAACTGCTTCCGGTGCTGCAGACATATGATGCCGCGGTTGCCGCCAATATCGGCCTCAGACAGCAGCCGCGCTTGCCGACCGGAATGGCTCTCGATGTGGCCGGGTGTCTGTCCTATCACAGGGATATTTCCCTGAGCTTCTAATACTGTTCCCGCAAGGACCGACGCTGGTTGGCGTCCGTCCTTGCGGGACACCATAAGAGCGTCTTGCAAACTTATCGTCCGATGCTCTGGGGCGGATTTCTCTTTCGCTGCCCGAACTCAGCTTTTCCAGGTCACGCCGGTCGCAAACATATAGCCGGAGCCGTAGATGGTCCGGATATGGGCGGGCTCGTTCTTGCGGTTAAGTTTCTTGCGCAGGCGTGAGATGCGCACGTCAATCGACCGGTCGAGGCTTTCATCCCGGCCGCCATGCTCCAGCAGATAGTCCCGCGAAAGCACCCGTTTAGGTGCCCGCAAGAGCGCTTCCAGCAGCGTTGCCTCACCGGTGGACAGGAAGGTTTCTTGCCCTTCCGGAGAAATCAGGCTGTGGCTGGCCGGCTGGTAGACCCATCCCTCAAAACAGGCTTGCTCGGGAGACGTGGGCGATTGTGGCTCTGCAGACCGGCGCAGGATGGAGCGGATACGGGCGACCACTTCCCGTGGGTCGAAGGGTTTGACCACGTAGTCATCCGCGCCGAGTTCAAGGCCCATGACCCTGTCTGTGGCGTGGCCGCGTGCGGACAGGACAAGAATTGGAACCGAAGACTTGCGCCGGATTTCGTTGATCAAGGCCATGCCTTCCATATCGGGCAGGCCGAGATCGACAATGCAGGCGTCGGGTGTGTCCACATCCAGGGCGGCCAAAAGGGCGGTGGCAGTCGTATGAACCACCCCGCGCATGCCGAACTGGTCCATGGCGTCCTGGAGCAACTGGCCGATATCCGGCTCGTCATCGACGATGAAGACGGTCAGAGCTGTCTGCGGCGCGGCACGTGTCTGCAAGGTCGGTCTCATATGGGGTTGGAAGCTGACGGGCGGAAGAGAATCTTTTGCAGGGTGGCGGCCAGTTGATCATCTGCGAAAGGTTTCGCCAAGACCGGAAATTCACAGGCCGTATCCTGGCCGGTCAGCTCCGACCAGTCCGCATATCCGCTCATCAGCGCAATGCCTAGGTCGGGCCGGTGCTGGCGGATCTCTCTAGCCAGGGTCAATCCGTTGGCCTGTCCGGGCATGATGATGTCACTGACAACCCCCTTCAGATCGGGCAGGTCAATTGCCAGCTGCCGCGCATCCTCCGTGCCTTCGGCCCGCAGCACCGCAAAGCCGAGCCGTTGCAGCTGTTCGCTCACCGTTGTGGCCACGTCCGGGTCATCCTCCACCAGCAGCAGCAGGTCGCCTTGTCCGGGCAGATGTGGCGGGTCTGCCGCAGACGAGTGCGGTTCACCGCACGTGTCGGGGGCGGGATGGAATGGCAGATAGAGGGTCAGCGTCGTGCCCTTGCCGGGCTGGCTGTCGACGGCAATGGCGCCGCCGGACTGGCGGATGAAGCCGTAGACCATGGAGAGGCCAAGGCCGCTGCCGGTGCCGAAGGCCTTGGTGGTGAAGAACGGTTCAAAAATCTTCAGCCGCGTGTCCTCATCCATGCCCAGGCCTGTATCGGTCACGGTGATGCGCCCATAGCGGCCGGACGGCACGCCCAGCTCATCGGCTTCGCGCCGGTCCAGCTGTGTGCCGTCCAGGGTGAGGGACAGGGTGCCGCCCTCCGGCATGGCGTCGCGGGCATTGAAGGCCAGATTGATCAGCGCGGTTTCCATTTGGGTCGGATCGATCCTGGCCCCGATGCCCGTGTCTGAAACCTCCGTGACCAGGGTGATGGACGCGGGCAGGCTGCCGTCAAGAAGACGGCCGGCATTGCTGAGCGGCTGGGCCAGGGCAACCGTTTGCGGATCCACTGCCTTGCCCCGGCTGAAGGCCAGTAGACGCTGGATCAGGTCTGTGCCCCGTTTGGCCGCTTCCAGCATGGGTGTGAGTTTCTGGTCCAGGGCGTCTTTTTGCAGAGGCGCTTCCATGCGGCTGAGGGTCAGAAGATTGCCCATCAGGATGGTCAGAAGGTTGTTGAAATCATGGGCGAGCCCGCCCGTCAGCTTGCCGACCGCATCCATGCGCTGGGATTGGACCAGCGTTTCCTCCGCCTGTTTCTGTCCGGTCGCGTCCAGGGAGAGCACAAAGATCCCGAGGGTCCGGCCATCCACGGTCATGTCCGGGATCAGGGTGGAGCGCATATAGGCTTTGGACCCGTCAGGCCGGTCGCGCTGATATTCATAGCTGACCGCATTGCCATCAAAGGCGTGTTCGATATGGGGCCGGATCTCTTCAAAAAGTTCGGATCCGATCACCTCGGGCGCCAGACGCCCGGCAATGGAGGCAACCGACTGGCCGAACCAGTCCGCATAGCGCCGGTTGGCAAAGCGGAACACCGGGCCGGGGGAAAGATAGGCGATGAGAGCCGGAATATTGTCGGTGACCAGCCGCAGCCAGTCTTCGCTCTGGCGCAGGGCCCGGGTGCGCTCTTCAACCGTCTTTTCCAGGCTTTCCTGTTTGCGCCGTTCTTCGGTAACGTCGGAATAGATGGTGACAAACCCGCCCTGGGGCAGAGGGGTTCCGGAAACGGCAATGATCTGGCCATTGGGCCGGACCCGTTCGAAATAATGGGGCTCGAACCGCTTGGCCCGTTCGATTCGCCGGGCGATCTTGCCTTCAATATCGCCGGTGCCGTATTCCCCCCGTTCCGCATTCACCCGGATGAACTGTTCCAGATGGGCACCGCGCTGGATAATATCCGCTGGCATGTCGAGCATTTCATTCAGGCCACGGTTCCAGGCGACCAGCCTGAGATCCCGGTCAAACACCGTGAAACCCTGGTTGATATGATCCAGCGCGGCCTGCATCAGGTCGAGCTGGGCCTTGAGATGATGTGTTTCCTCCATAAAAGGAGAGTAGATCAAAAGAGGCTCGGACAGAACCGTTCCGGCATAAGCCAAACCGGTAAGGGGGGAGGCACAACGTGCAAGGGCCGCCCGGGCGGGCCGGGGTGTGAAGGGGCTTTGAGCCCGTGGCTTTGACGTGTAAAACCGAAAGTCAAACAAAAGTCAGACAAAAGCATGCCGAAACCGGGTCTTCCATCAGCATCTCCCACCATTCACGACGTGGCCCGTGCCGCCGAGGTGTCAACGGCGACCGTCAGCCGGACCTTGTCCGCGCCGGAACAGGTGTCGCCAAAAACCCGGGACAAGGTCGAACGAGCGGTCGTGCAGACCGGGTATGTGCTCAATCACGCGGCGCGCAATCTGCGCCGGCGGGCCACCGGCACGGTCGTGGCCCTGGTGCCGGATATCGGCAATTCCCATTTTTCCAACATCCTGCAGGGGATCGAGACCGTTTGCGCCGACAGCCATTTGAAGGTGCTGATTGCCGATACCCGCAAGCCCGCCATGTCCCAGGCCCGGATCAACGATTATTTCAGCACCAACAATTGCGACGGCATCGTCATCATGGACGGGCAGTTCTCGGTTGCGGGCATCCGTGCAACAAGCCCGAAACTGCCGCCCATCGTGGCCTGCGGGGAATGGAGTGATGACCCGGACGTGCCGATTGCGGTGATCGATAACCGGCTGGGGGCAGATCTGGCCGTGTCTCACCTTCTGGAGCTCGGCCATCGGAAAATCGGCCATGTGAGCGGGCTTTTGACCCACAAGCCGGGCCGGGACCGGCTGGACGGCTTTCGCCAGAGGCTGAATGCGGCCGGGCAGGATGGGGGCGCTGCCTGGATGTTCGAAGGCGATTATGGCCTTGCGACCGGTGCGCGTGCGGCGGCCGCCTGGCTGGAGTTGCCTGACCGGCCGACAGCGGTGTTCTGCGGCAGCGACCGGTCTGCCTTCGGCTTTATCTCCACACTGGTTGAGGCGGGCGTGCGGGTGCCGGAGGATTGTTCGGTGGCCGGCTATGACGATATCGACATTGCCGCCCATTTTGTGCCGCCGCTGACCACCATCCACCAACCCCGCCGGGCGGTCGGCGAACAGGCGGCCCATCTGCTGATCAGCCTCCTGAACGGCGCCCCGCCGGAAGCTGAAAAAGTTCAGTTGGAACCCTGGCTGGTGGCGCGCAAGAGCACGGCGCCGCTGCAGGGGTGAGACGAGGCGCCGAATGTCATCCGTTGGCGCGGACTTTTCGCACGATATTCTAGAGCGTTTCCCGCTTACTCCGGCTCATATCCTGCGGCAGCGAAGTAGTTTCTTGCCTCTGAGGGCGTGACTGCGTCTATCGCAGACG
>NZ_JBSWYH010000030.1:0-57181 GCF_056161025.1 Roseibium sp. AWQ4_254
ATCAACGAACTCATGCCTTGGTGTTACGCTGCAAAAGCAGCGTAACAGAGCGCGCCGCCGCCATGAAGACCGGCTTCACCGGACGGACACCCTACGTGCGGGAGACGCATAGGAGAGATACACACGGAAATAGTTTCCAGCCACCGCCCCACCCTCCTGTTATCGCAGAATAGCCACGGAATCGCGCCAGAATCACCACTGCTATGTCCTGTCAGTGAGGCCTTTTCCAACGGGGCGCCCGAACAGCTGAAGGAGACCGAGAACAAAAGACCCGGTTCGGCCTGCAAAAAAACGGAGGCAAAGCGTCTGCCTTGCCTCCGCATTCTATAAGCCCCCGCCGCTCCGGGCGGAAACGGTCAGATGATCATGTCGCTGTCCAGGGGGGTCAGCAAATGCCCGTCAGCATCATAAACGCTTGCATCCGCATCGACGTAAAAGACACGGTCTTCCTTGTAGCGGGTGGAAATCAGCACATTGAACATGTCGCCGTCGATTTCCATCTGCCCATCGTAGCGCACCGAAAGGAAGCTCTCGCTGTCATCGATGACAACGGTGTCGCCCTGGTTGGCAAAGATGAACAGACCGTCAGATGAGTCCAGCTTGCCGGCATCGCCGTGATCAACAATGAGCTGCTGATCTGCATCATTGTCGATATCAATGCCTTCAACCCCTTGAACATAGGCACTTAGAAGGCGCATATCCACCTGATCCAGGCTTTCGTCAAACTGCAATTTGTCGAAGCCTTCACCGCCATCGATACGCTTGTCGTCGTAATCAACGATGATTGTATCGTTACCGCTCCCTGCGATCAGCGTGTCTGCTCCTGCACCACCGACCACAATGTCATCACCGCCATAGGTCGCAATCACATCATCGCCAGCCTTGCCGTCGACATATTGACCGTCAGAGCTGCCGGCAAACATCGTATCATTGCCGTCGGTTCCGAACTCACCGTTTTCAGTGCGGTCGTCCTCGTCGATAACAGGAATTTCGTTGTCGTCCGTGACATCCCCGCTCGTATTGTCCCCCGTATCGGATCCGCCGCTATCGCCACCCAGATCGCTCTCTGCCAGGACTGTGACGCCGGAGGCCACTTCTTCTTTGGTAAGGTCATAACCGACAAAGGACAGGTCGGAAATGGCCACACCGAGATCCTTGTCGCTGTAAGGATCTCCCAGAAGCAGACTATGGCTGGTGCTGCCAATCTGCACCTGTCCTTCAAGTCCGGTCACCTCTTTCAGAAGCTCCCCATTGAGATAAACAGCTGCGACACCGGTTTCCCCGTTGAATGTGAAGGTCACATCGTTCCACTCATCAGCCGTCAGCTGCGGGAAGGACGACTTGATCCAGGTGCTGCCTTGATCGGTGGTCAAGGCTACGTTCAAAGATGTCGGAGTCATGAAGACAACGAAGCTGGAGCTGAAATTCAGCACACGGCCGCCGGCGCCGGTTTCCGAATTGAACGCGATGTCAAAGGAAACCGAGTATTTGGAATTCACAAAGAAATCCTGGCTCGCACCCACCTTGACCTTATCGCCGTTGAGGACCAGTCCCTCTTGACCATCGATCGTTTCCACCGCGACGTTCTCCCCGAGGGAAATCGTGTTGGCTTCGGAAGTGTTGTCGACAGCGACGCCACCCGAAATGTCAAGATCAAGGTAATTGGGGGATTCCAGGATGACCGACTTTTCGAGGACCACCTGCTCCCCACTCTCGTAGGTGATGGTCGCAGTCGCGGACTGCTTGCCATAGCCCGAGAAGGCGTGCTCCACCGCCGCACCCGACGCAGTCCCGCCGTCGGAGAAGGTCCACTCAACCGATGTTGCACCATCCGTCTGGTAATCTTCCAGCTGATAGCTCACCGAATTGGCGTCACGCCCGGTTCCAACATCCGCAGACACAAAGCCATCAAAACCAACGCCGGACAGGTCCGCACCCGCTGAGTCAGACAGCTCATCCGAGACAACCACAAGGTCCTTCAAAGACATCGTATCGGAGAAGTAGTTCGCGAAGACATCGCCAGCGTAATTTTCACCGTAAGGATTGTTTGTTTGAATGACCGTATTGTCGCTGGCGACTTGAGTGTCTTCATTCAGGCTGATTTTCGTTTCCGTGATGTTGTCCGTGACCGTCACATTCACGGCAGATTGCCTGATATTGATCGCCGGAACCTCGATCGACGACGGGGTGTCCTCCTTGCTGACCAGAGTGTTGTTGGCAATCACAAGGCCATCCGTTTCCCCAACAGTGATCCCGTGCAGGTGGCTGTTGATGATCAGATTGTTCTGGATCGTGAGGTTCTGGTAGTACATGTCCTCACCGCCGCCCAGCGAATCCACAACCTCATTGCGGATGAAAATAGACTGGGTCGGGTTGCCGTCCGCCTGATCCAGAATGTTGTTCTGAATGACAACGTTCTTCGTCGGCTCATCCGTACCGCTCGTCCAGAACTGGATCATGTCCAAGTGTGACTTGGTGTCCGGATGGGCGTCAAAATCATGGAGGTGATTGCCCTCAATGAGCACATCCGTGACCTCGGCAAAGTCCAGCCCGTCACTGGCCATGTTGTGCACATCGTTGTTCGTGACGGTCAACCCGTCCGTCTCGACGAATACCGCACCGCGGTAGAAATCGTACATTTCCGTGTTTGTCAGCGTGATGTTCGTCGAATCGTCGACGAACAGACCGAAAGCATTGCCGTATCCATCCGCCTTCGTGCCGGTGCCGGACGCATCGTCACCGTCAAACACGGAATTCGAAATCGTGATGTTTTCCGAATTGAGGACCTTGAAGGGTTTTACGTAATTCGGATCGCCTTCTTTATAGTCATAGTCGAAGGTGATGCTATCCAGCACAACATTCGAGGAATTGCCGACATAAAGCGCAGATACTGAAGCGGGATTGTCAGGGTCAGCAGACTTGATTGTGACTGTTGATGCCGGGTTGAAATCACTCAGCCCCAGACCGCCCCAATCTCCGCCTTCCAGGAGGATCGTTTCGCCGCCATTTGCCTTTGCGAGAGCTTCCTGCAGCTCTTCAGAGTTCGAGACCCGGTAGGTCGTCGTGGATTCCGATGTTGCGTCAAGCGTAGTTCCGGACATTGTTTGCCTCTCATAATGACCGTGCTGAGAGGAACCTACCAAGCCGCTGTTGATTGCCGGTTTAATACTGGAGTGACTATTGATGCAAAGTTTAAATAACTCTGTATTACCTTGTAGAACCGCATTTCCGCAATATTCCCTTAACGCTATTTTTTGTGAATCATGCAATAATTCACCATGTTTTCTCTGCGTATAAATTAAGGAATTGCGATTTTCTACTCTATTATCACTACCTACCACCGGCAAATAAAATGAATAAGCACTCACAACATTTATGCAAACCAGAGAAATTACACCAAAAGCAACCAAAAACAATTGACGCAGAGACGACCCTAACTTGCTCTTTTTTATTCCGAGCATACTATCAACCCCTTTTGAAAATTTCTTGACCGTTCACAGAAAAATTTTCGCATTCAGGCCCTAAACTCTCATGTGAATATTTCTCCAATAAGAAATCGAGCAATGCAATCAAAATTCGCGTTTCTTCCGAATGGCTGCGGCCGCAGGCTGTTAACGAAGCGATAACCAATTGATAGCCATGCGACCTTTCGCATGATAAGGAGTGCGCTGTTTTTTAAAAAGTGAGTTTTCCGAATGGATCTGTCCATTGTGATCGTCAATTGGAATACCATCGACATGCTGCGGGATTGCCTGAAGAGCACATTTCAGGGGCTGGGCGATTTGGCCGCGGAAGTCATCGTAATCGACAACGCTTCTTCCGACGGTTCACCGGATATGGTTGAACAGGAATTCCCGGATGCCGTCTTGATCCGCAATAGCGAGAACCGGGGGTTCGCAGCTGCGAACAATCAGGGTTTCGCCAAAGCTGCCGGACGGCATATCCTCCTTTTAAATTCTGACACACTTGTCCACGGAACCGTGTTGCCGGAAACGGTCCGGTATCTCGACGCGCATCCCGATATTGCTGTGCTTGGCTGCCGTGTTCTCAATCCAGACGGCACCATGCAGCCAAATACCAGCCGGTTTCCCTCCCTTATCAATCTGGTCATTCTGTCATCGGGTCTGTGGCGTTTCAAAGGCGTGCCCTTTTTCGACCGCTACCGGATGCTCAATTGGGACCGGCGCGACGCACGCGATGTTGAGGTTGTCGCGGGCTGTTACATGGCCGTACGAAGGAGCGCCATGGACCAGGTCGGGGTTCTGGATGAGGATTTTTACTTTTTCGGAGAAGAAGTGGATTGGTGCGTACGGTTCCGGAAAGCCGGCTGGCGCGTCCATTGTGCACCTGTCGGAGAGATCACCCATTTGGGCGGCGGCTCGGCACGCAAGCTGAACTTCAAACGCGACGTCATGCTGACGGACGCCACGATCCGCCTGCACCGCAAACACTACGGCAAGGCGAGCCGCTTTGGCGCCTGGACGATCCTGATGCTCTTTAATGGCAGCCGGTATCTTTACTGGAGCCTCATAGGCGCACTGACCCGCAAAACCGCAGCGCAGGACCGTGCCCACCACTTCCGCAAAGTGGTTGCTGAAATGCCAAAGAGTATCTGACCGTATTCCCTCCAGCTTCATCCGGGCCGCTTCATGGGACATGACGACAAATTGAAGGTGCTTGTCGTGGCACCGCATCTGAGCCTGCACGATGTCGGCGAAGGACCTCTCGCTCACCATCTGGTGAAAGCCATGTGCGCCCATGCCAACCTCACCGTCCTGGCGCTCGAAGCACCGAACGGGCCTCCCCTGGCGCAGCAACTGCCTGATGCCGACGTAATCACCTGGCCGGAGCCAGCCTGGACGGGCAAAAACCGCTTCGTCCGGACCATGCTTAAACCGCATGTCTTCTATCTGTCCAAATGTGTGAAGGCTTGGCTCAGCAAGGAAGTAGCCAACGGGCGGACGTTCGACATCGCCCATCAGATGCTGCCTGCAGCCCCACGATATCCGACGGCTCTGCGCTTCTTCCAGATCCCCTATGTGATCGGTTCCTTGGGCGGCGCCTTGCCAACCCCCAAAGCGTTCCGGGAGGAAGCCGGCACGGAAAAACTATCCACCAAGCTCAGGGTTCTTGATCCTGTGCGGTTCCGTTTCGACCCCTGGCTTCGGGAAAGCTATCGCAAGGCTGCCCTCGTTCTGGGCGTTGCGCCTTATATGCAGGAAGTCCTGTCTTCTGCGCCCATCCGCCGGTTTGAACCTTTCCTGACGATCGGCCTCGACACAGTCCCTCCCCCCGTCATGCGGTCCCGTAAGGCCGGTGAACTGACCCTTTTGAGCGTTGGCCGGACCACGCGTACAAAAGGGCTGCGCGATACGATCCGGGCGCTGGCCCAGCTCAAGGACCTGCCCGGCGTCAAGCTGGTCTGTGTTGGCGATGGCGACGACCTGCCCGCCTGCCGGGCAGAAGCTGAACAGCTCGGGGTTCAGGACCGGATCACCTTCGCCGGACGCCTCCCGCGCGACGCGGTTGAACACCACTATAAAACGGCTGATGCCCTGATCTTTCCGAGTTTTCGCGAAAGTATGGGGGCGGTTCTTTATGAGGCGATGCGCTGGAGCCTTCCCATCATCACCACCCGCATTGGCGGCCCTGGCAGCATTGTCGATGACACCTGCGGGCTTCAGGTGGATGTCGACACTCCGGCCCAGCTTGCCAGCGATCTGGCGGAAGCGATCCGCAAACTCGCGCTTGATCCGGATTACGGGCACCGGCTGGGAACGGCCGCCCGGACAAAGGTGCTGAGCAAAGCCCTTTGGGAGAAAAAGGCCGAGGAATTGATCAAGATCTATGACAGCGTCCTGGTAACACAAGCGGCATGATCATGTGCTTCCGCCAACCTCAACGGATCGAAAGGCACCGGTTTGCTTCGACGCATTGCAGTGGCGTCAACTTTTTTAACAAAGCGAATTGTGGCCGATGCCGGGACCTGATAACCGTCTCCAGACTTCAAACTGACGTTGTTGCGATTGTAAAAAGTGTTTCTTCATGACTGAGTTTCATTTCGTAGTACCCGTCAGACATCCAAAAAATGTGCGCAATGCCGACGAGCGATACGCAGCCATGGAAGAATTGTTCCATTCTTTCTCTGACCAGTCGATGCCGAAATTTGTCGTCAACATCGTTTGCAATCACGAACAGGACCTGCCAGAGCGGCCCAGCTTCGTCCAGCGGATTAATGTTGATTTTCCGCCGAATGAGATCATTCAGACAGCCTCATCTCCCAAGGCCGTCTATCAGTCTGTCCGCTTCGAAAAGGGGCACCGCGTGCGTGCCGGTTTCATGTCTTTGGCTCCGGAAGACTATGTCATGATTTGTGACGATGACGATCTCATCTACAGACATCTCGTCCAGACTGTGCTCGACGGTGATCCTGAAACCGCACGCTTCATTCGAAAAGGCTATTCTTGGATTTCAGGCACCCGGCAGATGAAAAAGCGGGTGCCTTTTCACAAGTTCTGCGGCACATCGCTGAACATTCCGGCCAAATTCTACAAATTTCATGACAAGAGGTCATCCGAAGAGGAGATCATTCAGGAGTTGGGCAGCCATCTCCTGCCTTTTGACAATATGCAGTCTGCGGGACGTAAGTTCAAAGCAATCGACTATTTTGCCGCGCTGTACCGGCTTCAAAGTGCAAATTCCACGCAGGTGGAGGTGAACCGCGCCAAACGCACTTCAGCGCCGTCCCCTCTCACCTTTCTTCACAAAGTAGGCCGGAGAACCAAGAGTCTCCTGAGGCCGGGAGGGTTTTCCGCGTCGGAGAACGCGTCTGCGGTTGCCTTTGAGGCCGGCGACTGGATGGAAAAGGACTTTCTCGGGCGCCCCCTCCTTGCCCACACGACAGCTCCGCTGGACAACAACCTTACAGACCGGGCTTGACCGAATGCTGCACACTCAAACTCCTGTGCCTTGCACGCCCTCTATCGAAAGCAAATCCGGCAGAAGTGTGAGCCGGTTTTGCGTCCAGATCAGCGAGGGCAGCGGCAAAGCGAATAATGATTAGACAAGTCGCATATCTGTTTGCTGGCAACGGGGCCGCCGCGGTCATTCCGTTCGTGCGCAATATCCTGATTGCACGGCTGATTTCCGTTGAAGACTTCGGCATCGCAGCAACATTTGCGTTGACATTCTCACTGATCGAGATGGTGACAAATGTCTCGCATGGACGGCTGCTCGTTCAGGCGCAGGAAGGCGACAGCGAAGAGTTTCAGGGCAATCTGCAAACCCTCCAGGTGTTGCGCGGTCTGTTGAACGCGGCGCTTCTTTTCGCCATTGCCCATCCTTTTGCAGCCTTCATGCAGGTTCCCCAGGCGGCCTGGGCCTATCAGGTCATTGCCCTGTGCCCGTTGCTGAGAGGATTGTCGCATTTCGACATTGTCCGCGAACAACGAGGCATGAAGTTCTCCGGTATTGCAATTGCGACTGCAGTGCCGGCGTTCGTGTCGCTTGTTTCGGCCCTCGGACTGTCTCTGGTGTTCGACGATTACCGGATCATGTTGTGGGCAATCATCCTGCAGCAAGCGTCCTATACCCTGGTCTCTCACATTCTGGCAACACGCCGCTACCGGCTGGACTGGGACTTGGCTGTCTTAAAGCAAGCGTTCTCTTTCGGCCTGCCCCTGTTGGGCAGCAACATCCTGATGTTCTTGATCTTTCAAGGGGACCGCCTCCTGATTGGCAATCAGATGGGACCTGAAGTCCTAGGCTGGTATTCCGTCGCCTTTCTGCTGGTTGCCACCCCCAGTCTCAATCTTGCCAACACCTATCAAACCCTGACACTGCCTGAGCTGGCCAAACGGCAGACGGACAATCCTGCATTTCTGGATCAGGCCCAGATCACTATCGAAGGCATGCTGTTTCTCGCTGCGGGTATGGTGCTTGGGGTTGCCTTCTTCGGACCCGCCGTCCTGATCCCGGTGTTCGGCACGAAATATGAGCCAGCCCTGTCGATTTTGGTGATTTTTAGTTGTGCACAAGCGCTGCGCCTTCTCCGGGCTGGGATTGTCATCACCTGGATCGCGCGCGCCAATACCAAATTGGTCCTCTACACCTCGCTCATTCGAGTTGTCGCCCTGCCCTGCGGCTATGCCACGCTGGTCAGCGGGTATGGCGTGAACGCGCTTCTGTTCTGCAACATTCTGGGAGAAATCCTTGCCATAGGTTTTGCGCTGGTCTATTCGAACCGGAAAAACTTGCTTCGGCTGCGGAACGCCCTTGTGCCGCTTGCAGCATTTCTCGCGGTTCTGACGCTCGCGATCGCAGATGCCCTGTTGTTCCCGCCTACTGCGGATCTTCTTAACAATCTTCACGTCTTTCTGTGCCTGCCCGTCCTGGCCTTCCTCTGTCTGACGTGGTCTCTGCATGCTGGCAGACGCTATCTTGGAGAGACTGTCTGGGAGCGGTACCGTGGCCGACTCTCGCTGAAAAGGAAGACAAATGGCTCCTAACTTCACCGAAAAAGCGCTGCATGCGGACCGTTCGGAGCCAAACCGGCTCCTTTTGCGCCTCTGGCGCTACCGGCGTTTGAGAAACCTTTGCTCCAAGCTGCTTTACCGGATGGAAGGCCCGCCCATGGTTTCGGCAACCCACCGGGCGATCCTGCAGCACTATCTGGATGTCGAAGTGGGGCTTCACAGCTATGGCGATATTCTTGGTTTCGGACGGTTGCCGCGCGGAACCCGCGTGGGCGCCTGGTGTTCCGTCGGACAGGAACTGATTGTACGTCGGCGGGATCATCCTGCCGAACGGCTGACGCAGCACCCTTATTTCTACAATCACAAACTAGGCTTTCTGGAAAAGGATTCCATCCAGTCCGACACGGACAACCCGCTCACCATTGGCAATGACGTGTGGATCGGCGACCGGGTGACGATCCTGTCCGGCTGTAAATCCATCGGCAATGGTGCAATCGTCGCAGCAGGTGCCGTCGTCACCAAGGACGTCCCCCCATACACGATCGTTGGCGGCGTTCCAGCAAAACCGCTGAAAATGAGATTTGACGAGGCGACGATTGCCCACCTCGAAGCGTCAAAATGGTGGCGCCTGCCCCTAAGACAGCTTCTGGAGCAAAAACATTTGCTGCTTGAGCGTCTGGGCGTGGAACAGGCCGCAAAAATTGAAAAATGGGCACAGCAACATTTTCACAACGCGAAGAAGGTATCATAAAGTTCAGTCTGGCGATTATCGCCATTGCGTTGCAGACAACCGGCAAAAACGTACAAGATCACTTAGCGAACGATAATTCCATTCTCATCCTAATTGCGCCCTTAATCATTCCCAGCGAGATCTTATGAGCATTTTGACAATCGGCCTTTTGTGGCACTCGGCGAATTCGGACAATCTGGGCGTGGGCGCCCTCACGGCATCCAATATCGCCATTATTGAAACGCTCTGTGCGCCGCTGGGCCTTGAGCCCCGCTTCAAGGTTCTCGGATGGCGTGACCCGGGACCCTGCTATATCGAGGGCGATAATGTGGAGGTTGTATCGCTCCGGACGCGCGATCTTGTGATGCCTTCAAAATTGCATTCGGCAATACGGGCCTGTGATCTGGTCATTGATATCAGCGCAGGCGACAGTTTCGCCGATATCTATGGCGCCGGACGCATCAACAAGAACTTTCTCGGCAAGCTCGCTGTCCTTCTGGCCGGAAAACCACTCATTTTCGGCCCCCAGACCATTGGGCCTTTCAAGGCACGCTGGGCCCATGTTGTGGCCAGCCTGTTCATGAAACGGGCCGCGCTTGTGACAACCCGGGACCGTCTCTCCAGTGAGTTCATTGCACCGCTCCAGCTTGGCGACAAGGCCATCGAGTCCACGGATGTGGCGATGCGCCTGCCCTATGATGCCAGCGCCTACCCGAAGGGGGGACGGCCGAGCATTGGCCTCAATGTCTCTGGACTTCTCTTCAATGGCGGCTATACCGGCAAAAACATGTTTGACCTCAAGGCCGACTACCCAAGCGTTGTGCGGAAGATCGTCCGAGCCCTACTGGAAGATGACAGCAAGCCGGAGATCCATTTTGTCGGACATGTCAATTCCGATATTCTGCCCGTTGAAGATGATTTCCGCGTGGCCGAGGCACTGAGCCAGGAGTTTACGGGAACGGTCCTTGCCCCGCGCTTCAAGAGCCCCTCTGACGCAAAGAGCTATATTTCAAGCCTGGACTTCTTCGCCGGAGCCCGCATGCATGCGTGCATTGCAGCTTTTTCTTCCGGTGTTCCTGTGGTGCCCATGGCCTATAGCCGCAAGTTTGAAGGCCTGTTTGGAACCCTCGGTTATGCCCGCACGACTGACTGCCGGACTGAAAGTGAAGAGCAGATTGTTGCCTCCGTCGTCAGCGGCTACCGGGACCGGGCGGTGCTCAAGGCTGAGGTCCAAGACGCCTTTGCAAAGGCGGATGCCCGCCTGAAGACGTATCAGGACCGGTTGATTGCCGAGATCGGAAAAGTCCGGGGCTAGCAGAAGATGACCTCTTTCAGATCCCCGGTGTTGAAAAAAGTCATGGACGCCAATCTGTGCGCCGGCTGCGGATTGTGCGCTGGTGTTTCCGGGGGGGCTGTCCAGATGCAGCTTGACGGCCAAGGGTATCTGCGCCCTCATCAAACTGGACCTCTCTCGCTGGGCAGTGAAAGAAAGCTGGAAGCAGCCTGTCCTGGCGTGACCGTTTCCCGGTCCATGACGGGCAGCAACCACCATCCAATCTGGGGTCCATTTGAAGAGGTTCATACAGGCTGGGCAACCAATGAAGACCTGCGATACCACGGCTCTTCCGGCGCCGTGCTGTCAGCGGTCGCACATCACCTTGTGAAAACCGGCCAGGTCGATTTCATCCTCACGATCCGGGATAGTGATGAGGATCCGATTTCCAACAAGACGCATGTTGCCGAGACATTCAAAGACATCTACCGGTCCGCAGGCTCCCGCTATGCGCCTTCCGCACCTCTGTCGGAAATTGACGCCTATCTTTCGGGTGACAAGCGCTTCGCCGTCGTCGCCAAGCCCTGTGACATTGCTGCCTTGCGTGCCCTTGCCCGCGTAGACAAGCGGGTCGACAGCAAAGTGCCTTTCCTGATGTCCTTCTTTTGCGCCGGGGTTCCGAGCCGGAGGGGATCTCTTGCGGTGTTGAAGAAATTGAATGTCGCAGAAGAGGACCTCAACAAATTCCAGTATCGGGGCGATGGCTGGCCCGGCTATGCCAAGGCCACGCGCCATGACGGAACTGTCGAAACCATGAGCTATCATGACAGTTGGGGCAAGGTTCTGTCGTCCTTTGTTCAGTTCCGCTGCAAGGTCTGTCCCGATGGAACCGGCGGCGCAGCGGATCTTGTCTGCGCAGATGCCTGGCACTCGGACAAGGATGGCTATCCCCTTTTTGAGGATGGGGAAGGCACCAGCCTTGTCATGGCACGCACAAAGCGGGGACAGGCTCTCCTCCACGAGGCCGTTGCAGCCGGTGAAGTCGCCCTCGCCTCTTTTGACATCGACACTCTTTTGACAATCCAGCCGGGCCAGACCCGCAGGTCCCAGGCCCTGCTGGCCCGCTTGCTCGGACTTTTTTTCAAAACCGGATGGCGGCCAGCCTATAAGGGGTTTTCGATCCTCAAAAACGCAAGATCCCTTGGTGCACGCGATTTTATCAGCAATCTAATCGGCACGTTCCGGCGGGCATAGTATCATGAAGCCAACGTCCATCTTCATTCCGCTTTTCCTGATTTCCCTTGCCATCCCGATGTTTTTCTTCGTCGGGCCGCTGCGTCTGTCCCCTTACCGGCTCTTCCTGTTGCTGGGGCTGGTTCCCGCTGTCATCATCTGGCTCACCAACAAGCGCTACAAAAAACTCCCGTCCGACTTTCTCATTCTGTTTTATCCCATATGGACCACGCTCTCGCTCACAGTCCTTTACGGCACGGACCGCTCGATTGAAGCCGGTGGTATGATCGCGATTGAGACGATTGGCGCCTATTTCATCGCCCGCGTTCTGATCTGCACCCCCGAACGCTTCAATCAGCTTTGCAAATGGCTGATTTTCATCATTTTGTTTCTAACTCCATTTGCTCTTTTCGAAACTGTGACCGGCCGCGTTCTTCCCATTGAGATCTTCCGGACAATTGGACGGACCTATGGAATTGCCATCACGGATCAACGCTGGGGCCTGGACCGCGTTCAAGGCCCCTTCGAACACCCCATTCTGTTTGGGGTGTTTTGCAGCATGGGCATCAGTCTCGCCTTCTATTACCGCTACAATGTCCAGTCAGCGTTCCAGCGATATATTCGAGCTTTCGCGGTGTTTGTCACCGCGGCCCTGTCCCTGTCCTCCGGCCCTCTGACCGGCATGTCGGGTCAGCTCCTGCTGATCGGCTATGACATGGTCACCCGTCACATCGTCAAACGCTGGCAATATATGCTTGCAGGGATCGCAGCGCTTTGGGTCACCATTGATCTTTTGTCGACGCGTTCGCCCCCGCAGGTCTTCATCACCTATTTCGCCTTCAGTCCGCACTCGGCCTATAACCGGGTCTTCATCTGGCGCTATGGTACCCAGTCGATCGTCAATCATCCGCTGTTTGGCATCGGCTATGAAGAATATGAGCGGCCATGGTTTGTCTATTCTTCCAGTGCCGACATGTTCTGGATCGTGCCTAGCCTTCAATATGGCATGCCGGCCGGCTTCGCGCTGATCATCGCCTTTGCCTATAACGCTATCCGGACATCCCGCGCCAAGATCGTGGACAAGAATGTCCTCATTCAGCGCCGGGCGATGATGTTCTGTCTTGTCGGAATTTTCCTGTCAGGCTGGACAGTTCATTACTGGAACGCAACTTATGCGATGGTTGTGTTCATGTTCGGCGCCTGCGCGTGGTTCTTCACCAATCAGGACATTGCGGTTGAAAAAACGGCTGATGAGACGGATGATGACGAAACCGGATCCAAAGCGGGTCCCCGCCGCCCGGTGAAGAATGCTCAAGCAAGGCCGCGCTACCCTTTCAACCGCTCAGGTGAAAGGTCTGTGTCAAAGCAGGACACCAAACGCAGTAGCCAGAGGCAGCTTTCATCAAGGCGTCAACAGCCGGAAGATTGATCAAGACGCCGGAAACGCCCTCTTGAGCGCATGAAACAAAGCTCACCTGATAGCCCTCTTCTGATGAGATTGGTGTCATACCGAGTGCAATTGATGAGGACCTATTTGACCGCGCTTGGCCGTTGAACGGAATTGGGACATCAAATAGGGCATCATCAATTGCGATGGGTATCAAATGCCCAGACCCAGCGATTTACGGATGTCCAAATAGACCACTTCCAGGTCTTTCCGGTCCGCCCTGAACAGCCGGGAAGAAAATCTCAAGGCAGCAAACGCCCCTTTAAATCGTTCACGACCGAACTCGGTTTTCAAGCCGCTCAGATACAAAACCAGTTTGTACAAGGTGAACATTTGAAAGGTGAATTTCAGTCCCCAGCTAAGATCTGAGCGTTTTGCCAGAACATACGCCATGTTCAGGATCAGGATAACGCCCATCGTGTAACCATTGTCCCGGCGTTCCGGGGACTTGTAATGATAGATCTGCGCGCGCCGCGCCCCGATCAGCAGACAGCTGTCCAGAACCCCCAAACTGGCATCCACGTCCTCATGGGCCGCGTACCGGCCCAGAGTTTCGTCAAACAGGATCGAGCGGATGACAGATGTGCGGAACGACATTCGAAAACCGCTCTGCCATTCCACCCGGACCGCATCATACTCACCCAGCCACTCAGGGGACGGTAGCGCTTCCATTTTCTGCCGGGCCAGAACAATGAAGGGGTTCTTGAAGACATTTCTTTCCAGATAATAACGCAGGCGGGCTACCGTTTTGCGCAGCCTGTCTTCCTGATTTTGCGAATAGCTTTCCTGGGCCAGTTCCTTCAGGGCCTCCGGCAGCTTTGTCGCTTCAGCGCTGCAGACCCCGCCGACGATCCCGTCCGTGTCCCGCTCATAGACGGCCAGGATCTCTTCCATGGCTCCGTCAAACAGCAGGGAATCATCATCAGGAAACAGCACGATCTCATGCCTCACCAGTGCCAGACCAATATTGCGCTGCTTGCTGGTGCCTGGCTCGCTGACATGAAACTCGATCTCAAAATTGAACTTCTCGGCACAGGCCTGCGCAACCGACCGGCTTTCCTCCGGATTGTCACTAGAGTCGATAATGATCAGCTGAGAGGGAGGACGGCTTTGGGTGAGCATCAAGGGCAGGCTCAATTCCAGAGCTTTGGCTCTGTTCCGCGTCGCAATAACGATCGAATAATCGGTTTTGGTATCACTCATGGGCTCTAAATGTCTTTCCGTTTGCAATCCGCCGGTCCGGAACCTTTCCGCTAAAAACACACTCCGGAAAAGATCTCATTCTCTGGGCTTCTTAACTCAGAACACAAAGCCCGTACTCACGTCTGCTGCACACGCTCAGGCTACATATGTGCAGCACATTTCCACACTTACCGCTAGCAGGCCCGGCAAGATCCGGCTCGTTCACGCCGTTGGCTCACCCTCCATATTTGACCTTCAGGGAGTGCAAAGCCGCGCTCAGCTGTTCCAGCCGCTCCGCCCGTTTCGCCTCCGCGCTCAGGTAAGGCCGCTCTGCCTTGACCTTGTTGAAATAGTGCGCAACGGAGTCCGCTCTTTTCGCGTTCAGGCTGTTCATGAGGCCGGTCCTGCGCGCCACATTCACACCACCGACCAAGCTGGTCCTCGCGTCGCGAAGCGTAAGTTTGACCTTCTTCTTCGCCCTTGCGAGCGCACCGGGGTTGGACCGGGGCGGCGGGCTGGTGCGCACATCGAATGTGTCATTTGGCACCTGGATGCGCTCAAGGGGCCGGTCGCCGAAACCGGTTGGCCGTTTCTGAAACACCGCATCCAGATAATCAGACGCAGGCAGCGCAAAGGGGTCATAGGGCAAGTCGAGGGACATGCACCAGTCCAGCCATTTGAATTTCAGCACCCTGGAGGGTGAAGCCACAGGAATCCAGGGGGTGCGGAAATAGTCCGCAATGATGGCCCCATGCAGCGATTCCACAATGGCCAGGTCCGCACCGGCCAGGGCCGAGAAGACTGTTTCGCAGGTATCCAGAGGGTCCACAAACGTTACGTCTGAACGCGCGCAGGCGCCTTCCCAGTTTCCATAAAAGGCACTCTCCCAATGGGGGATGAAGACGGTTCCCTTCCGTTCGGGAGAAAACTCTGCCCAGCGCGGGATGTTGTCGATCAGCCAGGCGCCATCGGTGATGGCGAGCTTCGGATCCAGCCCCAGGAACCGGGCCGTCAGCGGCCCGCGCACGGCAAAGAAATCCCACGCAGCGACATCTGCCTTTGACGGCAGATTTCCGTATCCGGAACCGGTCCCAAAGACGACCTTGTTGCCCGGAACGACATTCAGGCCATGGGACAGGAGCGATCCAATCCCCACAAGAACGTTGTCATCTTTCCTGTCGAGCAATTCGGGAATGAGAGCGGGCCACAGCCAACTGTTCAGGTAGTCCCCGAAGTTCGTTGTGACGTGATGGTAAAATAACTTCATTCCAAAGGCCCCGATGTCAAAGAAATGCAATCTCGTCACGCGCTGTGACCAAATCTGGTTTCATGAAGAGAGTTAGATTCAAAGATGTTAGAGGTCGGTTCTAATTTGTTCGTGATTTAGTCAAGCTGTTCACACCAAGGATGCAAGATATTTTCCATAATCCGTCTTGCCAAACAGCTTGGCATGTTCCAGCAGTTTTTCCTGATCGATCCAGCCATTGTTGAACGCGATTTCCTCCGGGCACCCGGATTGCATGCCCTGGCGGACAGACAGGGTTCTGACAAAGTTGCCCGCATCCAGAAGCGATTGATGCGTGCCCGTGTCCAGCCAGGCATAACCGCGCCCCATCCGCTCCACATTCAAGGAGCCTTCGCGCAGATACATTTCCAGCAAGGTCACGATTTCCAGTTCGCCCCGGGCGGACGGCCTGACATCCCGGGCCCTACGGGGAGCGTCCCCATCCAGAAAATAAAGCCCCGTCACCGCATAGTTGGATGGGGGCACGGCGGGCTTTTCGATGATTTCCTCGGCAAGCCCATCCTGGTTGAATTTCACGACGCCGTAGCGCTCCGGATCGGCCACATGATAGCCGAACACCGTTCCGCCAGACTCGCGATTGTCCGCAGCAAGCAGCACTTCGGGCAAGCCGTGGCCGAAGAAGATATTGTCTCCAAGCACCATGGTGGAGGGGGCAGCGTTCAAAAACGCTTCCGCCAGCAGATACGCCTGTGCAAGACCATCGGGCGACGGCTGTTCAATATATTCAAAGCGCATGCCCCATTGGCTGCCATCGCCCAGCAACCGCTTGAATTGGGGCTGATCTGCCGGTGTGGTGATGATTGCAATCTCCCGGATGCCGGTCAGCATCAAGACGGACAACGGATAGTAGATCATCGGCTTGTCGTAGATCGGCATCAGCTGCTTCGACACGGCCATGGTCAGCGGAAACAGTCTGGTGCCTGACCCGCCGGCCAGGATAATGCCCTTGCGCTTGGTCATGACATATCCCCCAAGTCTTTCAAAACCTCTGTGATCCCGGACCGCCAGTCCGGACGTTCAAGACCGAATACCGAAAGGGAACTGCATTCCAGCCGGGAATTGGCCGGGCGCCTGGCAGGCGTCGGATAGGCTGAGGCCGGAATATCTTCCACCTCAACCGGACGGTCTGCTTGTGCAAAAATCTCCCTGGCAAACGCTGCCCAGCTCACATCCGGAGCACCTGAAAAGTGGTACGTGCCGGATTTCTCCGGCGCTGTCTTGAGCTGGGTCAGTATTGCAACGCAGGCGGCCGCAATGGCGGCTGCTGGTGTGGGTCCGCCAATCTGGTCCGCAACAACCGTCAACCGGTCGCGGCTCTCGGACAGGCGCAGCATGGTTTTCAGAAAATTGGAACCATGGGCGGAGAACACCCAGCTGGTGCGCAAAATCGCATGGTTGGCCCCTGAGGCGCGAACCGCGACCTCCCCTGCCAGTTTGGTTCTGCCGTAAGCCCCAAGCGGTCCTGTTACGGCCTCGGGGGGAAAAGGTGTCTCCCCCTGGCCATCAAAGACATAATCCGTCGAAATATGAACAAAGGGCACACCCAGCTCGCAGGCCGCCTCGGCCATCGCCGCGGGTGCGTCTCCATTGATCTTGAGCGCCAGCGCCTCTTCTTCCTCAGCCTTGTCGACGGCTGTATAGGCCGCAGCATTGAGTATGCCGTCCGGGTTCTTGCTGGAAATAATGTGCCGGATTGATGCAATGTCCGCGAGATCAACAACGTCCCGGCCCAGAAAAGCGGCATCGGGCAGCAGCTTGCGCAACTCGCTTGCTACCTGCCCGGACGATCCGAAGACCAGAATCATGACTTTGCACCCGGTGCGGTTCCGAGACGCTTGCCGACCCCCTTGCGGTCCTGCAAGGCCCGCCACCAGGGCTCATTGTCCAGATACCATTGAACCGTCAGCTCCAGGCCCTCTTCCACGCTGACGCTCGGACGCCAGCCCAGCTCGTTCCGAATACGGGCGGGATCAATCGCATAGCGCAGGTCGTGGCCCGGACGGTCCTCAACAAAGGTGATCTGATCAGCATAGGACCCTTCCGGTTTCGGCCGTTTGTGGTCCAGCAGGGTGCAAATGGTCCTGACCAGATCAATATTGCGCCGCTCGTTCTCGCCGCCAATATTGTAGCTGCGCCCGGGCGTGCCCTTCATGAGGGCCAGCAACAACGCATCGGCGTGGTCTTCCACATAGAGCCAGTCGCGCACATTCTCGCCCTTGCCATAGACCGGAATCGGCTTGCCGGCGAGCGCGTTCAAGATCACAACCGGGATCAGTTTTTCCGGAAAATGGAACGGTCCGTAATTGTTGGAGCAATTCGTGACGATGACCGGCAGGCCATAGGTTTCGTGCCAGGCGCGCACCAAATGATCTGACGCTGCCTTTGACGCTGAATAGGGACTGCGCGGATCATAGGCTGTTGTCTCCTGAAACAGCCCCGTTTCGCCTAGTGACCCGAACACCTCATCCGTGGAAATGTGATGAAACCGGAAAGTTTCCGGCCGGCCGGCATCCTCCCAGTAGCGGCGGGCGGCCTCAAGCATGTTGAACGTGCCGCCAATATTGGTCTCGATGAAATCGGACGGGCCGTCAATGGACCGGTCAACATGGCTTTCCGCAGCCAGGTGCATCACTGAATCGGGTCGATGCTCTGCAAAAATGCGTTGCAGCGCCTGCCGCTCCCGGATGTCGGCCAGCTCAAAGGCATAGGCTGGATTGTCTGCGACCTGTGCAACGTTCTCCAGGCACGCAGCATAAGTCAGCGCATCGACGTTCACAACGCTGTGCCCGCGCTGGACCGCAAGCCGGATGACTGCCGACCCGATGAAGCCTGCACCACCTGTGACAAGAATTTTCATGGAAATCCTCAATATTCAAAAGGGGTTTGAAAGTCCGCAAGCGGCGTCGCAACTTTGTCTTTTTCAGACAGGACCGGCTCAATTCCCCTCAGCGGCCAGGCAATCCCGCAGCTGTCCCAGCGCACGGCTCCGTCACAGTCGGGTGCATAAAAATCGGAGCACTTGTAGATGATTTCACTGTCGGGCTCGAGGGTCATGAACCCGTGCAGAAAGCCCTCGGGAACAAACATCTGCTTGCCGTTTTCAAAACTCAACTCCGCCCCCGTCCATTTGCCATAGGTTGGCGAGCCACGCCGAATGTCGACCGCCACATCGAAAAACCGGCCCCGCCCGCATCTGACCAGCTTGGCCTGGGCATGGGGCGGACTTTGAAAATGCAGCCCCCGCACCGTGCCTGTCTGGCGGCTGAGCGAGTGATTGTCCTGAACGAAGTCAGTCTCAATCCCATGTTTTGCGAAAACCTGCTGGTTCCAGCTTTCGCAGAAAAACCCCCGGTCGTCCCCGAACCGTCTCGGCGTGATCAGAAAAACGCCGGGCAGTTCCGTATCTTCGACAATCATTTGGCCTCTCAATCAATAAACTTAATGTCTTCCCGAGCCGCCGACCAAAATGCTGGTCTTCCGGCCCGATGCGGTCCCTGCTCGCGGTTTCCAGCCCCCTGAACAACCGGCCTTTTCACCTTCCCAAACGGAAGATCCTCAGGAGCGCGGCGCGACTATACCTGTTTAATCCCAAGAACACGAAATTTAATTGACTGTTTTAGGGTTTTGGTAAACCTGACCAAGTGTTTGGATGGCTTTCAGACACCTAGGTGCCGGCGATGCATCTGCGTCAAAGCGCATGGCTTGGGCCTCACCTCAAAGATAGCCAGTCTGTGCATCGGCCCCGTAGCGTGATGAAGCCCGGACACTTGCTGCGGGACAGAGCAGATGGTCAACTCCCAACAAACACAGGGCGGCGTCGCCGACTGAACAGCCTATCAACCCGTGTAAGCTGCCGATTCCACACTCTGTCTGGAGCGTCTTCCTGACAGAGACATTTTGCACCGCACAAGAAGAATGGCTTTTACCCTTAAGGAAGAGCCCTCAAGGTCAATGCGCTCAATATTTTGGTCGTAAAAAAAATCCCAACAACTCCAATTCGTTATGCGGCTGAATGAATGCAATTCATCTGATTTCCCGTGCAACTTTTCCTGAATTTTGGCGTTGCATTGGATATCTCTTTCGTTTAACGTCCCATTAACCAGATTTATGGCGACCACAGTTTTTTTAGTGGGCATTGAATTGATGAAGTTGATTAGCGCCTGCGGTTTTCGTGGGTTATTGCGGGAAAAATATAAGAGTTTTTGAAATGACTGATGATGTCTATGGTTTTCACAACACGGACGTGGATCGCTCCCTTGCGACGGCAGATCCTTCAAATGGCTCTCACATTGTCAAACGCGGGCTGGACCTGATTGGGGCTTCGGTTGCGCTTGTTCTGTTTTTGCCGCTTCTTCTTCTTATTGCGCTCGCCGTAAAAGTGACCAGCAAAGGACCCGTCCTGTTCCGCCAGAAGCGGCACGGTCTCCACGGCAAAACCTTTGTCGCGTACAAGTTCCGCTCCATGTACACGGACAATTGCGATCAGACTGGTGTGCAGCAGACCGTGAAGGATGACCCGCGTGTGACCCCGGTCGGGCGTTTCTTGCGCCGTAGCAATCTTGACGAGCTGCCGCAGATCCTTAACGTTCTGAAAGGCGAAATGTCGCTCGTCGGCCCGCGGCCGCATGTGCCCGGGATGCTCGCCAATGGCGTGCCTTACGAAGAGTTTGACCGTCGCTACCAGTCCCGTCACAGGGTCAGGCCCGGCATTACCGGTCTGGCGCAAGTACACGGTTTCCGTGGCGAGACAAAAGATGCCTATGCGGCTTCCATGCGGCTTCACTATGATCTGAAATATATCGAGGTCCGCTCAACCTTGCTGGACCTCAAGATCATTCTGGATACCGCAATCCACGAACTCTTTCGTGGCAAGGGGTATTAGGGAAAACCCCGTTTCATTGAATTTGCCTTTCGCGTTCTGAAGTCAGAGTTTCAAACGCATGAGGCAAAATCCAGGCAAGATACAAACGGCCACGGAGACCTGTCTCCGTGGCCGTTTTGCATTTTCCGAACAAGCTGACTCGCCCTGTCCGTGCGGTTATTTGACACCGTTCACATTGAGAAAGGCCGAATAGAGCGACGTCGTGCCGGCAATGAACAGCCGGTTGAGTTTCGGACCGCCGAAACAGACATTGCCGACAATCTCCGGAATGTGGATCTTGCCGATCAGGACCCCATCCTGGTTGAGGCAATGCACGCCATCAGCGGCAGAACTCCAGATGCGGCCGTCCCGGTCCAGACGGAAGCCGTCAAACACGCCTTTGGTACAGGCCGCAAAAAGGCTCCGGTCCGTCAGGCTTTTTCCGTCAGCGCCGACCTTGAACTTTTCGATATGAGCCGGCCCGTCCGCATCATGGGTTGTCCCCGTATCGGAGACAAAGAGCCATTCTTCATCGGCCGAAAAGGCGAGACCGTTCGGCTTGTAAAAGCCGTCCATGACCATCTCGACAGCCCCCGTTTCAGGGTCGGCGCGAAAAAGATGGCAGGCACCGATTTCGCTCTCGGCCCGCTCTCCCTCGTAGTCCATCAAGATGCCGTAGGACGGATCGGTGAACCAGATGGACCCGTCCGACTTCACCACAACATCATTTGGCGAGTTCAGGCGCTTGCCGTTCCAGTGGGATGCTATGACAGATACCGATCCGTCATGTTCGGTCCTCGTGACCCGGCGGGTCAAATGCTCACAGGAGACAAGACGGCCCTGGGTGTCCACCGTATTGCCGTTGGAATTGTTTGACCCGATGCGGAACTCAGAAACAGACCCGTCGGTCTCGTCCCAGCGCATCATGCGGTTGTTGGGAATGTCCGACCAGACCAGATACCGTCCGGCGGGAAACCAGGCCGGACCCTCAGACCAGCGCGCGCCGGTCCACAGGCGCTCCACCCGCGCATGCCCGATAAAACAGGCTTTGAATTCCGGCTCGATAACCTCGAAACCGGTTCCTTCCAACACTCCAAACATCATGTCTCCCGTCATTCATAAGACTGATCCGGAAAGACAGGCTGTTTGCCGCCCTCTCCCCGTTTCACCATCCTGTTTCCCGGATGTTCCTGCCCTGGCCCCCAAATGGCCTGGTAGGTACCAACTGCCCTGCCCTGCCGCTGAAAGCACAGGAACAGCGCAACCAGACCCAGCCACCAGAAGACCAGGCTCAGCCCCATCCACCTGGGTGCGTTCGCCTCCCACAATCCGGTTGAGATGACCAAAACGGCGAGCGCCAGGGCAATATAGCCGCAACTCTTGTGGAAGGCTTCAAAAAGGAGACGATGCGGGGTCATGTCATAATGGTCCCCGCGCAGAGACCCATCAGGGCGCCGGTCCGTGGGGCCGCCTTTTGAGCCTCTGAACAGACCGGACACAGCCTGAACAACTGCCAGACCCAGCACGGCGTATCCCAAAACCCGGTGCAGAATGGCCGAACCGCTGTTTTGAGGTGACAGGAGCACCAGGCTCAATCCGACAACCGACAGGACGAGAACCAGCGCCTGCGACATCCAGTGCCACCGCCACCACACTTTGTTATCCAGTTCACGGGGCCAGTCCTGTCCCGGCAGGACCTTGAAGAAACGGGCGATCATGATCGCCAGAGGTGTCAGGATGCCCCATCCGATAACCATAACCCGGGCATGCCACGACAGTATGGCCCCCACATCATGGGGCCTTGCCGGGTCCATCGGAGAGAGCAGCCACTCCAGGATCATCCCTTGACTGCTCCTGCCGTCATGCCGGTGATGATCTGTTTCGAGGCAACAAAGGTGAACAGGATCGGCGGGATCGCCAGCAGCATCCCGGTGGCCATGATCACCCCCCAATTGATGTCATATTCAGTAATTGAATTGACGATGGTGACCGGAACGGTGCGTGTCGAGCGGCCGGACAACGCATTGGCCAGCAAAAATTCGTTCCAGGCGATGCGGAAAGTGAAGATGGCTGCGGCCGCAAGACCGGGCTTGATGATCGGAAGGACGACCAGGAAGAACACCTGGAAAGGATTGGCCCCGTCCATCCGGGCCGCCTCTTCGAGCTGGATCGGGACCTGCACAATGAAACTCTGAAGGATCCAGATCACAAAGGGCAGGTTCATGGCCGTATAGATCAGGATGAGACCCGTATAGGTCTGGTCCAGGCCGAACTGGAACGTCCAGATCCCGAACACCGGCACCAGAAGCACCGCAGGCGGCACCATACGCATCAACAGCGTTGTCATGGACACCGCCCCCCGGCCCATAAAGCGGAACCGCACCAGGGCATAGGCCGCCATGCAGCCGATGGTCAGGGTCAGGCCGGTAGAAATCAGACCGACAATCAGCGAGTTGACGAGCGCGCGCCCAAAGGTCGGATCGCAATAGTCGACATGAGCCGGTTCGTACCACAGGAAATTGCACAGAACCGTCTCGTAGTTCTTAAGTGTTGGCGAGAAGAAGAAGGCCGGGACCGATGCATCATAGACGTCAACATTTGTCTTGAAAGACGTGGCAAGCATGAGGGCGATGGGGCCAACACTCATAACCACAAGAGCTGCTAAAAGGGCATAGAAAGCCGGATTTTGGTTTTCGCTTCTGACAGCCATTAGCTTTCGTCCTTTTCAGCGGCAACCCGTTGCCGGGCGAGACGGGCTTCCTGCACCCGGTTGTAGGCAAACATGCCAATGGTCAGCGCCATCAGCACCATCAACAGCAGGTTTGACATGGCGGCCGCCTCCCCCAGATCCTGGAATTCCTGAGCGGTCCGGAAAATTCTCAATGCCAGGATTTCGGTGGACAGGCCCGGCCCGCCATTGGTGAGCACGAGGATCACTTCCAGCACCTTGAAGGCATCGATGAGGCGCAGCAGCAAGGTGACGATCAAAACCGGCATCATCAGCGGCAATTTGATCAGAATGATTTTCTGCCACTCGCTGGCCCCGTCAATCTCCGCAGCCTCCAGCGCGGAGCGCGGCAGGGATTGCATGGCCGCAAGGGCGAGAATGAAAATGAAGGGCGTCCATTGCCAGACATCGGCAATTACGACTGCAATGAAGGACCAGGTGCTGTCGGACAGCCAGGGAATGCCGTCAAGGCCAAAACTCTTCAAGGTACGGTTAAAAATACCCACTGTCGGGTGGTACATGTAGCGCCACATCAGACCGACAACGATCGGCGCGATCATCATAGGCAGGATAAATACTGTCCGCAGCAGGGACATGCCCTTGATATTGCGGTCCAGAAGCAGGGCGAGCCCCACCCCGAGGATCATTTCCAGCGTCACAACAACAGCTGCAAACCGGATGGTGACCCAGAAACTTTCCCGGAAGGCTCCATCGCCGAAAAGGTTCACATAGTTGCGGACCCCTATAAACTCGGCCTGTCCGATCCTCTGGCTCGGGCTCCAATCCAGAAAGCTCGCATAGATCATGTATCCGATGGGATAGAGCAGCGCGAAGATCAGAATGATCCCTGCAGGCGCCAGAAACATGTAAGGGGTCAGCCGATTGGCCTTGAACGCAATGCTCATTGCGGTGTGCTTTCACCGGTCTTGGAGGAGCGCCCCGCAGCCATGCTGCGGGGCAAGGGTGTTGGATTACTGGGTCCAGGTGTAGTACCCGGCCTCATCCATGAGGGCTTTGGTGCGCTCTGCGACGCCGTCCAGCGATTCCCGCACCGGAGCGTCTTCCACGATGATCTTGGACAACGTCGTGCCGAGATCCGCGTTGATCTTGCCCCAGACCGGAATGATCGGGCGCCAGTCCGGGTCAGCGTTTTTCAGAGCCTCACCGAAGGTCGCCATATGCGGGAACTTCTCGTTCACATCCGCATCCGCGTGGGTGGAGTATCTGGACGGGTTGCCACCCGCCAGGGCTATGAGCTTGTCCGCCTTCTTGGAGGTCAGCCACTGCATCAGCAGGAAGGCTGCATCCTTGTTCTGGGCGTTTTTCGGAATCGCGATGCCGAAGCCGCCGGTCTGTGAGCCGGCCCGGACACCAACCGGGTGCGGAGCCCAGCCAACCAGTCCGACAACCTTTGACTTCTCAGGATTGTTGACCTGGCCAGCAAACACCGTGGAATCCAGGAACATGGCAGAATTGCCTTGCAGGAACGAGGCACCGGCTTCGGCAAAGCCAAAGGTCTTGGCGCCTTCGGCCCCGCAATCAACAATCTTCTTCAGGGCTTCGGCTGCCTTGACACCGGCTTCATTGTTGACAATCGGCTGCCACTCATCATCGAAGATCCGTCCGCCGAGCGGTGCAAGATGCAACAGGAAGGCATGGCTGGCATGGTGGCCGGAGGCTGCACGCGAGGCAAGACCGCCCATGCCCGGCTCCAGTTCCGGGATCTTGCAAGCAAGGTCCAGAAGCTCGTCATAGGTTTCGGGGACCTTGAGACCATGCTTTTCAAATATATCTTTTCGATAGCCGAGAATGGAGGTCTCGGACCCGAACGGCAGGCCGAACAGAGACCCGGTCGGCCCCGGAAGGTAGCCCTTCTTGCCGCCTGCAACGCCGATATTGGCCACATAGCCATCAATCAGGTCTTCAGCGTCGTAATTGGGATCTGCCAGTTTCGGGTTCATGAAAAAGCGGGCCAGGTTTTCCAGCTGGTCTGCATAGACATAATCCGCCTTGGAGAAGACCACATAGGCGATCAGGTCATAGTCGCCGCGGTTCTTGGTCAGCTCAAGGGTCTGACGCTCCCGCATCTTCAGGTACTGAAGCTGGTCAACTTCCACCTTGATGCCGGTTTCCTTGGTGAATTCCGGCAGAACTTTCATGACCGCATCAAAATGCGGGTGGGCCGGGAAGTTCACGACCAAGGTTTCCCCGGCATGCTCCTCATAAGGATTTGCCAGAGCGGCAGTCGCCCCGAGCGCAAGACCCGCGACAGCACAGACCGTCGTTTTCAAATACTGCAGCATGTATTCCTCCCTCACAGACAAGAGGCCATCACCTGATGGCGTCCTCGGTTTCGCGGTCGAACATGTGAATCCCCTCCCTGTTGACCGCAAATCGCAATGTTTCGCCCAAGGCAATGGGCGTCTCGGACTTCAACTCGACCTCAACCTTCTCGCCGCCGCAGTCACACAGGAGCACGGACTGGGCCCCGATATATTCAGAGACGATCACCTTCAGATCGATGGACTCGTGCTCACCGGCACCCGGCTGGTAAGTCAGGTCAGACGGGCGGATGCCAAGGATCACAGAGTTGGAACCAGCAGCTGACAGGGCCGCCTTCTTGTCCTCCGGCAGCGCCAGATCAAAACCGTTGCCACAGACAAAAGGCTGGTCGCCGCGGTGCTGGATGTCCGCATGAAGAAAGTTCATGGGCGGCGAGCCCAGGAACCCGGCCACGAATTTGTTGGTGGGCCGCTTGAACAATTCCTCTGGAGTGCCCTGCTGCTGGATGAAACCGCCATTCATGACCACGATCCGGTCGCCCAGGGTCATGGCCTCGATCTGGTCATGGGTCACGTAAATCATATTCTTGCGCACCTTCTGGCGCATCAGCGCCAGTTCGGCCCGCATTTGACCGCGCAATTTGGCATCCAGGTTCGAAAGAGGCTCGTCAAACAGGAACGTGCCCGCATCCCGGGTAAGCGCCCTGCCCATGGCCACGCGCTGGCGCTGACCGCCCGACAACTCGCCGGGTTTTCTGTGCAGCAGACCGGTCAGACCGAGCATTTCGGCGACTTCCTGAACCTTTTGATCGATTTCCGCACGGGGCCGGCGCTGCAAACGCAGAGCAAACGACATATTCTTGGCCACATTCATATGCGGATAGAGTGCATAATCCTGAAACACCATGGCCAGGTCTCTGGCTTTCGGCTCCAGAGCACTGACCGCGCAGTCACCAATGAAGATTTCCCCGTCGCTCACCGTTTCAAGACCCGCAATCATGCGCAGCGTCGTGGACTTGCCGCACCCGGACGGTCCGACGAGCACGGTGAACTCGTTTTCTTCCATATCGAGATTGATTCCGTGAAGGACCTCGACATCGCCGTAGCGCTTGACGAGGTTCTCAAGTCGGATACACGGCATTTTTCCTCCCAAGGCGCCATATCCGGCGCAAAGCCTTGTTGTTACCGGTCACATTATCACGAATGTTACCGGTAACAAGTGAAAAGTTCTCATTGCTTCAAAATTTAATGATTCATGATGAATACATCTGACGGGAAGATTTCCAAAACCTCACGCAAAAGATGTATCAAGACAAAAAGGCACATTATTTCAGAGGATCCTTGCCTGCTTGTGCGCCAAGTATCCTTGGGACCGCAGGAACTCGGCCAGCTCCCCTGCTGCGTCCAGTGTTGCGCAATACACTGATTGCGCCAGCTTCACCTGAAAGCCATCAGCAGCTTTGCCGGAATTCGCTTTCCGCCGGAACATGGACATGCTGCGCCGGGCCGGGCGTCTTTGCGCCGGCAAGCAGGATGTCCTTCAGCAGCCTCCCGGCTTCCCTGCCGATGCGTACCGGATCCACAACCACCGTCGACAGGCTCGGCGTTGCAAAGCGCGACACTTCAAAATTGCCAAACCCGGTCAGCGCGATGTCTTGCGGGATACGCAGCCCCCCCGCCAGAAACCGGCTCTGCGCCCCAAAGGCAGCAAGGTCCGACACGCAGAAAACGCAATCGGTATCGGGAAACCGCTCAAGAAGCTGACCTGCTGCCTCAACCCCGGCATCAATCGTCATGGGCGGCACGCCAGACCGGATCATGCGGTGGGCGGACAGGCCCGCCGCAGTCATGGCCTCCACGAACCCCTTGCGCCGCTCCGCACCACGGGTCCAGTCATCCTGTTCTTCCCCCAAAAAGGCAATCCGGCTGTACCCCTTGCCGATCAGTTCCAGGGTCATGGTTCTGGCGGCCTCGAAGTTGGAAAAACCGACTGTGTGCTCAATCGGCTCCTTGGGGGTCTCCCAGATTTCAATCACCGGGACCGCAACGTCCCGCAACAGTTGAAGCGTGCGTTCCGTATGACCGTCATAGGACAGAACGATTGCCTCCGGGCGACGGCGGAGCATCGTCTCGATGATCTGCTCTTCGCGCTCCGCCGAATAGTCCGTATGACCGAGCAAGATCTGAAGACCGATATGCTCCAGCTCCTCTGTCAGGGCCTGGACGGTCAGCGCAAAGTGGAGGTTGTTGAGAGACGGCAAAAGGGTGGCCACAAAGCCGGATTTCTTGGTCGTCAGGCTGCCGGCCATCTGGTCAGGCACATAGTTCATCTGCCGGACGATTTTCAGGATGTGGTCGCGGGTTTCCGGCGACACAGGGCTGTCCTTGCGCAGAGCACGGGACACTGTCATGCGCGACACGCCGGCGGCTCTGGCAACATCGCGCATTGTGACTTGCCCCTGCTTGATATCGCTCTTTGACAAATCCGGCCTCATGCGAACAGTGAAAAATGTTCAAAGACACTGGGGGCGGCAGCCCCTAAAAATCAAGTCCCGATCATGCTGCGCCGCCACCGGCAGGGATCCTGCCGGTGGCGGTCTGACTGAAAAACAGCAGCGGATGGAGGTGGATGCCGGCCACCCCTGCCGTTCTGAAACTCAGCGGTTCAGCGCTCCAATGCCGGAGAACCGGAACGCTTCCTGCTGCAGAGCATCCAGCTCTTCGGCACTCATCTGGTCATGGGCAACGGTGATCCGGCCCAGGAAGACGAGCGGCAACTCGGCGGCCCGCTCTTCAAGATCCGCCCGGATCGCCTCGGCCGTCGCCGCACCGACATCATCGCCCATCCGCATAGGCGTAGCGTCCAGCTCACCCCGGCGGATGGCATCCAGCTCAAGGCCGGTGCCGCCCCAGCCGGTGGAGAAGATCTCCTTTTCCTTGCCGACGGCGACCTGCGCCTCGACGCTGCCCATGGCCATAGCGGTGTTGGCATTGTGGATGATGGTTGCTTCCGGATAGGCTTGCAGGATCAGGCTGGTGCCTTCATAGCCCCCTTCCTGCTGATACTCGCCATAGTGCTCATAGGCCACTTTCCAGCCGCCCTTTTCCATGACGCAGTCCTTGAAGTCACCGGAGCGCTGATTGTCCGTGATACCCGGAATGCCCCGGTTCATTGCCATCGTGACGTCAGTGCCGAGCCGGTCCAGCATATAGTCGCACATGACCAGCGCACCGGCAGCAGAGGAGAAGTCGAACCAGACATCAGGCTGGTTTTTCAGGTCCTTCAAAGGCGTGTGAAAGGCCCAGACATAGGTCCTGAAATCATCATTGCCGGCCAGCTTGTCGATATTGTCCGCCTGGATGGCTAACTCCGAAGGGCCGAAGATCACGTAGTCGTAGATGTCGCCGTCCTGCAGCACCTGGTTGGCGTAGGTGGATTGCAGCGAGTGTTCGATCTGACGGCTGGCAAATTCAGTGGTGTTGTATTTGATGCCAAGCTGATCCAGCCGCTTGGTGAGGGCCAGATAGTTGCGGGCCCAGAAGTCGGACGTATCCGCCGACGGGTATATCAGTGCGATTTCGACAGGCTTGTCCTGCTTGCCGGAGAACGGCACCGCGTCCGCCCCGACGACTGCCTGCAGCGCTTCAAGCTTGCCTTCAGCGTTCACTTCATCCGGCACCCAATGGTCCCGCTCGGCAATGCCCGGCAGCTCCTTGAGCGGCAGCTTGTCCTGTGCGATGGCGGCCGTGCCGCTCATCAGCAGAATGCATAGTGTGGATTTGAGCAGATGTTTCATCATGTCCTCCCTGTTGATGAAAGCAGTGAGTGCGGACCTTAACCGCTGGCCACGGGTGTGCCGGAGGTCAATGCCCCCACGAGCAGCAGACATCCGAGAATGGCTGCCAGTCCGCCCGAAAAGCGGACAAGCCGGAGACTTTCCGGCGTCGTGAGACCGGCCAGAAGGCCCTTGGCCCCGTCCCGGTCTTTTTTCTGCAGCCAGGTGTAGAGCGCGACGGATGAAACTATCACCGCGCCCGAGGCAACTGACTGCCAGAAAAACTCGATGCGCAACGTCACAAGGGCGTTGATCATCATCGACAGCAAAAGAACACCGGCAAAGGAGCCGAGCATCGATGCGCGCCCGCCGAAGAGAGACGTTCCCCCGACCACAACGGCGGCAATCACATGCAGATTGAAATAGGGGGCGGAGGTCGCCTGGATCGCGTTCAGCTTGCCGGTCAGCATGACCCCGGCCAGGGCCGCCGACGCTCCCATGAGCACATAGGCGTAGATCTTGTAGCGGTCGACAGCAACACCGGTCATTTCCGCAGCTTCCGGGTTGGAGCCGATCGCCACCGTGTAGCGGCCGAAATAGGTCTTTTTCAAAAGCCAGTACCCGATCATCATGGTGGCAATGCCAAGCACGACCGGAACCGGGATAAACCCGGGGATCTGTCCGCGGCCGATTTCCGTCAGAAGATCTGGAAAACGTGCCAGCACCAGCCCCTTGGCGATAACAAGCGCAAATCCCCGGTAGACCAGATCCATAGCCAGCGTGCCGATAAGATCCGGCACCTTGAATTTGGTGATCACGAGCCCGTTGATCAGACCGAACAGCGCTCCGATGACAAGCGCTACCAGGATCGCGACGGGCGCAGAAAAGCCGTACTGCTTGATCAGAAAGGCCATGATGATGCTGGTCAGGGCCGCCATCGAGCCGATGGACAGGTCAATGCCGCGCTGGGTGATGACAAAGGTCATGGCCATCGCCATGGGCATGTAGAGCGCCGCATCCAGCAAAATAAGATTGAGGTTGGACAGGCGGAAATACCGCGCCGGTTCCGCAACCCCCATGAACATCAGCACGGCCAGGATCATGACCATGGGGCCAATGATCGCGAGGAACGGTTCCAGACGGTCGGAGAAAGTGACCGGACCGGCCGGTTGAGTGGACTGTTCTGCCGTTGTCATTGGTTCCTCCTAGGCCGCTTCTTCCGCGCCCACGATCAGGGCGAGAACGTCTTTGGGGGTTGACTGGGCGACGTCGACAACCCCGGCGCAACGGCCCCGGCGCTGGACATGAACCCTGTCGGCGACTTCAAAAACATCGTCGAGCGAATGGGAGATCAGGATTACGGCAAGCCCCTGCTCTTTCAGAGCCTTGATCAACTTGAGTGTGCGGGCGGTTTCCTGGGGGCCGAGCGCCGCGGTCGGCTCATCCATGACGAGCACGCGCAGGCCCTCGTGATAGACGGCCCTGGCAATGGCAACCGCCTGCCGCTGCCCGCCCGACAGGCTGGACGTAGGCACATCGAGCGAGCGGAGCCGGACGCCCAGCCGTTCGAACAGGACACGCTCCGTCTCGCTGCGCATCCGCTTGTTGTCCAGCATGGTGATACCCAGGAACGACCAGGTCAGCTCATTGCCCAGAAACATGTTGGCGGACGGGTCAAGGTGATCTGCAAGGGCCAGTGTCTGGTAGACCGCATCAATGCCTTCAGCAATGGCATCGGAATGGCTGTTCATGACCAGCTTGGCGCCATCGATGAACATGTCGCCTTCCGACGGCTGATAGACGCCGGTCAGGATCTTGATCAGGGTGGATTTGCCCGCCCCGTTGTCCCCGACAATAGCAAGAACCTCGCCCTCATAGGCATCGAGATTGACATTCGATAAGGCGGTGACGCCCCCGAACCGCTTGGTAATGTTGCGCATTTGCACAAACGGTGCTTTCGACATGACCGTTTTCCTCATCCTCCTGGCATTTGCCGGTGAGCCAGATACAGCTTCCCCGTTCGCGGCAACGCCCCGTCCCGTTGGATTTTTTGTGCTTTGATTGTCGGCGGGCCGCTGGCGGCTGCAGCCAGCGGCCCGCCTTACACTCCGGCCTTATTTGCCCCAGATGGCGGAGTAAGCTTCCCGGTACGGCGTGTCCGGATCGAAGAAGTTGCTGTCGCCCATCTTCTCAAGTCCCGCCTTGGTGACAAGGGCCGGTGACGTGATGTAGCCGGAGCAGGCTTCGCCCTGCACCGCGCGGTTCAGCTCGTCGACAAGCTGCCATCCCTGGAGATTGAGCGGCTCGGCCACGGTGATGGCCTGATAGCCGCCGGTCCGGATCCGCTGGAAAGCGGCTTCCGAGCCATCGCCTGCAGAGCCCGCCTGGGGTCCGTCTTCCGGAGAGATACCAGCAGAGGCAAGAGCCGGACCCATGAAGTCGAAATAAAGATCGTTGATCGCCAGCGCATGGGTCCAGCTGTCACCGAATTTCTGCAACAGGCTTGTGGTCAGAGGCCCCATGCGGGTGGAGGTGTCGGCAATCGGTGTGTCCACATATTCCAGCACCTTGCCGCCGCCAGCTTCAACGGTTTCCTTGATCCGGTCGGCCTTGTCGATGGCGATCTGATAGGTGGAATCGGTGAAGATCACGACCCCGATATCCGATCCGCCATCCTCCAGCGCCCATTTGGCCGCCACTTCGGACACGGTCATGGCATCGGTCGATACATTGACAAAGATACCGCCCGGCGCATCACAGCCGATTTTCGGGCCGGAGTGCCAAGCCACCATGGGGATCTTGGCCGCCGTCACACCTTCCAGGGAAGCCTGCTGCTCGACCGCGTCAAACCCGTTGATGACGATCCCGTCCGGCTGCAGTGCCAGGGCCTGGCCGATTGCTGCCGTGCGGCCCTGGATCGACCCAGCGCCGTCCAGAACGCGCACCTCCCAGCCGATCTTCTGGGCCGCTTCCTCAACCCCGTTGGTCACACCCAGAATCCCGCCATTTTTCAGATCGGCAGCGACCACGACAATGGTCTTGCCATCTGCGGCGGCCGGACCGGTGGTCGGTCCGTCCCAAGGCGTTTCCGCCAGGGCCGGAACCGTCAGGCCAGCCAGCATCGTTGTTGCCAGAACCGTTTTCAAAAAGTCACGTTTGTGCATAGTTTCCTCCCATTGCAACATTACTTCTTCACCGCGCCCTTGCGGCGCTGTGCATACCCGGCGATGCCGATTGCGATCAGCAGCGTGACCCCGTTGAACAGGGGCTCGACCCAGAAGGAGCCGCCGAATTGCTGAATGCCGGAAATGCCCACGGCCAGAATGGCAACACCGACAATGGTGCCCCAGACATTGACCCGTCCCGGCTTGATGGTGGTTGACCCGAGAAATGCCCCGACCAGGGCCGGCAGCAGAAATTCAAGCCCGACACTGGCCTGGCCAATCCGCAGCTTGGAGGCCAGGAGCACCCCGGCCAGCGCCGTCATGGTGCCGGAGGCCATAAATGCCCCGATCACGTATTTACGTGTGGGAATGCCGTTCAGCTGGGCCGCCCGCTGGTTCGCGCCAATGGCATAAAGATAGCGGCCGACCGGCGTGTATTCGAGCAGCAGCCACATGCAGACCGTGATCGCGATCAGATAATACCCGGTTATCGGCAGACCGAAGACAAAGGTCGTGCTCAGGTCGTAAAAGCCTTCCGGCAGCACACCGACCATCTGGCGGCCGCCCGTGTGCCACAACGCTATGGCGTAAAGAACCGTGCCGGTGCCAAGCGTGGCAATGAAGCTGTCGATGCGGGCCACCTCCACCAGCAGCCCGTTGAAAAAGCCGCTCATGGCGCCGAGCAGCAGCACGATCATGACTGCCATCGGCCAGGGCAGCCCCAGCATGGTCTGCAGGCTGATCGCCAGAATGTGCCAAAGCACGATGCCATAGCCCACGGTCAGGTCGATCCGGCCCGCCGCCATGGGGATCATGGCCCCCAGGGACAGCAAGGCGATGATCGCCTTGTCGGAAATGATCGCGCGCAGGTTCAAGAGTGTCGGAAACGTCGTCGGCAGCAGGATCGAAAACAGCAGGATCAAGATCAGTGTCAGGATCACCAGCCCGTAGACCGGCAGAAACCGAAGGAGTTTGGCGCGCGCGGACAGGCCGTCCAATTCCGATTTTGTGGGTTCAAGCGCGTTGGATTCAAGTGATTGCATTCTCAGTTCCTCAAGCGGCTGCGACGTTACTGGCCGACGCGGCCTGAATCAGATTTTCCGTCGATAATTTTGTACCCGACAATTCCCCGACAATCCGTCCCTGGCTGAAGACGATCGCCCGGTGGCAGATGGTGGCGACTTCTTCAAAATCCGTCGACACAAGCAGGATACCGACCCCTTCCAGAAGGGCCTTGTTCAAAAGCGCGTAGATTTCCGCCTTGGCGCCCACATCGACCCCGGCGGTCGGATCTTCGCAGATCAGCAGCTTTCTCTTCGTCGCCAGCCAGCGGGCAATCACCACCTTTTGCTGGTTGCCGCCGGACAAAGCCTCAATGGCCAGGGTCTGGTCGTTCGGGCTGAGGGCAACATTGCGCCCGATTTCTTCGGCCTGTCTGGTTTCCGCCTCCGGCGACAGAACCGAAAACAAGCCCCGGCCAGTGGCGGCCGGATTGAGAAAGGTGTTTTCCCGGATGGTCAGCGGCAAGGCAACAGATTCTTCCGTTCTATCGCGCGCGACCAACCCGATACCGCAATCCAGAGCGGTTTTCGGTGTGCGCAGGTCCGGAGCCCCAACAGCGGCCAGATCGACCGAGCCTGAATGGGGCTCCAGACCATAAAGGGCGCGCGCGATTTCCTCGTGCCCAGCCCCGCGCAACCCGACAAGCCCGACCAGCTCATTCCGGTGCAAGGTGAAATCGACAGGCCCCGCATTGCCCGTCTTCAGCTCCTTGACCGAGAGAACTGGCTTCCCTCGGGGCTCGTCGAGTTTGCTCACCTGCCGGGTCTTGCGCCCGACAATCATATGAACAAGCTCTTCTGCGGTGGTGTGCTGGATTGCCCGCACCCCCACAAGCTCGCCGTCCCGGAGCACGGCCACCCGGTCCGCAATCTGAAAGATCTCGTCCAGCCGGTGGGACACATAGATCATGCCGACACCCCGCTCGCGCAGGGGCCTCAAGGCCTCGAACAGGCGCGACACCTCATCGGCCGGCAGTGAGGCTGTCGGCTCATCGAGAACCAGAAAGTCACACTCGACCGCCAACGCCCGTGCAATCGCCACAAGCGATTTTTCCGTGCGCGACAGATCCTGCACCCGTGTCGAGGGCGAAAAGTCGCAGCCCACCCGGGCCAAAGCCTCTTCGGCCAAACTGTCGGCGTCGCCCCAGTTGATCAGTCCGAATTTCTTGGAAAACCCCAGCGCGAGCGCCATGTTTTCGGCCACGGTCATCCACTCGATCATGCCCAGGTCCTGGTGGATGAAAGCTACCGATTGCCGCTGGCCAAAACCGCCCGGCCGATGCTCGTAAGGGGTGCCGTCGATTAGCACCTGCCCGGCATCCGGTTTGTGAATGCCCCCCAGGATCTTGATCAAAGTCGATTTGCCAGCGCCGTTCTCCCCAAGAAGGGCAACAATCTCACCGCGGTCAATCGCAAGCGAGACGTCGCGCACGGCATAAGTGCCGCCGAAATGCTTTTGGATCCCGTCAAAGAAAAGACGGTTCTTAATACTGCCTGGCACAATTTTCCTCCCAATCGTTACCTTTTCCCGGGCCAGCCTTCCCAAGACTGGACGATAGGTTACCGGTAACGTAGTTTTATCATCCGCCTGACACATATCGGAGTCAACCCAAAAAGTTATCGATAACGTTTCCAGAAGGAATTTTGAAAATAGATAATAAAAACAAATCGATAAGCCTATCTGAGGTCGCCAGGGCCGCCGGTGTGTCAAAAATGACGGCCAGCCGGGTCCTGCGCGGGGACGGCGGCTATTCGGAAAAGACCCGCCAGAAGGTGATGGCGGAGGTGGACCGGCTGGGCTACCTGCCCAACCGCATCGCGACAGTTTTTGGCGGTGACAAGCGCACCACATTTGTTGGCGTCAGCATTCCCGATCTGGGCAATGAAGTCTTCTCCCATGTGCTGGAAGGGATCGACCGCAAGCTGGCCGGATTCAATCACCAGACCGTTCTGGGCATGACCCAGCATGCGCTGGAAGAGGAAGAAAACTGGATCGAGACGGTGCTGTCCTGGCAGCCGGCCGGGCTGATCGTAACCGGGCGGGCGCACACCCCGCGTGCGCTGCAGCTGCTTCGAAGCGCTGCCATTCCCCTGGTGGAAATCTGGGATCTGAATTCCAGCCCCGTCGACATGTGCGTGGGTCTCAACCATTTCGACAGCGGTTATGACATGGGCCGGTTCCTGCTCTCCAGAGGCTATAAGCGGGTTGGGTATGTGGGCACATCCCGCAACACTGCCAATGCGGCCGCTGCCCGGCTGAGCGGATTTTCCAAGGCGGTGTCAGATGGCGGCGGCAAGCTGACCAAACAGCTCTGCCTCAATGACATTCCAGGCTTTTACCCAGGGTTTTACGGCACTGAACAGCTGCTCTCCGCAGAACCGGGTGTGGAGGCCATCTTTTTTCAGAACGACAATATGGCGGTGGGGGCCGTGCAGTTCTGCCAGGCCCAGGGCATTTCCATTCCAGGAGACCTTGGCATTGCAGGCTGGGGGGAGCTGCCGATTGCCTCCGTCCTGCCCTACCGGCTGACAACGGTGGCCGTGAACCACCTGCGCATCGGCCAACTGGCGGCGGAGAACCTGCTGCTGCGGATTGCCGGGGTCACGGCTCAGCCCGTGAACGATGTGGGCTTTACGCTGGTGCCCGGCGACACTGTATAGCAGGATCTCTAGTCACCCTGATCTGCAGTTCGTCTCATGTTCCAGCGAGTTCAGAACGAACTTCACACTCATGAGGGTGACGGGAAAGCCTATCTTTCTAGTGTGGTTTTCGGAATTGGAATACGCTACGGCGCGCGCTGCACAGATGAGGTGTATTTCAATTCAACCACACGAGAGCGCCCTTCAGGCACTGGACCCGCCCGGGCTGAGATCAGGGGCGACGACGATCCGCTCGGCCGCCACGCTATTCCCGCCCTCCCCGCGCAACAGATGGCGGATGAGAATGCCGGTCCTGCGGCCAATCTCGGCCGGATGCGGATCGACAGTCGTCAGCGTCGGCACACAGATGGACGAAATATCATAGGCCCCGAACCCGGCAATCGCGATGTCTTCGGGTACCTTGACCCCCTTGCGCATGCATTCGGTCAAGGCTCCGAACGCGGACAGGTCGGAAACACAGATCACCGCCTGCGTATCGGGATGATCTGCGAGCAGCCGGGCCATGGCATCCGCCCCTTCGCGCATGGAGATCGGCGGCTCCCCGGCCCCGATCAGACGCCCGGCCGGCAGGCCCTGTTCTTGCATGGCGCTGACAAAACCCCGGCGCCGGTCGGAGCCACGGGTGTCCCCATCCGTATCCCCGCCGATAAAGGCGATGCGCGTGCGCCCGGTCTCAACCAGATGGCTGACCAGAGACCGCATAGTCTGGGCATTGGAAAACCCGACCACATGCCCGATGGGCTCTTCCGGCAGGTCCCAGGTCTCGACCACCGGGATCTGCGCCCGTTCCAGAAGCTGGCGGGTCTTGGGCGTATGCCGCCCTCCGGTGAGCACAATCGCTTCCGGGCGGCGCTTTAGAAACTGTTCGACAATCTCTTCTTCTTCGTGAATGTCGTAATTGCTATAGCCCAGAAGAACCTGGAGATCCCCTTCCTTGAGTTCTTCAGACAGGGCCCCGACCGTATCGGCGAAGTTGGCATTGTTCAGCGAAGGAATGGCAACTGCGACGAACCCGGTCCGCTGGGAACGGAAGGTGGCTGCGTTGCTGTCAAAGACATATCCCAGCGCATCAGCGATCGCCAGAATCCGCTTGCGGGTCTCTTCCCCCACAGACGCATGCTGCTTGAAGGCCCGGCTGACCGTCATGACGGAGACCCCCGCCTCCTGGGCCACATCCTTCATGGTTACGGCGCGCTGCATTCTGTCTCCGTTCACTTGCCCTTGTCTTCCCCTGCTCCGGGACGGACCAGCCCCTTACCGGTCAGACATAGTCACTTCAGCGCCAAGGCTGCAAATGTCTGACCGGTTGAGACACCGCTCAAACACAGATTTCGGCCCGGCGGCTGCCAGTCCCAGCTCAGGCGCCTGATTTATATTCGCCGGCTTCCGTCACATGGTGGTGGATATGACCATCGAAAAACTCCGCAACAATCTCTCCGGTCACATCCCGCGACCGGGTCCGGGCGTCGCTGACCAGTGCCCCGTCCATCGCGGCCCGGTCCGGATAGGTTATGGCCAGGATCAGGGGAAATTCCGGCGCGCCTTCGTCCCGCTCCTCGCCAAACATGACCCGGACATCGCTGTTGCCGGGAAACTGGCGCCAGAGCGGCACCAGCCGGTCGGTGACAGCTGCACGGAACGCCTCCGTGCGGCCGGGTTTGATGCTGCCTTCAAACAGGGCAAAACGGGTAATCATTTGAACTGCTCCTTGTCCGGTCCCTTGAAAAATTCCATCAGTGCCGCCTGGTCCTCGCCGCCAAGACCGGCTGCCGTCAGCATCCGGTGGACCTCGGCACAAAGCGCGGTCAGGGGCATGGAGGTGTTGCTGCGGCGGGCAAGGTCCAGCGCGCCGTTCAGATCCTTGACCATATTGTCGATCCGGCCGGTGCGCCGGTAATCGCGCGCGACAAAGCGGGGCATATATTCCTGAAGCAAGGCGCTGTCCGCCCTCCCGCCTTTGAGGGCAACCGGGATCTTGGCCGCGTCAACTCCCGCATCCAGCGCCAGCTGGGCGGCTTCCGCCACCGCCAGAAATCCGAGCCCGCACAGAACCTGGTTGATCAGCTTGGTGGTCTGCCCGGCGCCCGCCGGTCCCATATGGGTGTAGTTGGCACTCACATGTTTGAGCACTTTGTGGGCATCAGCCACGTCCTGCGGGGCGCCGCCGGCCATCAACGTCAGCTCCCCTGTCAGGGCCTTCGGGGCTCCACCGGAGAGCGGGCTGTCCACCCACCGCAGGTCCGCCTCAGCCGCCCGTCCGGCGAGCCCCCGTGTTGCGTCCGGATCAATGGACGACATGTCGATGATCAAGGTTCCCGGCCGTGCGCCCTCGGCAACACCGCCGGATCCGAAAACCGCTGCTTCGACGATTTTCGGGGAATTCAAGCTGGTAATCACCGCATCCGACTGCCGCGCGGCCTCAGCCGCACTGGGCGCCGCAACAGCGCCCTTGGCCACCAGCACGGCGACCTTGTCCGGATCCAGGTCAAACACACAGAGCCGGTTGCCGGTTTCCAGCAAGCGGGTGCCGATGGCCCCGCCCATGGCACCAGCCCCGATCAGGGCGACATTTTCACTCATTTCGGCTCCTTTCCGAGCGCTGTCAGAAACTGCGCGACAATCTGGCCGGGCGGTTGATCAATTGAGGCTTTAACCGACCTCTCGTCGGCCGCCGGGGGCTCCAGAGTCGCCAACTGGCTGTCCAGAAGGGCCACCGGCATGAAATGGCCGGTGCGGTGCTGCATCCGCCCGCTCAGCACCTCGCGCGTGCCTTCCAGAAAGAGAAAGGTCACGGGGCGGCCCGCCTTTTCGGAAATCCGCTCCCGGTACACACGCTTGAGGGCAGAGCAGGCAATCACGGTCGGTTCGGTTGCCGCTGCAAAACGGCCGCCGATCCGGTCCAGCCAGGGCGCCCGGTCCGTGTCGTCCAGCGGCTCACCCCGGCTCATCTTCGCGATGTTTTCTTCCGGATGCAGCGAATCCCCGTCGAAGAACGCCGCCCCGATGGCCAGTGAGAACCGTTTGCCGATCTCGCTCTTGCCACAGCCGGACACCCCCATCATCACATAAGCGTCCGTCACAGCGACACCGAGATGCCGCCGTCCACAAAGACCGTGGTTCCATTCACGAAGGACGACGCCTCAGAAGACAGGAAGATGCAGGTGCCAACCAGTTCCTCAACCTTGCCCCAACGGCCTGCCGGGGTCCGTTTTTCAAGCCATGCGCTGAACTCCGGATCATTGACCAGCGCCGCATTGAGCGGCGTGTCGAAATATCCGGGCGCCAGGCCGTTGCATTGCAGGCCGTGTTTGGCCCAGTCAGTGGCCATGCCCTTGGTCAGGTTGGCGACCGCCCCCTTGGTCATGGTGTAGGGGGCAATGCCGGGACGGGCCAGGGCGGTCTGAACGGAACAGATATTGACGATCTTGCCGCGCCCGCGCCCGATCATGTGCCGGGCCACCGCCTGGCCCACATGAAAGACCGAGGCAATATTCGTCTGCAGCAGGCGCTCAAACGCGTCGGCCGGAAAGTCCTCCAGCGGCGTGCGGTGCTGCATGCCCGCATTGTTGACCAGAATATCGATCGCCCCGGTGCCATCTTCAAACCGGTCCACGGCTGCCCGGGCCGCCGCATGATCGGTCACATCAAAGCCGAGCTCATGGACCATGTAGCCCTCGGCCCTCAGGCTTTCGGCTGCCGCCCGCAGTTTGGCCCCGTCCCGCCCGTTCAACACAATTTCCGCACCGGCTTGGGCAAGGCCGCGTGCAAGGGCAAATCCGATCCCCTGGGAGGACCCGGTGATCAAGGCCCGTTTGCCGGACAGGTCGAACAAGGCGAGGCTCATTTTCATTCCTTCACTGCGAAACAATTGACATGGTGATTTGTTATGTTATCGATAACATAACTTGTCAAGCCGAGAGCACATAAAATGAGAAAAGCTGATATTCTCCAGGTTGGCCCTTATCCCGAGTGGGACCAGGGCCCGCTGGACCAGGCCTTCACCATGCACAAATATTTCGAAGCCGGCGACCGCGCTGCCTTTCTGCAGTCGGTGGGGCCAAGCATTCGCGGGATCGCAACCCGGGGTGAATTGGGGGCGGACCGGGCCATGATCGACGCCTGCCCCAACCTGGAAATCATCTCCGTCTATGGGGTCGGCTTCGACGCTGTTGATCTGGACGCCTGCCGGGAAAAGGGCATCCGCGTGACCAACACACCGGATGTCCTGACCAATGATGTGGCAGATCTGGGCGTCGCCATGATGCTGGTCCAGTCCCGCGGCATGATTGGCGCGGAAAGCTGGGTGCGCGATGGCAGCTGGCAGGAAAAGGGCCTTTATCCGCTCAAATCCAGGGTCTGGGGCAAACGGGCCGGTGTGCTGGGCCTTGGCCGGATCGGATTTGAAGTGGCCAAGCGTCTGGCCGGTTTCGATCTGGAAATCTCCTATTCGGATGTGGCCGCGAAAGACTATGCAAGGGACTGGCGCTTCGTGGCCGATCCGGTGGCGCTGGCAAAAGACTCCGATTTTCTGTTCGTCACTCTGGCCGCGTCCGCGAAGACCCGCCATATCGTCAACAGACAGGTGATTGAGGCACTCGGCCCTGAGGGCATGATCATCAATATCAGCCGCGCCTCCAATATCGACGAGGACGCCCTTCTGGACGCCCTGGAGGACGGGCGGCTCGGATCGGCAGCGCTCGATGTGTTTGAAGGCGAACCCGCACTCAACCCGCGCTTTTTAAAGCTGGGCAATGTGCTGCTGCAGCCCCACCACGCGTCCGGCACCTTTGAAACCAGAAAGGCCATGGGCCAGCTGGTCCGCGACAATCTGACGGCCCATTTTGCAGGCGAGGCCCTGCCCACCCCGGTCTTGTGAGGCACTCCATGAAATCCATCGTCATCCACGCTGCCAGGGACCTGCGCATCGAGGAGCGCGAAGCTGCGCAGCCCGGTCCCGGCGAGGTTCAGATCGCCCTGGCCTCCGGCGGTATCTGCGGATCCGATCTGCATTATTTCAACCATGGCGGCTTTGGCACCGTGCGCCTGAAGGAGCCCATGATCTTGGGCCATGAGGTCTCCGGCCATATCACCGCCCTGGGCGAAGGTGTTACCGGTCTGACACTTGGCCAGCTGGTCGCCGTCTCCCCCTCCCGCCCCTGTGGCACGTGCCGCTACTGCCGTGAGGGCCGGTTCAACCAGTGCCTCAACATGCGGTTTTACGGCAGCGCCATGCCATTTCCGCATATTCAGGGTGCCTTCCGGCAGGTGCTGGTGGCCGAAGCGGCCCAATGTGCGCCCGCAGATGGGTTAACCTCCGGCGAAGCGGCCATGGCCGAACCCCTGTCGGTCTGTCTGCATGCCACCCGGCACGCAGGGCCGATGATGGGAAAATCGGTGCTGGTGACCGGCTGCGGCCCGATCGGCATCTTGAGCATTCTGGCCGCCCGGCGTGCAGGGGCCGACCTGATCGTCGCAACGGACCTGAGCGGCTACACGCTGCAAAAGGCCAAGGAAGCCGGGGCCGATCTGACCCTCAACATGTCGCAGACCCCGGACGCGCTTGAGCGCTTTTCCGCCGACAAAGGCACATTTGACATTCTCTATGAATGTTCCGGCGCGGCCCCTGCCCTGTCCGCCGGGATCATGGCGCTGCAGCCCGGAGGCACCATTCTCCAGCTCGGCCTGGGCGGTGACATGACCTTGCCGATGATGGCCATCACGGCCAAGGAACTGGTCCTGAAAGGCTCGTTCCGGTTCCACGAGGAATTTTTCACCGCCGTCAGCCTGATGCAAAAGGGGTTGATCGACGTCAAGCCGTTCATCACCCAGACCTTTGCGCTGGAGGACGCCGTCACTGCCTTTGAAACAGCCGGCGACCGCAACCAGGCCGTCAAGGCCCAGATCGCCTTCGCCTAGATCAAGTCGCGGTTCATCGGATTTGCCTTTTGCTACCGGACATTAGAAATGCCAGTGCAAAAGACAAAGCGGTTTAACACCTGATGAACCCGTCCTGCTCAGAGAAAAGTGCCGGAGAGACCATTGGCCTCTCCGCTGCATTTAGGGGTCGAGTCCGGTGGGGCGGAGGCAGACTCGTACGATAACGAATGCAGCCATTCGTTTGAGCCGCAGCTAAGGTCTGCTTGGAGCCCGTCCAAGACCTTCGGGGCGGTGCGCTGAATTCGAAAATGGGCGGGAAGAAGACTTTTACGGCATCAAGGACTAAAGTCCGGAAGGGATCCGGAAGCGGACGTCGCTAGACTCTTTCCATTTTAGATTGCATAACTCTCTCGGATAAGTTGCTTTGCAACCCAATTACATACGGGGCGATTATTGAAAGGTGATAACTTGCAGGTATTGCGTGATGACTTCTTGAGAGCGGCTGTCGAAATTGGTCGGAGCGGCGAGAACGATACGCTCCCATATGATATGGATGCTGGATTTATTCGTGATAACGCTGAGGGTTTTGCAGATATATGCTTTAATCTGTTCCATGAGATCGATCAGAAGAGCTTCAAAGACGCGAAAGATTTTTTGGACGAGCTCACGATAGGCGCTGAGCGACTACTAGCGCCGTCTGGTTCCAATGGATTTAGGATCACGACGAAAATACATCCGTTTTGGAATCTGTATCTGAATGGCCTAGGCCTTGCCATAGCTCAAGCGAATGAACCAAACCGCAGTGAGCGGGTCCACTCCTATAGGTTAGGAAACGAAGCGGCTGCCTTCTTTGACCGCAGCCGCTCTTGGCGAACCTTCAAGGAAGCGACGCTCAAAGAAGAAGCGCTAAAGGTAGATGGATGCATGGTCGTTCAAACGGACATCTCAAGCTTTTATGAGCACATTTACCATCACCGGCTCGAGAACGTCATCAAGGATTTGGGCGCTGCAAACTCGAGCGTGGCCTTGCAAATTGATCGCATCCTAAGCAAACTTGCGGCAGGGCGATCTTTCGGGCTTCCCGTTGGAGGTCAATGCGCACGCATCCTCGCCGAAACTATGATGACACCAATCGACAGATCACTGTCTGATGCAGGTATCGTCTGGCATCGGTACGTTGACGACTTCACGCTTATTTGTAACTCACGCCAGCACGCATACGAGGCTCTGTCAGCGTTGTCCCATGCGCTTGCTGACTATGGTCTTTCGCTGAACCGCACGAAGACTACGACCTTGAGTGCGAAGCATTATACTGACTATGTAGCGGCACAACTCGGTGAAGGTGAAGATGCAAGTGCCGACCTGAGAGACTTGGATTTGCACTTCGATCCTTATTCCGACACGGCACAGGCGGAGTACGAGCAACTTAAGGAATCGTTCAAAAAGATTGATGTTCAATTTCTCATTGATCTCGAAAAAGACAAATCTCAGCCGGATAGCTTCGTCGTTGCGCAAATTAGTCGCGCGTTAAAATTTCAAGAACCCAAAGTCGCCGCTCAGCTATGCGAAACACTTCTAGATGTAGGGAATCTAGACTCGTTTCGTGCGTCTTGGTCTAAGATCATGCGTGGCGTTTATGCAGTCCGAGCAAAAGACGAGTTTTCAGAATTCCATCCTGATATAGATCAACTTCTTGATCGAGTAATAGTGGCGGCTCCCCACCTGCTCATGCCAGAAGTCAATCTACTTCATTTTTTACGCACTATTCGTTTCGCGCGAACGGATGCTCGAGGAGTGTTCGTTAGGAATAACTTCGAGCGCAGCTCATCAGCAGCAATTCGGAGAGCCTGTATTGACTGTTGGCACCATTGGCAAGATCGAACGGGTTTCAATTATGTGCGCAACAGATGGCAAAATTTGACGCCCGATGAGCAGCGAATGTTTTGGATTGCAGCTAGAAATTTCGGAGATGAAGGTAGGCATGCGCGTCAACAGCTCCGCGGTTCACTCGCGCAATCTTGGCGCCTAGGATTCGAGCATGACGGGGCACCGACATTTGCGGCGTGTTACCAAGACTGGGTAAAAAATGACGCTTAAAAGGCTTCCATTTCGCGATCCCAGGACGGTAGCAAGGGACATTCCCGGCGTCCTAGATGGTCCTATTCCCTCGGCTAAGTGGAGGGCTGGTAGCAGCGCTGAATCGGGATGCGTTTTATTACTCTGGTTTGGCTCCAGTACCCGATAAGTTAGTGGAGCAAAGCCAACTTCAAAAGGCAATGCTTTTTGAATTGTCGATAGCTCGCGCTGAACTCATCCTTTCCGGCCAAGCAGAGCCGGAATGGGCCGAATGCATTGCCATTGCATTGAAACGACAGAGCCGACATTACGATGCTCAAAAGCCAAACAGAGTCGAAGAAAGTGACCAGAAGGCCGCAGAGCATGCGGCTCTCAATCTTGTCGAAATGTTACGCCGAGTTGCCAAGGGAAAGGGTTCTCAGATCGAGCGAAGTCCGGTCATTCCTGGAATGGGATGGATTGCTTCGGGCACTGGAGACTTCGCTATAGGCAAAGTCTTGGTCGAGGTGAAGCACACAGACCGGAACTTCGTCGCAGGCGACTTTCGACAAGTCTTGATGTACTGGCTCCTTAAGTACGCGAGTGCGATTGAGCACGATGATGAAATCTGGACTGACTGTTTGCTTTTAAACCCCCGGAGGAATTGCGGCCTCGCGTTCAATTTCGATACACTTTTGCAGTCAGCTTCTTCTAACTCCAATAGAGTGGTTCTGTGCGAGGCATTGCGCTCGATTGTGGAGCATGAAATCGTTCGTAGGTAAGGCCTCTCGGCGTGACCATGATTGAACCGCACCGGGAATGATGGCTTTGAAACGTAGCTTCGTACTATCGAACGTCCCCAATAGGCCGCATAGGAGTCGTTGGACAAATTGATGTTGAATGGCAGCTCAGGGCCGTTTGTTCCATTTGATCTAAGGTCGGCTGCGTCCCGCATTGTGTGCGTTCATGCGCCCTGCAGCGAATGGCAGGTGTCCGTTTGTGGCACCCGTTCTGAGGATTTCATCGGTCCAGCTATGAGATACGCTTGAGCGGCAGATTTTTTGCTGTTTTCAGACGTCAGTGTAACTGAACCCTGAACGAGCCCCTTGTGGACACTTATACCAACCTCAATAGATAGAAACCCATCTGATGGCGCTGGTCCGGATTGGCCGGCAAGGCGCGTTGCGCAGGACGGCCTGGTTGGCCGTTCAAGCGGCGCAACGCAGTCCGGCGGGCCGGAGCAGGCCACCAAGGCCGTGTTTGAGGACTGTTCAGCTGCGTCCCAGGTTTTGAACGATAAACCATATCGCCCTGCAACCTGCTCCTTGCCGAACAGTCTCCAAACACGGTCAGATCGGTTCCTATCTAGTGAGGTTGGTATTCCGTACGATCCAGCCCCCTACCGGAGCGGACCCCATTTACACTTTCAGCCTCAAAGCGTCAAACATCTGCGCCGATGGCGTTCAACGCGGCCGTTGCCACCTCGATATCCTGCTCCCCCGAGCCGGAGCCGATGCCGATGCCGCCTAAATGGCAGCCGCCGAGGGAAATGGGCAACCCGCCGGGCAGGCCCGTAACCTTGCCATCCGTCGCCAGCCCGATGAAGGGGCGCACCGCTTCCGGAATATTCGTGCTTGGGGCGGCAATGGAAGCAGCGGTCAGGGCTTTTGCAAGCGCACTCTTGCGGCTGAGAAACTTGGCGCCGGTCATGCGGATTTCGGCCAGCACCTCCCCGCTCGTATCAACGATCACAATGCATTGCGGCTGACCAAGCTCTTCCGCGCGCGCAATGGCCGCCGCCAGCATGACCATGGCTGCATGGTGCGTCAGTACTTTTGTGTCCTTGGTATAGTCCATTTATCTCTCCCCCGGTTCAGGTCTGCCGGTCTGTCCTGCTTTTCGCGGCTGTCTTTCAAGGTCATGACGGCGCGGGTCCATCGCTGCTGCTCCTGCCAGAAAAGACCCAAAACACTCAATCAAAAAATCCTCATAACACTTTGTATTTACGACAAAAAACCCTCCAATCGAGCCGAGCATAGATTGCATCGTGACTGCGATTGGAGGGTTTTTGAAGCGTGAAGACCAATCAGCCGCCGAAATCGTCAAGCATGATGTCTTCCCGGTCCACCCCGAGATCAAGCAGCATGTTGATCACGGACTGGTTCATGATGGGAGGGCCACACATGTAGAACTCACAATCCTCAGGCGCCGGGTGATCCTTCAGATATTCGTCGTAAAGGACATTGTGAATGAAGCCTGTATAGCCGGTCCACTCGTCTTCGGGCAGCGCGTCGGACAAGGCGACATGCCACTCGAAATTCTCGTTTTCTGCTGCCAGCTGGTCGAAGTCTTCCACGAAGAACATCTCGCGCTTGGAGCGGGCCCCGTACCAGAAGCTGATCTTGCGCTTCGACTTGAGCCGCTTGAGCTGGTCGAAGATGTGGCTGCGCATGGGAGCCATGCCCGCACCACCGCCGACAAAGACCATTTCCTTCTCCGTTTCGCGGGCGAAGAATTCGCCGAACGGACCGGAAATCGTAACCTTGTCGCCCGGCTTCAGGTTGAAGATGTAGCTGGACATCTTGCCGGGAGGAATGCCCTCAGAGCCCGGAGGCGGCGACGCCACGCGGACGTTGAGCATGATCATGCCCTTTTCTTCCGGGTAGTTGGCCATGGAATAGGCACGCTCGACAGGCTCGCTGACAGCTGATTCATACTGCCACAGATTGAACCGGTCCCAGTCGCCGCGATAATCGTCTTCCACGTCGAAGTCGGTGTATTTCAGCTTGTGGGCCGGAGCCTCGATCTGAATATAGCCACCGGCCCGGAAATTCACGTCCTCGCCCTCGGGCAGTTCGAGCACCAGCGCCTTGATGAAGGTGGCCACGTTCTCGTTGGAGCGGACCGTGCATTCCCACTTCTTGACGCCGAAGACCTCTTCGGGAACTTCGATTTCCATGTCCTGCTTCACGGCCACCTGACAGGACAGGCGGTCGCCGCAAGCCGCTTCACGCTTGGTGATGTGGCTTTCTTCCGTCGGCAGGATGGACCCGCCGCCGGAATGAATCTTCACCCGGCACTGGGCACAGGTGCCGCCGCCGCCGCAGGCGGAGGGAACGAAGAGTTTCTGCTCCGCCAGGGTCTGCAGCAGCTTGCCGCCGGCCGGCACGGAGATGGTCTTCTCCCCGTTGATGCTGATATTGACATTGCCGACCGAGACGAGTTTCGACCTTGCGGCAAGAATGACCGTGACAAGTCCGAGCACGATCAGGGTAAAAAGGAGAATTCCTAGTCCAAACGTTGCCAAAGGGCTCTCCCGTTACAGTTTGACGCCGCTGAAGGACATGAAGGCAAGCGCCATCAGCCCCGCGGTAATGAAGGTGATGCCCAGGCCCTGAAGCCCTTCGGGAATGTCCGAATATTTCAGCTTCTCCCGGACACCGGCCATGGCGGTGATGGCCAGGGCCCAGCCGAAGCCGGACGACACGCCATAGGTGACCGACTCAGCCAGATCGTAGTCCCGTTCCACCATGAACAGCGATCCGCCCAGGATGGCGCAGTTCACCGTGATCAGCGGCAGGAACACTCCGAGGGCGTTGTAGAGAGGCGGGAAATACTTATCGAGCACCATTTCCAGGATCTGCACCAGCGCTGCGATGACACCGATATAGGAGATCAGCCCCAGGAAGGTCAGATCGACATTGCCGAACCCGGCCCAGGCCAGCGCGCCCGGCGCCAGCAGATAGGTCAGGATCAGGTTGTTGGCCGGAACCGTGATCGCCTGCACGATCATCACCGAAATGCCAAGGCCGATGGCCGTGGAAATCTTCTTGGACACGGCGATGAAGGTGCACATGCCCAGGAAGAACGAGAGCGCGAGGTTCTCGACAAAGACCGCTTTAACGGCAAGAGAAATCAGCTGTTCCATTAATGCGCTTCCACCACCTGGATCTTGTATTCAGCTTCCTCGGCCTGTTCCGGCTTCCAGGTGCGGAAGCCCCAGATCAGAAGACCGATGATGAAGAAGGCCGATGGCGGCAGCAGCAGCAGCCCATTGGGCACATACCAGCCGCCATTGTTGACCGTGTTCAAGATGGAGATGCCGAACAGGCTGCCGGAGCCGAACAGCTCGCGGATAATCCCCACCAGCATCAGAATCAAACCATACCCCATGCCGTTGCCAATGCCGTCGACAAAGGAGGCAATCGGCGGGTTCTTCATGGCGAAGGCTTCCGCACGGCCCATGACGATGCAGTTGGTGATGATCAGGCCGACAAAAACCGACAGGGTCTTGGAGACCTCAAACGCATAGGCCTTCAGCATCTGGTCCACGATGATCACCAGCGAGGCGATGATCACCATCTGCACGATGATCCGGATCGCACCCGGGATCTGGTTGCGCAGCATGGAAATGAACATCGAGGAAAAGGCGGTCACCAGGGTCACGGCAACGGCCATCACGAAGGCCACCTTCAGCGAGGACGTCACGGCCAGCGCCGAACAGATGCCAAGAACCTGAAGGGTGATTGGGTTGTTGTCGACCAGCGGATCGATCAACATCTCTCTCTTGGTCTGCGCCATCAGATCTCTCCTGCTTTGAGTTTGGCCAGGAAGGGCCCATAACCAGCCGCGCCCATCCAGAACCGGACCATGTTGTCGACCCCGCGCGAGGTCAGCGTAGCCCCGGCCAGAGCATCGACATGATATTGCTCACCTTGAGGCGGCGCTGTTTTTGACACGGTGATCAGCAGATTGCCGTCCGGTCCTTCCAGCTTCTTGCCCCGCCACAGGGCGCGCCAGCGCGGATTGTCGACTTCCGCCCCGAGGCCCGGGGTTTCCCCTTGAGAATAGAACTGCAGGCCAAATATGTCGTTGCCGTTCGCTTCGAGGGAAATATAGCCCCACATGGTCGACCACAGGCCATAGCCATGGATCGGCAGAACCACCTTGTTCAAGCTGCCATCCGCGTTCCGAAGAAGATAGATGACAACGTATTTTGACTGGCGGCCGATGGAGGCCGGGTCGTCCGTCAAGGCAATGGAGGTCGCAGGGTCAGCTGCCGCCGTCTTTTCATCAAAGGTCGCCGGATCGAACTTGTCGGTGAAGTCGCCGGTCGCCAACTCAAGCACATGGGGCTCGAACTGGGAGAAAGCCTCGGCCACATTGGCCTGCGGGTCGTAGAGCCCGGCCACCTGCAGAATGTTGATCTGCTTGTCCCGCAACTTGTTGGCTTCCTGAAGCGGACGCAGCGACACGGCGGCCGCCGATACGATCATTGAGGCCACAAGGCACAGGGTGACAGCCACGAACACCGTTTTCGGGACGGAATCAGGCGGGAGGTCCAGGAACCGGCGCAACGCACCCTTGCTCTGGCTTTTTTCAATCTGTCCGTTGTCTTCAGCCATTGCGTTTCGTCCTGCGTTTGATGTTTGCCTGGACCACGAAATAGTCGATCAGCGGTGCAAAAACGTTACCAAACAGAATTGCCAGCATCATTCCTTCTGGGAAGGCCGGATTGATCACGCGGATCATGACTACCATGAAGCCAATCAGCGCGCCGTAAAAGTAGCGCCCGAGATTGGTATGGGAGGCCGAGACCGGCTCGGTGACCATAAAGGCCAGACCAAAGGCATACCCGCCAACCACAAGATGCCAGTACCAGGGCATCGCAAACATGGGGTTGGTGTCAGAGCCTATCAGGTTGAGCAGCGTAGAAAAGCCGATCATACCCGCCAGACAACCGACCACTAGGCGCCAGTTGGCGATCTTGGTGATCAGCAGGAAGGCCAGGCCGATCAGGCAGGCCAGGGTCGAGGTTTCGCCGATGCTGCCCTGGATCGTGCCAAGAAAGGCATCCATCCAGGTCACCCCATGGGCCGCCAGCTGCTGATAGCCGTCAGAGGCGGTGATGGACAGGGCGGTCGCCCCGGAGAACCCGTCAACCGGAGTCCAGATCGTGTCCCCGGACATTTGGGCCGGATAGGCGAAATACAGGAACGCCCTGCCCGTCAGTGCCGGGTTGAGGAAGTTCTTGCCCGTGCCGCCAAACACTTCCTTGCCAATGACAACCCCGAAGGAGATGCCAAGCGCAACCTGCCACAGCGGCGCTGAGGCCGGCAGGATCAGGGCGTAAAGCATGGAGGTGACAAGAAAGCCCTCATTTACCTCATGGCCGCGCACGGTGGAAAAGATCACTTCCCAGATCCCGCCGACCACAAGGGTCGTAATGTAGATGGGCAGGAAGTAGAGCAACCCGTGCGCGATGTTGGCGAAGGGATTGGCCGGATCAAATCCGATTCCCAGAGCCTCGATCACAGCGGCCCGCCAGCCAGACTGGCCGTGAACCGCAATGGCGGCATTGACCTGGAAGCCCACATTGTAGAGGCCGACCAGAATGCAGGGGATCGTTGCGAGGACCACGTAGGTCATGATCCGCTTCATGTCGATATAGGACCGCGCATGGGGCGCGGCGGTGGTCACCGTTTTCGGAGTGTAGAGGAAACTTTCCACCATCTCGTAGAGCGGGAAAAATTTCTCGTATTTGCCGCCCTTCTCGAAATGAGGCTCAACGCGGTCAAAGAAGCTGCGCAAACCCAAGGTCTAGCCCTCCTTTTCGATTTTGGAGAGACAGTCGCGGAGTGCGATGCCATATTCATATTTTGCAGGGCAGGCAAAACCAACCAGCCCCAGATCTTCCTCGTCAAGCTCCAGGGCGCCGAGCGCCTGTGCCTGATCCGTATCCATTACGAGCAGGGCGCGCAACAGCTGAGTGGGCAGAAAATCCTGCGGCATTAGCTGTTCAAACGTGCCGATGGGCACCATCGCCCGGCGCCCGCCATTCAAATTGGAGGTCATCGCATAGAGCTTTTTCGACAGGGCCGAGCCCAGAACCGGCTGCACCGCAAACCGCGAGGGCATTGGACGAATCCAGCCCATCGGCGTCTGTTTATGGTCTTCCTCGATCAGGGTGATCTGACGGGCATACCGGCCGAGATAGGCGCTGGGTCCCTCCCCGAGACGTCCGCTCAGGATTGACCCGGAAATCATGCGGACCGGAGCATCAGATCCCAATTCGTCCGCGCAGAGCTCTTCCATGGAGGCCCCGGCAGTGGTGCGGATCAGCCTCGGCTTGGCCGCGAGCGGACCGGCAAGCGCAATCACCCGCTCCGGATCGTATTTGCCCGTTTCCAGCAGCCGGCCAATGGCAATCACATCATGATAGCCGATGGTCCAGACCGTCTTGTCACCGCCTGGAACATCCAGGAAATGGATATGGGTACCGCTGAGACCGGCCGGATGGGGCCCGGAAAACTCGGCGCTCTCCACTCCCTCGATCCCGGCTCCGGGGACCTGCGTTCCGGCCGCATGGCACAGATAGGTCTTGCCAGCGCTCAAGGAGGCAACAGCCGCCAGCCCCTTTTCAAAGGCGGCACCGCTGTCTGCAATGATCAGGGCCGGGTCCGCAGAAAGCGGCTCGGTGTCCATGGCATTGACGAAAATAGCGGCCGGGCGGGCCGCCGGATCAGGCACTTTGGAATAGGGCCGCGTACGGAACGCGGTCCAAAGACCAGAGGCGCACAGGCGCTCTACCAACCCCTCCGCCGTTGTCACATCGCCGACGGCGGAGAAGTCCACTGGCTCGGCGGCCGACGCATCGGCTTCGATTTCCACACTGATCAGCACACGCCGTGCGCCCCGGTTGATTGCCTTGACGCGTCCCGAAACCGGCGACGTTACCATCACGTCCGGGGTGTCTTTGTGGAAAAACACAGGCGCACCAACGCCAATCGGATCGCCTTCCTGCACCACCAGCCTTGGCTTCAGGCCGACATAGTCCGCAGCCAGAACGGCCGCAGTCCGAATCCCGCCTTTATTGGTGATCTCTTGAACCGGCGCGCCCGACACGGGCAGATCAAGACCTTTTTTGAGCTTAAAGCTATGCACGCATATGGCCTCCAGACTTCATCAAGCCGCCATATGCTACGTTTTTGCTCGGGTAAAAAGTGCTAAATTGCGTGTTGCCTAAATTTTTTTGTTGAATCAGCACTCGAAAGGCAGGAAAAGCCCCCTTGACGCGCGACGATTGTCGCTTTGGACCTTTTGGAGACGGTTACCTTGCCAGCGAACATTAAATTCTCCCGGCGTAGCTTCATTCTCATGTCCCTGTCCTTGGCAGCCTGTAAGGGCGGCTCGGATCTTGTGGAACTTTCCGGTTCGACAATGGGAACGACCTATTCCGTGACTGCTCTTGATCCCGACCGGCGGATCGACGCGGCTGCCCTGAAGGCGGCGGTGGAGAAAAACCTTGCAGCCGTGAATGCCCAGATGTCCAACTGGGATGCTGGCTCTGAAGTTTCCCGCTTCAACGCCCACCGCTCCACTGAACCGATGACCGTGTCCCAATCGCTGGCGCGTGTCGTCGCAGCTGCCAAAGACATCAACCACGCCAGTGAAGGCCAGTTCGACATCACGCTGGGCCCGGTCATCGAAGCCTGGGGCTTTGGTGCCAAATCCACCGGCCATCACGGCACACCGGACCCGGCTGTTGTGGCTGCGGCCTTCAAGACGGCAGGCCGTGACGGGCTGCATGTCAGCGGCAACACGCTGCGCAAGAGCCATCCGGACACGGAAATCTACCTGCCGTCCATCGGCAAGGGCTATGGCATCGACCAGATGGCTGCAGCCGTCAAATCCTTTGGCCTGACCGACTACATGGTGGAAGTTGGCGGGGACATCTATGTGTCCGGCCACAATGCAGACGGCATGAAGTGGCAGATCGGCATCGAGACCCCCGACACCATGACCCGTCAGGCCTATCAGATTGCCAGTGTCAGCAATATGGGCATGGCCACGTCCGGCGACTACCGGAACTATTTCGAGCAGGACGGTGTGCGCTATTCGCACATCATCGATGCACATACGGGCAAGCCGATCACGCACCACACGGCGTCGGTCACGGTTCTGGCGGAAAACGCCATGCAGGCGGATGCCTGGGCAACCGCGCTGCTGGTTTTGGGCACCGAACGGGGCATGGACCTGGCGAATCAGCGCGATATGCCCGTTTTGTTCATTGATCGGCACGCCGAGGGTACCCATAAAGGGTTTGTATCCTCCGCCAGCAAGCGCTTCACGGCGCTTCAGGCCTGATCATAGGAACGGAAACCGACGTGCTGACCTTTGTTCTTGCATTCGCGCTGCTGCTCACGGTCATCGTGGGCATGGCCATCGGCGTGATTTTTTCAGGAAAGACCATCAAGGGCAGCTGCGGCGGGCTGAATGCGATTGCCGATGCGGACAAGTGCCTTGTCTGCAGCAAGGAGATCGACCCCGACAGCCCGCTGCGCGAGCGGCTTGCCTGCCCGCGGGCACGCAAGATGCTGGCAGAGATGGAAAGCTGACATCAGACCGCCGGACTTCAAGCTTTTGTGACCTGAAAAAAGGCGGTGCTGGTTCAGCCCGCCTTTTTTTCTGGACGCCCTGACACAGCGCCTCCTCAGGCCCGGCTCAATTGAGGGGCACGAAGGCCACCAACCCCAGGCACAGCGCGGCCGCAAGGCCGAACATCCACAATTGCCAGCGTGGCCCCTCGCGCACCCAGACCCGGCGGTACTGATAGCCCGCAAAGCAGGCGGCAACGAACAGGATCGTTGCAATCAACGGCGTAAGACTGACGTCTGACAATTTGGAGTGTTCCTAAAGCCGGCTTTTTTCGGTTAAGCTGGTCCTGCTTTACGTTGGGAGACAAAGCAGGGAGCCAAAAAATCATGCCCAGCTCTTATCAGGCCCCGAGCCGGAAAGACAAGATGCACGTGACCACACACAGCCAGACGCCACAAACGAACCGGTCGACGGAGGCGGCCACCGTCCGCAAGCTTCTTGAGACCAAAGGCCAGGAGGTGTTCGCACTGCGCCCGCAAAACACCCTTCACGAGGCCGTGGAACTGCTGCGCGACAAGCGCATCGGCGCCGTTCTGGTCAAGGACGCGGACGGCCGTTTGCAAGGGATTTTGTCCGAACGCGATATTGTGCGCCGCCTTGCGGAAACTCCGGGCCAGACCCTGTCGCAAAAGGTGGAAGACATCATGACGCGGGATGTGGAAGTCTGCACCCCGGACGATCCGCTTCTGTCGGTTCTGCGCAAGATGACCGACGGCCGCTTTCGCCATATGCCCGTGATCGAGGATGGCGCCCTTGCCGGAATCATCACCATTGGCGACGTGGTGAATTACCGGCTGAATGAACTGGAATACGAATCGATGAAGCTGAAACAGCTCATCGTCGGCTAGACCGGACTGCATGCCGCCAAATACGATCTGTTTTTCCTGTTGCGTTGACATCTTTGATGTCCTGCCGCGACAGGAAAATCGGGTTGACCGGGATGAACATCATCCCAGCCCACGGCTGGGCGCCTGCAGGGAATCGATTTTTGCTGGCTGAGATTTTGTCCCCTCCTGCCCTTTTTGCGGCCGGGACGTCGTGGTCCCTATCCGAACGCCCCATCTCACCTTCTTGTCGTTCCTGCGAAGGCAGGAGCCAGGTACACATGGCTGCTCACAGCCCTCCCACCAGCGCAGCCGCCGGAAGCTGCGGCAAAAAAGCATACATGAAAAGCCCATTCCCCTTGGCGTAGGCCTGAAACAAATCAAAACACCATTGAAGATATTCGCCTTTCCTGCTTTGAAGCGGAGAGAGCTGTGAGTGTTTCGAGGAGGACGATATGAGCGCGGCAGACAAGACGGCATCCGTCACCGCAGGTGGAGCCCTGTTTGGCAAGCTGAAGGCGCTCGGGGTGGACTATGTCTTTGCCAATTCCGGCACCGATTTTCCGCCGGTCATCGAAGGCCTGATCGAGGCCTCGCAAAAAGGGCTGGACCTGCCCGAACCGGTCACTGTGCCCCATGAGCATGTGGCCGTCGGCATGGCCCATGGCTATTACCAGATTTCCGGCCGCCCACAGGCGGTGATGCTGCACACCAATGTGGGACTGTCCAACGGGGCCACCGGCCTTATCAATGCCTGGTGCGACCAGATCCCCATGCTGGTCCTGTCCGGACGGACGCCGGTGATGGAGGGTGGCCGGTTTGGCGCCCGCACCGTTCCCATCGGCTGGGGGCAGGAAATGTTCGACCAGAGCGCCCTGGTGCGCGAGGTGACCAAGTGGGACTATGAGCTGCGCTTTCCCGAACAGATTGCCGGACTGCTGGACCGGGGCTGGGCCATTGCCAGTTCCACCCCGAAAGGCCCGGTCTATCTGAGCCTGCCCCGGGAGGTTCTGTGCGAGCAGACACCCGCGAACGGGCTTGGAACCCCTTCCCGGCAAACACCTGTCACAGCCGCACCCTGCCCCAAAGCCCTTGAGGACGCCGCCCGGCTTCTGGCCGGGGCCAGGAACCCGCTGGTGCTGGCACAGCGCGGCGCCGGATCGCCGGAGGCGTTTGCGGCCCTTTCAGAGGCGCTGACTGCCTGGGCCCTGCCGATTTCCCTTTATTGGGCCAATACCCCGGCCGTGCCCCTCTCCCACCCGATGCAGGTGGGTGCGGCGCCGGAAGCCCTGCTGGAAGAGGCTGATGTCATTTTGGTGGTCAACGCGCTCGCCCCCTGGTGGCCGGACAAGGTGAGGCTCCGGGACGGCGCCAAGGTGATCCAGCTGGGTCCGGACCCGCTGTTCAGCCGCACACCGGTGCGCACCTTTCCCGCTGATCTCACCCTTGCCGGGGAAACTTCGGAAACCTTGCTGGCCCTGTTCCAGGCGATGGCTCCGCTGGCCCGGGACGAGACCCTCCTGGCCGAGCGCCGCACCAAGGTCACCCACCTTTCCGCCGCCCGGCGCCGGGACGTTACCGCCCAGGCCGAGGCCGGGAATGCCAGCCCCATGAGCAAGGAGTGGGTGAGCCTGTGTTTGGGCAAGGCGATCAAGGCCCAGGCGGAAACAGGCCGCAAGGCCACGGTCTTTCACGAGCTGGGCTGCCCGCTGGAGCCGCTCGATGCGGACAGTCACAACAGCTATTTCCAGGAGCCCCATTCCGGTGGCCTCGGCTGGGGGCTGCCGGCAGCCCTCGGCGCCCAACTGGCGGACCGGGACCGGCTGGTTTTTGCCACGATGGGCGACGGCAGCTACATGTTCGCCAACCCGGCCGCCTGCCACCAGGTGGCCGAAGCGCTCGAGCTGCCGGTCATCACGCTGGTTCTGAACAATGAGGAATGGGGCGCCGTGCGCCACTCGGTCACCAACACCTATCAGGACGGCCACGCATCCCGGGCCAATGACGTGCCGCTGACCAGCCTCCGCCCGAGCCCGGACTTCACCAGAACCGCCGAGGCGAGCCGCGCCTATACCGAAACCGTCACCGACGGCCCCGCCCTCCCCGGCGCCCTCGCCCGGGCCATTCAGGTCGCCCTAAAGGAAAAACGCCAGGTTCTTTTGAACATCGCGATTGCACGGGTGTGAGAAAGGGGGAAAGGCGCTGTGTCCTGCGGACCTGACTTTCGGCCGCCAACAATCAGCTCTGGCCACCTTGCACCCGGCTTTGAACCAGAGGGATTCGACAAAAAAGAAGGGCCGCGTTCCGGCACGCAAACCATTGGTTCAGGAGGGCAAGTCAACTCTCTCTGCGGCTTAGAATCTAACCCATTTCTCCGGGCACGGCATTTGGGAAAATGGCGGGCCGAAGCCGACGAAACCGAGAACGATACCTACGCTATAGCCCTAAACACTGATTGACAAACTCGATGTCAGAGCCTCTCGCGACAGTCAAAACTATCAGAGCAGACCTCCATGCCCCGCGCGGCGAAAGTCAGGTCCGAGCCCATACCTGAAGAGGAAAACAGCTTTCTCAAAAGCAGAAAGGGTGTCAAACAAGAGCATGGTTCTTCGCGCAGCAACTTACTCCGACGCATCAAGCATCGCAGCTATCTCAATCGAGGTATGGATAGGCACCTACCTGAAGAAAGGCGTGAGTGCATTCTTTGCGGATTATGCACTAGAGTCTGTGGACATATAGGATTCACAGATCGTGTTTTTTGTGATTCAAGCTTCCTTTTGAGGAGGCTCCCATGCGCAGCGAACGTTTT
>NZ_JBSWYH010000031.1:0-56865 GCF_056161025.1 Roseibium sp. AWQ4_254
ATCAACGAACTCATGCCTTGGTGTTACGCTGCAAAAGCAGCGTAACAGAGCGCGTCGCCGCCATGAAGACCGGCTTCACCGGACGGACACGTTTTACGCAACGGGGAAATGATTTGTCTTCCTTATGCCAGCGCCATACCGTTGGGCGCGCAACGCCCCATCGCTTGGACAAGTCCACGTCGGACAAATAGGTATCTGTCTTCATTTGAAACTCCAACTTCAGATGAAGACACCATTCAGCAAAGAACGTATGAAGCCCGCCCCAGAAACCTCAAACTTTGGAAAATGCTGGTTTTGAAACCCCAAAATTTGGAAAAATCTAACGATTTTTCAGGATGCGTCTCCAATAGGCACCAGAGTTTATCGAAACTGCACCTGACATTCCGTAGTCTTTGTAAATCGCAATGACGTCCTGCACGAAAGAAGTCATGGATGTCTTTCTCTCTGAAGTGGCGAGTTCGTGGGCAGGTTGGGTTGCCTTATGGCCAGTGAGTGTTTCCCGTAACTCAACTGCGGCGCGAACCGCTTCATCTCTATGCGAATTCGTCTGACGTCCACCCTTTTTCAATCCGTTCAGAGCGGCCTCTATCACCTTTGTTTTTTGCTTCCAAAACTCGCTGTTTTTCTGAAGAGAATCTTCGGTGGGTCCGATAGCTTCTATGACGGCGTCAGCAAGTGTGATGTCTCTTTCCTCAGCGAGGTCATTTTCTGCGGCGAGTTCGATCATCTCCATCCTTCGATTCGTATTATTGGCCGCAAAACGCCATTTCGATGCGTTGCCAGACTCGATAGCAGCCAGCTTCTTGCGAAAGATGTTTGCCGCCCCCCAAACGTTGTAAAAACTACGGCTTAGTTTAATTGCCTCGCCGACTTTTTCAGATTCAAACACAGCTGTGTCTGAACATGCCTGGCAAATGTCTGCATCACATTCTTCAACGAGTTCTGCTGCAGAATAAATTTTGTAACAGATCGTTTCAGGTTCGAGTTCCGGAAAGTGTGCTCTTACGACTTCCCAAACTCCCCAGACTTGAGATGGTGGCATGGCAGGGTTCCAATCTCCCCCCTCTTCCAAAAACTGTTCGAAAGGGTCGAAAACATCTCGCGGGAAAGGGTTTTTCTTGTCAGGCATTTTTCGCGATTTCAAGCGAGTGAATGTAAGAGGTTCGGCCGGTCGACAAAAAGTTTGCCCAACTTTTCATCATCGATCGTCGTCGTTCTATCAAATCCGACCTTCGGTAAGCACGTTGCACCTCGCTGCCGACGGCGTGGGCAAGAGCAATCTCTGCAATCTCTCTTGGATATCCATTTTCTGCCGCCCAATCTCTGAAGGTGGACCTAATCCCATGCGGAACTGCGGGCCTTCCGCTCTTGGCATCAAGCCACCCAACTTGGCCTTGAACCAACGCGTTTTCCTGCATGCGGCGCATCACGGCGGATACCGACATGTCTGACAGTGCTCCGCCTCGAGCGGAATGAAAAACGAAGGGAGAGTTTTCAAGTCTTGGCAGGGCTTCAAGTAGCTTAAGCGCTTCGTCAGTCAGCGGCACTCGGTGTTCACGGCCACTTTTCATGCGGTTTGGGGGAACGACCCATATACGTTTTTCAAGATTGATCTCTTGCCAGGTCGCGTCACGCACTTCACCGGATCTTGATGCACAGAGCGTTAGAAACTCTAGTGCGCGAGCTCCCATGCCGTCCATTTCTCTCAGTTTTGCAAACCAAGCAGACACATCACCAATGTCCAGGGCCGGCCAATGACCGGACTGCGCAATTTTTCGAGGCGACGGGAGCAATTCCTTAAGGTTACCTGCCCACCTTGCAGGGTTATCACCACTGCGGTGGCCAGCAACAGTTGCCCAGGAAATGACAGCTTCGATCCTACCTCTTAGGCGAGAAGCCGTCTCAGTCTTATTGTGCCAGATGGGCTGAATCGTTCTCAAAATGTCCTGTGTTGTGATGTCAGAGACAAGCAAATGACCAAGTTCTGGTTCTGCATATTTTTTGAGAGTACTCGCCCATTGATCTTTATGTTTCTGGTTCTTCAGCTCCGATGCTTTCGCCTCAAGGTATCGTTTTACGGCATCCGAGAAAGCCAGGCTTCTTTTCTGTGCAGCGATTAAATCCGACTTTAATTCCCGTCGATGTTCGATCGGATCGACACCTTGTCGAACAAGATTCTTTGCCTCACGAGCGCGTTCGCGCGCAACCGACAACGATATCTCAGGATAGCCACCAAGCCCTACGTCTCGTCGCTTGTTCCCTATGGTTGTTCGCAAAAACCAGGTTTTTCCGCCTGTTGGCAGAAGTTGTAATGCGAGCCCCGAGACTCCACCGACAAAATGAAGTTTGTTTCCGTTGGTGCCATCATGTCTAAGTCGTTTGACTTCAATGGCGGACAGTTCTCGAGCTTTGCGTGGCAACCTCTTTACCCGTTTTTACACCCATCAAAAAAGATGTTAACGACTGATACAGACGGTGACAACATAATTCACCAATTAGAAGGAGTTCATTGAAAAGCTTCAGCTAATTTTTCTAGATGATACGAGTTGTGACGAATGAATGGCGGACACCCTCACCGCCATTTTCCTCATTGTGCGATCCGGAGACATAGGTCACAGTTTGTACCGGAGGGGCATGGGCTATAATCTCGTGCCAAACGGGTTGCTGATTGTCTTTAGTGTTGTCTGCTCAAGATTGCGCCTGACCAGTGATGGCCGCGCAGGAAGGCGATCGGAAAAATTGCCCCGACCAAAGCGCCTGCGTCTTTGACGTGCCTTGTCTCAATGCAAGCTGAGCAGGACTTCCAGGTCGCGGGTTGTCAGGCGTTGCATCAGCATCCGGTCTTCGCCGTTCAGCGTGTGGCCCTCGGCGATGTGGGTCTGGATCAGCCGCGCAACAAGGCTGGTCGGCTGGTAGTAGAGGTCCGGGTTGTCGCGGCTTACCTCGGTTACAAGCCGGCGTATCAGGGCCTTTTGTTTTTCCGCATCGGTTTCGGATTTCTTGTCTTTCAGCATTACGGGTCCAACTGTTCTGCAGTCCCCAATCATTAGGGCGTTATGTGAGACCGTTCCCCAAAGTCTCTTGCAAGGAGCCCTCACACCTAGAATGTGGCGCGGTGCAAGGCCGTCTCAAGGTGCGGGGCGGCAAAATCCACGAAGACGCGTATTTTTTGTGGCATGAGACCTGCCGCGTACAGGATATTGACCGGAAGGGGCGCGGTTTCCTCTTCCTTTAGGATAATCTCAAGGGCCCCTCCGCAACGGCGTCTGCGACCTGATAGGACAGCACACGGGCGACCCGGAGACCGGTGGCGGCGGCTTCACTGGCGGCATTGGCGTTATTCACGATCATCCGCGCGTGAACGGGCACCCACCGTTCGGAGACCCCTTCCCCGAAACGCCACTTGTCTGACGCCATGAGACCGGAGAAGGAAATCCAGTCGTGCCGGGAGAGGTCTTCGGCTTTTTGAGGGGCGTACCTGCTGGTCAAATATCTGGTGGATGCTCAGCAAACCCAGCGCACATGTCCAACAAGCCAGGCTCGCAGGTCGCTTTCGGGCAGATGGCCGATGCCTATGGCGGCATCAATATGCTCTTCCTGCAGGCTGACGGACCGGTCGGCCTGGGACAGCCGGACATCGATTTGCGGATAGGCCTTCAGGACGTTCGAGATCACGGGCAGCAGGTGCATCCGCTTCCTGATCGATTATGCGCAGCCTCGGCGGGTGAAACTCTGGGGGCGCGCGAAGGTGATCGAGGAGGATCATGCGCTGCTCGACAGCCTCCGGCCTGAAGATGGCCGGGGAAGAGCTGAACGTGCGATCCTGTTTGACCTATCTGCCTGGGATGTGAACTGCCCGCAACACATTCTGCAGATGGTCGATGCTGCGGAGCTGGCGTTCGCCGTTGCGCAGCGCGAAGAGCGCATTGCCGCGCTCGAGGCCGAGATCAAGCGGCTTGGAAAGGCGGACGGCTGAGGGCTCTGGCGATTGGCTTAACGTTTGGCGAGCATTGGCAGGATCCGGCCCCATGCGGTTTCCGCTGGTGGTCCGGACGGTTCAAACCCCAGTTTGCGGTAGACCGCAATTGCCCTGGTATTGTTAGGATGCGGGTCCACTCCGATCACCGGGGCACCGTCTTCGAACAGGTACGTCAGCCGGGCGGAGATAAAGGCCGTGCCATGCCCCTGGCCGAGCAGGTCCGGCTCGCCGATATATTGATCGATGCCGCGCGATCCTTTTGGCAACCCGGCGAAGTGGTGGCTGTCCCAGCCATGCACACAATAGTCCTGCATGAAGGCAAAGGGGCGTGCGTCATAGGAGACGATCCAGCGGGCTACGCGCGGGTCGGCCATTTCTTCGTCCGAGTAGGGCTCTTGCCTGTCCCACCACTGACGGACGTGTGGATGTGCCTGCCACGTATTCAGCAGAGGAAAATCGTCCTTTTTCAGCTTGCGGAAAGCATAGTTTCGGGCCCGGTTCATGTGCCGTTTATAGCAGACTGGCGGCATGACTTGCCGAATCTGAACGGACCTGATCAGGCGCAAACCGCTTTCACATGACGGGCGAAGGCCTGACTGAAGGTGTCAAGTGTCATGTCTTCTTTCACGGTGAACTCGATAAAGAGCCCGTTCAAGCTCAAAAAGAGCACCTCTCCGAAGGCTTCCGGTTCGATCTCCGGGCGCAAGAGACCTTGCCCCTGCAAGACGACAAGCAGCTTTGTCATTTGCTTGGTCAGTTCCGTGTCGAGCATCCTGTAGCGGTGGGAAAAAGGTGTTTCAGGGTGCTGGATTGCGAGGGCCATGGCAGAGCGCCACATTTCCTTCGTCAGGTAGACGAGACAGTGCTCATTGTAGATGGAGGCGAGCTGGCAAATGGCCTCCGGCGCAGTGGTGTGGTTGCTCTCCAGCATAGCTTCGCCCTGGTGCAGGACTTCTTCCACTTCCATGGAAACAATCGCCAGAAGCACATCAGCCTTGCTGGTGAAGTAGTTGTAAAAGGCGCCGACCGAGATGTCCGCCTTTTCAGCGATTTCACCAATCGTAGCCGCTTCATAGCCGCTCTGCTTAAAAAGCAGGCTTGCTGCCTCCAAAAGTGCCCGCCTTCTGGTCGCTTTCTGTTGTTCGCGCAGTCCTGCCATAAGCACCTCATTCCTCGCTGAAAAATAGCATTGACTCTAAAAGTGAATGCGTTCAACTTTTTTCTACAGAAAATAAAAATACTGCAATTTTACCAACCGGAGACGAACATGACTTTCAAGCTGAGTTGCGCCGCGGCCGCTCTGATGGCCGGACTGGCCACGACGGCCCAGGCCAAGGACCTCAATGCCCTGATCTGGTGTGACCATGCCGATCCGGCGCTGCTGGAGCCTTTCGAAAAGGCTCATGATGTGCGTGTGAATGTGAAGGAATACGAAGGCACTGCTGCTGGCCTGACCCTTCTGGAACAATCCCGGCCTGGGGACTGGGACATCCTTGTGATTGATGCGGTGGATGTGGGCCGGGCTGTGGAGCGCGGATTTCTGGCGCCGTTGCCTGAAGGGACTGCACCGACCGGGGACTATTTTCCCGAAGTGCTCTTCAAGGATCATGTTACGGTGGATGGCACAGTCTATGCCGCCGTTGAGAAGTTCGGCTACAACACAATCGCCTACAACAAGTCTGCCGTTGATCCAGAGGATATGACCAGTCTGGATGCGCTGTGGTCCGGCAAATATGATAACCGGATTGCGATCTATGACTACTATCTTCCGGTCATGGGGCTGGTTGGGCTGGAAGCGGGGGTTGCCACGGCAGACCTGAATGCTCAAACGCTGCCCACGATCAAGACGCCGTTGATGGAACTCAAAACCGCCTCCAAACAGGTGTCCGATGTGGTGGCGAGCCAGACGGCCCTGGCCACCGGTGAGGTTGATATCGTGATTGGTGGTGGCGAGTGGCTGACCGCCGTGTTGAATGCCGAGAACCCGGATCTGGACTGGACCATCCCCAAGGAAGGCGGCCTGCTTTGGGCGCAGTCGATTGGCGTGGTGGAAGGAAGCGCGGAACCGGAGCTTGCCGCTGAATTCATCAAATACATCACTTCGCCTGAAGGACAGGCCCGTCTGGCAACCTCGTCCTGCTATTGGGGCATGCCCGCCAACAAAGCAGCGGGAAATGTGCTGACCTCTGAACAAAAGGCAATCCTGCGCTGGGACGATCAGGCAGACTATCTGTCCCGAGCCCAGCTCTATCCGGTGCCGGATGCGGACACGGATGCCGCAATGCAGGACCTTTGGACCGACATGCTTCAGAACTGAGGTCTGGTGTGAGTATTGAAGCACAGGAAAAACGTCAGGGTGCGGTGCTTGCCGCCCCTGCCCTTTTGTGGACTCTGGTGTTTTTCATTTTGCCCTTCGGGGCGATGATCCTGATCAGCCTTGCCCACATGGAGGGGCGCACCGTGGTGCAGGGATTTGATCTGGGCAACTACATCAAAATCTTTTCCGACCCGCCGCTGCGTAAGGGAATTGCCGTTTCCCTCGAAGTCACAGCGCTTGTGACCGTGATCTCAGTGCTTTTGGCCTGGCCCTTTGCCTGGATCATTGCCACAAGGGTGCCAGAACGCTGGCGGCGTCTGGTGCTGCTTCTGGCGGTTTTGCCGTTCTGGACCTCCTATGTGGTGCGCTCCTACTCCTGGGCTTTGGTCCTGGGCGAAAAGGGGGTGGTCATGAACACGCTGGTCGGGCTCGGGGTTTTGGCTGAACCGGTCCAGATCATGGCTACGCGCGCGGCCACGGTGACCGGATTTGTGCACTTCTTTGTCATGCTGCTCACCCTCACGATCTATTCAAACCTGATCCAGCTGTCGCCGAATTATGCCCGGGCTGCCGAAGATCTCGGAGCGTCCAGATGGAAGGTGATCTGGTTTGTGATCTTGCCATTGACCCTGCCGGGCGTGGTCACCGGTGCGTTTCTCACCTTTGTTTTGTGTATCGGCGATTACATCACACCTCAGATCCTGGGTGGAAACAACGAGCTGACCATCCCCCAGCTGATCATGCTGCAGCTTGGACGGCGCGGCGACTTTCCCATGGCCTCCGCCTTGTCCATTGTCCTGATGGCGATTGTGAGTGTCGCCTATCTGGTGACAGCGCGCTGGCTGAAGATGGAGCGGGTCTGATGCGCGGTTCCTCCATTCTGTCCTGGGCCTATCTTGCGGCGGTTTTTGTGTTCATCCTGCTGCCGGTTGTCGTGCTGGTGGTGTTCTCTTTTCAGGACGGGCGCCTGCCGGTGCCGCCTTTCAAAGGGGCAACGCTGAAATGGTACGCACAGGTCCTCGGGGACCGTGCCATGATGGAAGCGCTTGTCAATTCTCTGGCTGTCGCATTCGTGTCAGCGTTCGTGGCACTGGTGCTGGGATTTCTCGCAGCCTCCGGTCTTGCGCGGGTGGTGCTTCCTGGATCTGCGCTGATGCGCAGCCTTCTGATTGCACCCATGACGGTGAGCTATCTGATCATTGCCCTTGGTCTTTTGCAGATGTTCAACAGCATCGGCATCCGCCCCTCGCTTCTGGCGACCGGGATCGGCCATGTGGTGATCAATCTGCCTCTGTGTTTTGCGATCCTTTATGCTGCGATCGGCGACCACCAGAAAAACGCCCTGAAAGCCGCGCGGGATCTGGGAGCCTCAGAAGTCCAGACCTTGTGGTTCGTGGCCGCGCCCATGTTGCTGCCGGCGCTTGGGGCGGCGTTTTTCCTGGCATTCACCTTCTCCTGGGATGAATTCATCATCGCCTTTCTGCTCACCCGTTTTGACGTGACCTTGCCCGTGGAAATCTGGTCAATGCTGCGCTCAGGCCTGTCGCCGGCAACCAATGCGGTTGGCTCGCTTGTGTTCCTTGTCTCTGTCCTGTTTGTTCTGGTGCTGGAAGTCACCTTTTTCCGGAAGGGGTCGACATGACCGCTGATCTGCACATCAAATCCGTCAAACACCGGTTTCACAGCTTTACAGCGCTGCATCAGATCGATCTTGAGATAAACGCGGGAGAGTTCGTCGTGCTGCTCGGGCCCTCCGGCTGTGGCAAGACCACGCTTTTGTCGATCATTGGCGGGTTTTTGACACCAAGCGAAGGCCAGCTTCTGATCGGTGGGCGTGACATGACCCATGTGGCCCCAAAAGACCGGCCGACAACCACCATGTTTCAGGACTATGCCCTGTTCCCGCATATGAGCCTGCGCGATAATGTGTCCTTTGGGCTGCGCATGCGCGGGGTCAACCGGCGCGCGCGCATCAGCCGCGCGATGGAGATGCTCGATATGGTCGGTCTGGCAGACAAGGCCGGCCGCAAACCGCACGAATTGTCGGGTGGCCAGAGACAACGAGTGGCCCTGGCAAGAGCGCTGGCGGTGGAGCCGGATGTGTTGTTGTTGGACGAACCCCTGGGGGCGCTGGACCTAAAGCTGCGCCGTCAGATGCAGGACGAGCTGAAAGCCATCCAGCGGCGGGTCGGCACGACCTTTGTTCATGTGACGCATGACCAGGAAGAAGCGATGGCAATCGCGGACCGGATCGTTGTGATGAACCACGGGCATATCGAACATTGTGGTACGCCAGAAGAGGTTTATCTCACGCCCCGGACCCTGTTTGCCGCAAATTTCATGGGTGAAATGAACCGCATCCCGGTCGTGGCGGCACAAGGCGGGGTAACCTCTCCGCTGGGGGCGCTGGATCTGGCACCGCAAAACGGGCTCTTGTGCCTGCGTCCGGAAAATATCGGCCTGGAGGGGGACATTGATCTTGGCCCGGCCCGGTTGATTGAAACAGGGTTTTTCGGAGCCCATCACAGGTGCCGGTTTGCCCCCGCCGCCGCCCCTGACCTGACCCTGACCGCCCATTTGCCTCAGGGGCAGGTTCCAGCTGTTGGGCAAGACGTTTCCCTTTACGGTACAAACCCAGTTTTTCTGCCGGAGACGTGACATGAAACGCATCCCTCCCCGGGACTGGTACCGCCTGCGCAGCGCAGGTGACGGCATCACCTGGATAGACGAGCCCCATATCCAGGAGTTCTACCGCTGCAACATATGGCATGTGCGCGGACGGGACCGGGACCTCATGGTGGACAGCGGCATGGGGGTTGTGTCTTTAAGGCAATGGGTGCCCCTTGTGAGCGAGCGGCCTCTGGATGCTGTCGCCAGCCACACTCATTTTGACCATATCGGCTGCCATCACGAGTTTCCCTGCCGCCTGTGTCATTCTGCCGAGGCGGATCTTCTGGCGCATCCAACACGGCAGAACACGCTCGCTGATCCTTATGTGACCGACGCAATTTTCGATGCCTTGCCGGAGGTGCCCTACAGCTCCACCAGCTATGCCGTCAAAGCCGCGCCTGCGACGCGGATTTTGGAGGATGGAGACATCATTGATCTGGGCGACCGTGTTTTTCAGGTGATCCACACACCCGGTCACAGCCCTGGCGGGATCGCGCTTTGGGAAGCGGCGACGGGTATCTTGATCTCAGGAGATATCCTTTATGATGGTCCGTTGATCGAAGACACCTATCATGCCGATGCTCAGGACTATGTCCGGTCCATGGAGCGGTTGGCCAGCCTCCCTGTCCGTATTGTGCACGGGGGGCACTTTCCCTCCTTTTCCGGCGATCGCCTGACCGAACTTGTGACAGCCTGGCTCAAGGAAAAGGGCCTTTGAACGACCCTGTTCTGCTGTTTTAGGCGCGTGGCTTGGGGGACGTGTCTCCAAAAAGTGCCTTGAACCGGGGAAGGCATTGGCGGAAGCCCGCTTCGAAGTCGCCATTGCCCGGATGATAGACGCTTTCAAGGGAGATCACCCCATCATAGCCATCCCTGCGGAGTGCCCCGGCGATTTGAGGCAGCTGATCTGAAAGTTGCCCCTCTCCCAAGGGGCGCACTTCCAGTGTGGCCCTCGGCGTGTCCACTTTTACGTCCTTGATATGGATATGGCCAAGATAACCGCCGCGCAGGGTCTCGTAGCCGTCCGGATAGGCCTCTTCATGGCACCAGCAGTTGTTGGCCGGGTCCCACAGAACCTTGAGGCAGTCACGGGCCTGAAGATCGTCGATCAATTTGCGGGCCGTATAACTTGAATTGACCATGGTGCCGTTGCCGGTCTCCACCGCGAGCGCGATGCCTTCTGCGCGGGCAAGACGGATGGCCGGTTCGATCAGAGCCAGTGTGGCATCCCAGGCGCCGTTGGCAACATTCCAAACCTCGGCCCCGCCCCTGCCCCAAAGGATCTGTTCTTTCTTGTTGGTCATGATCCGCACGAGAGGCGCCTCCAGCATCTGGGCCATCGCGATGACCCGCTTGAGTGCGTCCATGTGCTGGCTATGCAGCGCATCGCCAGGCCGGTTGGTGGTTGTCATGCCTGCAAACACATGCCGGGACAGGCAGCTGACTTTTTTGCCATGCTGTTTGAGAAGTGCCTTGATGGCGGCGGTCTCCTCGCTTGAATGATCTCCGACTTCCTTGTCATCCACAAATTGCAGCTCCGCATAGTCGAGTCCGGCTCCGTTCATGACCTTCAGGGCATGGGCGAGATCGCGGCTGATGCCGTCACAGATAACTCCGAGTTTCATGCGCGTTTGGCCCCTGTCCGGTGAAGTTCAGCGCCGATGATCTCCTCAATCACCCGTGTGCAGACCCAGTTGTCTCCCTGCGGATATTTGGTCCGGCCCGCGTGAAAGATCTGCATGGCGGCGGCGGCCGTGTGCAACGGCACGCCGAGCTCTTCCCCCAGGTTCAGAGAAATTGTCAGGTCCTTGTGCATGGTGTCGATGTGACTGCCGGTGCCTTCAAATTGCCGGTCAATGATCTTTTCAAGGGCATTGTTGACGATACCGCAGCCTGCAGATGAGGTGGAAAAGACATCGAGGATCACCTGCCCCGGCACGCCAGCCTTGGCAGCGAGTGCTGCAGCTTCGAAGGTTGCGGCAAACTGGGACCCGATCAGGGACTGAAGGCAGGCTTTGACCGTTTGCCCGTCGCCGGGTGACGTTCCTACCCGGTGGATATGGGCCGAAACAGCCTCCATAACGGGGGCAAAGCGGGTCAGAACCGTTGCAGGGGCGGCTGCCATCATGGTCAGCGTACCGCTTTGGGCGCCGGGAAATCCGCCGGAAACAGGACTGTCGATGAGGTGAATTCCGGTCCCGACAAGGTCCTCGCCCAGGGAACGGGCTTCGCTTGGTTTGATGGTAGCGGTGAGCAGGACCGCGCTTCCCGGGGGCATCGTGTTCACAAGCCCGGTTTCGCCAAACAGGACATTTTGGACCTGGGCGCCGTTCATGACCATCACAAAAACAGCGTCTGCTCCCCTGCCCGCTTCACCTGCATTTTCTGCAGGCATGCCGCCCAAGGCTTCAAAGGCCGCCATGCGGGCATTGGACAGATCAAACCCTCTTGTGTGAAAGCCGTTTGCAATCAGGTTCTTGGCAAGCCCAGAGCCCATGTCGCCCAGTCCGATAACCCCAATCGTTTTCATGTATATTCCTCCCGTTTTCACCTGGCAAAACCTGGCCACACCCGGTGCGGCCAGCCCTGGTCTTGCGGGATTTCAAGCCAGCGCGCGTGATTGGTGCTCTGGCCGGGCGGGTCCGGAAGACACCCGCTGCCCTTCTCTGGTATGTAAGTCAGCGCCTTTGGCCGTCACTTATTCAGGTGCCCGGCTCAAAAAGTTTCCTCCACATAGGCCCAGGCCACGCGCAGATGCTCGACCAGGGCCTCCTCTGCCCTCGCCGGATCCCGTTCCAAAATAGCGTCGTATATGGACTTGTGGGCGGCATAGACTGTTTCATTATGGACGATGTTGCGGTCCAACTTGCGCCACTGGGGCGACAGCCACGACGTGAACCCTTCATGGATCGCGGGGAAGACCGGGTTGCCGTTCATGCGGTAGAGGACCCCGTGAAACGCGATATCGGTGCGGAAAAACTCCTCTGACGCATAGATTGCGGCTTCATTGGCAATCAGCGCGGCTTTCAGGTCGGCAATATCGTCCTTGGTCGCCGTCAGGGCTGCATCGCGCACCAGTCCCCGTTCGATAAAGACACGGCTCTGATAAAGATTCTGTACCCCGTCCGGCTCATGCAGGAGCGTGCGGACGATTGTGCCGGTGGCGTCGATCAGGGTGCCGTAATCCGGTTTGCGCACTCTGGGACGGTATCTTGGGCGCAGTTCGATCAAGCCGCGGTTGGCGAGTGTGGAAATGGCTTCACGGACCACGGTCCGGGACGTGCCGAACTCCTCCATCAGATCCCGCTCTGCCGGCAGTGGCTGACCTGAGGCCAGCAGGCCGGAGGAGATCCGCGCTTCCAGATCTGCAACAACAGCGTCTGAGGCGCGGGCCTGTCCGGTGGTCTCGGGTCGATCGTCAAGGGCCATGTTCGCCAATGGGTGAATTTGGTCATACCAAAAGTCAGGAGATATTCGCTGGAGATGCTAAGTCCAGAGGCAATTCCTGGCAAGTCTTTACGTGAGGAAGTTCCGAGAAGTGTAATAAATTCAGTAAATCAATAGCTTGTCACTTTTATTCAATCGATTTAACAAAACAGCAAGGAAACGGCCTTGACTTGAACCGCAATTCAAGGTCTGCTCAGCGCGCTTGGTCATACCAAAGCGTTGTTTCCAAACTGGTCTTGGCATCTTGGGAGGGGTCCTTGACAGCAATCTCCGGAATTTCCGTCCGGCTTTTTCATATTCCGCTTGTTGAAGTGCTGGTAGACGCCAAACATGGCGACCACACCCATTTCGAGCTAGTGACGGCAACGGTGATGCTTGCCGATGGTCGTCAGGGGACGGGCTATACCTATACCGGCGGCAAGGGCGGCCGGGCGATTGCAGCCATGATTGAACATGACCTGTCACCGATGCTGGTCGGCCGGGATGCTACGAATGTCGAAGCGCTCTATGAGGCAATGCAATGGCACGTGCATTATGTGGCCCGGGGCGGTATCGCCTCCTTTGCAATTTCCGCCGTTGACATTGCTCTTTGGGATCTCAGGGGCAAAGAGGCGGACGCACCGCTCTGGAAGCTGGCTGGCGGTGCCGGGACCACCTGCAATGCTTATTTCGGCGGCATTGATCTGGCCTTTCCGCTGCCCAAGCTTCTGGACAGCATTCGCGGGTATCTCGCGCGAGGTGCCAGAGGCATCAAGATCAAGATCGGCCAGCCCACCCTGGCCGAAGATGTGGAACGGATCGCAGCGGTGCGCGAACTGATCGGTCCGGACATAGAATTCATGGTGGATGCCAATTATTCCATGAGCGTGGATCAGGCCATCGAAGCGGCCAATGCGTTCAAGCCCTATGACATCCTTTGGTTCGAAGAGCCGACCCTTCCCGATGATTATCAGGGGTATGCAAAGATTGCTGCAGCCACCGGCATGCCGCTCGCAATGGGTGAAAATCTCCATACGATCTTTGAATTCGGCTACGCGCTTGATCAGTCCGATTTGAGTTATATCCAGCCAGATGCTTCCAATTGCGGCGGGATTACTGGGTTCCTGCAAGCAGCGGAACTGGCGTCACAAACGCAGGTTCCGGTCTGCAGCCACGGCATGCAGGAGCTTCATGTCAGTCTTCTATCAGGGCTTGGCAGCGATGGCTGGCTGGAAGTGCACTCTTTCCCGATTGACCAGTATACGATGCGCCCGCTTGTGCTGGAAAATGGCCGCGCGGTCGCACCCGGCGCGCCGGGCATTGGCGTGACGTTTGACTGGGAAAAGCTGGAGGCTGAGGATTTACTAACCCGGGATGCCCGGGGGGCGGCTTAGCCGGAAGAGCAGAAGAACCGGGACGGTCCGTGGAAGGGGCGTTCCGACAGGAGAAGATCAATCCATCACTGGCATTGTCAAGATGGATGAAATGGCTGGAGACCCTAGAAAATGGGCCAGCAAACAGGATTGCCGATGGAGGACCGTCGCCAATCTTCGAGCAACCGGGAGGAACACGTATGCTCAAGACCTTGAACAGATCCATGCTTGCCGGCGTTGCCATGGCGGGCCTTGCCCTGTCCATGGGCGGCACGACAGACGCTTTTGCGGCCGACAAGACAAAACTGCGCATTCAGACCCATTTCTCGACAGAAACCCTGTCGGGCAAGATGGCCCAGGAATTCATTGATGACGTGACCACCATGTCCAATGGAGAAATCGAAATCGAGATGTTCTTCGCGTCTTCGGTGGTCAAGTCCGCTGAAACCTTCGATGCGGCAGCGACCGGCATTCTTGATTGCGACATGACTGGCGGTGCCTATCAGACCGGCAAAAATCCGGCCTTCCAGTTTGCCGGCGATCTGACCGGCGGCTATCAGAACCCCTACCAGCAATATGCCTGGCTGCTTCATGGCGGCGGCTATGAAAAGCTGAATGAGCTGTACAACGCCAACAACATGGAGTTTGTGGGCTGGTGGATTCCGGGGCCTGAATCGCTGTCCTCCACCAAACCTTTTTCCGGTGTGAAGGATCTGAAAAACTGGAAGTTCCGCTCTCCCCCGGGCGTGATCACGCTGATCTTCGAAAAGCTTGGTGCTTCGCCGATCGTGATGGATTTCAACGAGATCTTCACTGCGCTTGAAACTGGCATTATTGATGGCGCCGATGCGGCCAATCTGACCAACAATGTGGGTCTTGGCCTTTACGACATTGCCACGGAAACCAACTATCCCGGTTTCCACTCCATGCCGGCCGACCATCTGGCCTGCCGCAAGGATGTCTGGGATGCCATGCCTGAGCACCACAAGGCAATTCTGAAAGTCGGCATGCAGGCGCTTGGCCTTAAAAACTCCACTATCAACGAAGTCAAGAATGCCCAGACGGCCAAGGAACTCCGGGAAAAAGGCATCAAGCTGAACACCTGGTCTGATGAGGACATGGCTGTTTACCGTCAGGCAGTTCAGGAAGCCTGGGTTGAGTTCGCAACCACGCCGGAAGCCAAGTCCCTGCTGGAGAGCCATCTGGCCTTCCTGCGGAACCTTGGCGCAATGAAGTAAGCCCCTGCGGCGTTCGAAACCAGAAGGCGGCAGGAACCTGGGTTCCTGCCGCTTCGTTCAACGCTACTTTTTGCACCATGAAACTCGCATCCGTCACAAGCCACGTGCTGCCGTTTGAGGCGCGGGAAGAGCACGGATCATCTCGGCAGATCCGCTGGCGCCGGACGGCTTGTCTGGTGGCGGGAATGGCCGTCGCGTTACAGCGTGCGCCGCAGGATCTGGCCGATCCGGTGAACCGCAACCGGGGACGTGCTGCCGGTCCCGAAGATCCCAACCCGGGATTTTTTGCGCATTACACAGTGTCCTGATGGGAGGAAGTTCGATGACAAGCCAAAAACCTGGCGGTCTGCGCGAATGGGCGATCCCCGTCGCGTTCGTTTTCTGTGCTGGGTGGATCATCTGGCATGGCCCGGCGTATATTCTCGATTTCTTCCCGCATGCCAATGACAGCATGACGGCGCAGATTACCGAATTGCGCGAGCGCAAGGATGTCTCTTCCGGTCTTCCCGGCCTTTTCGGAGGCACTATGGACATCATCGATTGGGCTGCACTTCTGCTCGCACCGGTCATTTTTCTGCTGGGCATGCGCACTCTGGTCCACGCCCAGATGGAATATCCCGACTATACGGTTTTTGACCGTTTTGCGCTCTTCCTGGGTCGGGTCACCATGCTTCTCATCATCATCATGACGCTTGTGATGCTCTATGAAGTGTTCATGCGCTATGTGGTCGAAGCGCCAACCCTGTGGGCGAATGAACTGACACTCTGGATCGCCGGATTCGTGTTCCTGCTCTCTGGTGTCTATGCGATGCAACAGCGCTGCCACATCCGCATTTTCATCCTTTATGACATTCTGCCCCGGCCGTTGCGCCATGCCTGTGACGTCATTTCGGTGACGCTTTTGTGTCTGTTTGCGTTCCTGATGGTCTATGGCAGCTACAAACAGGTCTTTGCCATCAAGTTCCACCGCTGGGAAATGTTCGGTACGGCCTTTGATCCTCCCATTCCCGCGACCATTCAGCCAATGATCCTGATCGTGGTTGTGCTGGTTGCCCTTCAGGCCGTCGCCAATCTTATCGCCGACTGGAACAAACAGTCTTCCGATCATGACGAGAACGATCTCATCGACGAGGAAGAACTTGCAGCAATCAAGAAAAGTGTAGGTGCGAACTGATGGATGTCGGCACGATTTCAATAGTCCTGGTTTTCGGGCTTCTCTTCCTGCTGGGCATCGGAATGCCGCTTGGTTTTGCGTCCGCCATTCTGGCCGCGCTGGTCATGATCATGAAGTTCGAACCCACACTTCTGACCGATCCTTCCAGTTTTGGTACCGGGCTTTTGACCAGCAATCCCGGAACAGGGCCGCTGTATCTTCTGACCCAGAAGATCTTCGACCTGATGACCGAATATGTACTCATTTCGGTACCGCTGTTCATTTTCATGGCGGCTCTCCTGGAGCGGTCCGGCATTGCCAAGCAGATGTATGACAGTCTCGATTTCTGGCTGAGCCGGGCCCGGGGCGGCGTTGCCATCGTAACCTCCATCATGGCCGTGCTGATGGCCGCCATGTCCGGAATTATCGGTGGGGAAGTGGTGCTGCTGGGCCTTATTGCCCTGCCCCAGATGCTGCGCCTTGGCTACAATCAGAACCTGGCCATCGGCACCATTTGTGCCTCCGGCTCATTGGGCACAATGATCCCGCCCTCCATTGTTCTGATCATCTATGGCCTGATCACGGAAACTTCGATCAAGGCGCTTTTCACCGGCGCGTTCATTCCCGGTTTCATGCTCGCCAGTTTCATCATGCTCTATATCGTGGTCCGCACCCAAATGGACCCGTCCCAGGCGCCCTTGCCGGAACCCCGTGAAGGTGACCCCGATGGGGGGGAAAAGCTGTTGATGTTTGCAGGCTTTCTCGGGCTGGTAATTTCTGGTGTCATCGCCCTGATGATTGCGCGGATTGCGTTTCTGACAGCGCTTGGGCGCAATGATGCGAGTGTTGAGGATTTCGATCCTCCTCCCTTTGGCATGGTGTCCGACCTGCCTTTGCTGGCCGGGATCGGTGTCCTGGCCCTGGCGCTGATCTTTCTTGTGGCCGGGCGCAAACGCACGGCCGCCGGATGGGAACACGGCAAGGGGCTGGTGCCGCCACTTGCGGTGATCGGCATTGTGCTTGGTTCCATCTATGGCGGGGTCACGGGGATCACAGAAGCGGCCGGGATGGGCGCGGTCGCCGTCTTCTGCATAGCCCTGTTCCGCGGCGAAGCCTCGGTGGATCTGCTCTGGGTGTCTATGATGCGCACGCTGCGCTCCACCGGCACGATCATTTGGGTTACGATCGGAGCGGCGACCCTGGCCGGGGCCTACACCTTGGCAGGCGGCCCGACCTATATTGCCCAGCTGATCATTGGGGCGGAAATGCCGACCATGCTTGTGATCCTGACCATGATGGTGATCCTGCTGTTCATGGGCGCCTTCATGGACTGGGTTGGGATCGTGCTTCTGATCATTCCGGTATTCCTCCCGATCGTGAAGCGTCTGCCGATCGAGGAGATCGGCTTTATCGGTCAGCTGTCGCCGCAGCATGTGGCCATCTGGTTCGGGGTCCTGTTCTGCATGAACATGCAGGTCAGTTTCCTGTCTCCGCCCTTCGGACCGGCCGCGTTCTATCTGAAATCGGTGGCACCGCCGCATATCTCCCTGACCGACATTTTCCGGGGCTTTCTGCCCTTCATCGGGGTTCAGCTCATTGCCCTTGCTGTGCTGCTGATCTGGCCGACAATCGTGACTCTGCTGCTATGAGGTGATGTGTCATGCTGACCCAAGGCGATATCGAACGCTTCCACGAAGAGGGCTATTTGGTGGTCGAAAATCTTCTGGATGAGGCTGCGCTTTCCGCCATCCGGAAGGAATATGCGGACCTGATGGATCAGCTCTATGGCCGTTGGCAGCGGCAGGGCAAGGTGCCGCCACTTGGCACCGAAGCAGGGTTCTGGGACAAGCTGGACCGGTGTTACCGGGGCGGTTTTGACTGGTACCAGCCTTTCGATATCAGCCTGCCCCATGACGGGATCACCGTGGACACGCCGATGCATTTCGGGCCAGCCGTGTTCGCCATGGCGACCAACGGCAACATTCTGGACTGTGTCGAAGCGCTGATCGGACCTGAGATTTCCTCCAACCCGATCCAGCATGTGCGGATCAAGCCGCCACAAAGTGCGGTGGATGCCTCTGAGAGCCGGGCTCATGTGGTCGCGACTGACTGGCATCAGGACCAGGGGGTGACGCTTGAGGAAGCGGACGGCACGACCTTTGTCACTGTCTGGCTGGCGATCACCGATGCGACTGTTGAAAATGGCTGTCTTCAGGTGGCCCCGGGCCGGTATCGGGGAATGCTGCCCCATTGCCTGAAATCTCAGGTCGGCATTGCCGATGCCTACCGTCCCAGGGAAACAGCCGTGCCTGCTCCTGTCAAAGCCGGTGGGGCCGTCCTATTTCACCCGCTGACGCCCCATGGATCTCTTGCCAATACCAGTCAGGGATACCGCTGGTCGTTCGATCTTCGCTATCATGTGACCGGACAGCCCTCGGGACGCAGTCATTTTCCGGAGTTTGTTGCCCGCTCCCGGCAGCGGCCCGGGACTGAGCTGAAGGATTGGCGGGCCTGGAAGGCCATGTGGGAAGACACCCGCCACCGCCTCGCCCATACAGACCACATCCCGCAACACCGCTGGGGCAATGACGCGCCCTATTGTGCCTGAACCAACAATGGCCCTGAAAACAAATACGCCCCTGCGCGTCGCCGTGCTTGGCGCAGGTCTGGTCGGTGAGCGGCATGCCAGAAAGGCAGCCGCCCATCCGGAGATTGAACTTGTCTGGATTGTCGACCCGGATCCCGGCCGCCAGGCACTGGCTACGGAGCTTGGCTGTCAATGGGCGGTCCGTCTCGCGGATGTGCCCAAGGAGACCTGCGAGGCGGCCCTGATTGCGACCCCGAATGCGGACCACTTGCCAAGCGGGCTTGCCTGTCTTGAAAGATCCTGGGCGGTGCTTGTTGAAAAACCGGTTGCCGGCACGGTGGCAGATGCCGAAACTCTCGTAGAGTCCTTTGAGACGGCCGGAGTGCCTTTGCTTGCCGGACACCACAGGCGCTATCTCCCGGTGGTGGACAAGGCCAGGGAGATGATTGCCACAAAGGCCCTTGGCCAGCCGGTGATGGTGTCTGTGATCTGGGCGGTCCGCAAGCCGGAAAGTTATTTTGAAAAAGGCGCCTGGCGGCGGGATGGCAACGGTGGGCCGCTTTTGATCAATTTCATCCATGAGGCTGATCTTCTTCTGGGCCTGTTCGGGCCGGTTCTTGAGGTCAAGGCCATGGTGTCCAGTCGCATCCGCAAGACGCCGGTGGAAGACAGCGCTGCCGTCCTGCTGCGTTTTGAAAGTGGAGTTCTGGCTACCATTGTGTTGAGTGACGCGGCGCTGACCCCCTGGAGTTTTGAAGGCGCGAGCGGGGAAAATCCCACTATCGCCGAAACCGGTTTGGCGTCCTGGCGGATCGGCTGCACGGAAGGAAGTTTCGACTTTCCCAATTTACGGATCTGGAGCGATGCCGAGGGCAAGGAGGGCGACTGGTCCCGGCCCTTGAAGAGCGCGCCGGTGCTGTTTGAAACGGTGGACCCTCTGACGGATCAATTGACCCATTTTGCGCAGCTGGTGCGCGGAAACATCCGAACGGCCAAAGTTTCCGGGCGGGACGGGCTGGAGGCTTTGCGCCTGGTTGAGGCGGTGAGAAAAGCCTGTGAAAGCTGAGCTCAGAATCACATATTGAAATCAGGTGCAGTGACGCACGCAAACAACCAATGAGCAAGGTGAGGACACTCGGCATGACACAGCCCAAAATCGGATTTATCGGCATCGGCCTCATGGGGGCTGCCATGTGCAACCGCCTTCTGGACAAGGGGTATCCGCTCACACTCGTCGCCAACCGGTCAAGAGAGCGCGTGGACGCGCTGGTGGCCCGGGGAGCGAAAGAAGTCGCTACGGCGCGCGAAATTGCCAGAGCCTGCGACATCGTGATGGTATGTGTCGATACGTCCGCGTCGGTTGAAAGCCGCATCTACGGGCCGGAGGGTCTGATTGCCGGGTTGGCGCCCGGCAAGATCGTCATTGATTTCGGCACCTCCCTGCCCGCCTCCACCAAGGCCATCGGGGCTGATATTGAAAAGACACAGGCGGTCTATCTCGATTGTCCCATCGGCCGTACGCCGTCCCATGCGTTGGAAGGCAAGCTGAACCTGATGTGTTCCGGGGACGAAACGGCCTACCGGAAAGTGGAGCCGGTGCTGCAGGATCTGGGGGAAAATGTGTTCCATCTGGGCGCACTTGGCACTGGGCACACAATCAAGCTGATCAACAATTTCTTTGCCCAGGCGGTGGCCAACGGCATGGCGGAAGCCTTTGCCATGGCTGACAAGGCCGGGGTGGAGCGCCAGAAGCTTTATGACGTCATGTCTGCCGGACCGCTGCGCTCCGGTATGATGGATTTCATCAAGGCCTTTGCGATTGACGGTGACCCGAACATGCTTGCCTTTTCAATCCGCAACGCACGTAAGGACCTGGGCTATTACATGGACATGGCCGAAAGCCTGGGCGTGACCTCCATCATGGCAGAAGGAGCCAAGACCGCCCTCGACCAGTCGATTGCCGGTGGGCGCGGTGACGCCTTCGTGCCGGAGCAGGTCGACTTTTTCGTGGATCTGTTTAACGCTCCGGACAAGGTCTGAGGCTGTTGCAGATGGACCGGTGCAGATGAACAGTCAGGCTCCGGATATCCGCAAAGAAGGCCGTTTGCCGAGCCCCGTCCTGGCCGGTGTTGCGGAACAGGGGGGCTCCGGTAGACAGATGCCGCAAAGGCCTCAGAAAATCTTAGGGGTCCATGGGACCTGCTGCAGAAGGTGATCGCTTACTGGTCAATCACGCCTCTTTATTAATCACTTCAGCGCAGCAGACCGACGCAGAGGTTTTTGCGTACGGCACTGAAAATTTCTTTATCCAATTGAAAGAAAACACTTAAATTCTCTTCTTTTATTCTGGCATCCTGCTTGCTAAAGAGGAAGGAGTGCAGCGCGCCTAGGGATCCGGTCGGACACGACGCAGGACCGAGAGGTGCAAGCCGGACAGTCAAAGCCTCTGACGTGGCCTTTTGGGCCGCAAGGCTTGGGCATCATATCCGGTGACACGGCGGGACAAAAACCCGGGAGATTACTGCACGAGGTTTCGCGCGCGCGAACCTGCTCCCGGCCGTGCGCAAGAAACTCATGACGCAAGCTCAACCGGTTCTTTCTGCCGGGCTTAAGACAGGAGACGCGCACAGATGTTCAGATCGATTGCAAAAGCCACCCTATTTGCAGCGGCCCTCACCCTGCCCTTTCTGACCCCGGCTGCCCAAGCCGAAGAAAAGAAAGATTTCAAGGTCTGTTGGTCCATCTATGCCGGCTGGATGCCCTGGGGCTATCTGCAAGAGTCCGGCATCATGAAAAAGTGGGCCGACAAATACGGCATTTCCGTAGAGATCACGCAGTTCAACGATTATATTGAATCCATCAACCAGTATACGGCCGGTGCCTATGATGCCTGCGCCATGACCAACATGGATGCGCTGTCCATTCCGGCAGGCAGCGGGATCGACACAACGGTTTTGATCGCAGGCGACTATTCCAACGGCAATGACGGCCTGATCTTGAAACATGGCGGCGACCTTGCTTCGATCAAGGGGCAGAATGTCAATCTGGTGGAGCTGTCCGTTTCCCATTATTTTCTGGTCCGGGCGCTGGAAAGCGTTGGCTTGAGCGAAAAGGACGTGAAGATCGTCAATACATCCGATGCGGATATTGTGGCGGTCTATGATGATCCCGAAATCACCGCCGTTGCCACCTGGAACCCGATGCTCTCTGAAATCCTGAACACGAAAGAAGGCACACTGGTCTTCGACAGTTCCCAGATCCCGGGCGAAATCATTGATGCCATGATGGTCAATACCCTCACGCTGAAGGACAATCCCGCCCTCGGCAAGGCGCTGGCCGGGGCCTGGTTCGAAGTGCTGTCGCTGATGGCGCAGGACACGCCGGAAGGCAAGGCAGCTCTGGAAGCCATGGCCGAGGCCTCCGGCACGGATCTGGAAGGGTATAAGGCCCAGCTCGCGGCCACCGCTCTCTTCTATACGCCTGAGGAACTGCTGGCGTTCACCAGCGACCCCAAGCTGAAAGAGACGATGAATTTCGTCGCTACCTTCCTGTTTGACCACGGCATCCTCGGGGAAGGTGCTCAATCCGCCGAATTTGTCGGGGTCGAATTTCCTGACAAGAGCGTCTTTGGCGATGCCAACAATGTGAAACTGCGCTTCGACAACAGCTTTGTCGAGATGGCCGCAAAAGGCGCGCTGTAACGCTCAGGTTCCCTCTGCACGGCGCTGGCCGTGCCGTGCAGAGATCTCTTTTGGTCTTCCCGAAGCTGTCAGGAGCTGTCCATGCCTGCAAAAGCCCGAAGCGCGTTCAAGGAACTTCCCGTCGTCAATATTTCCGGATTGTATGGGCCTGATCCTGCCGCACGCCAGCAGGTGGCGGAGGCCCTTGGTGAGGCCGCACGGGATGTGGGCTTTCTCTATGTCACGGGCCACAAGGTGAGCCGGGAGCTGCGGGCGGCGCTTCTTGAGAAGACGAAGGCCTTCTTTGCGTTGTCCGCTGACGAGAAAATGGAGATTTACATCGGCAAGTCCTGTAACCACAGGGGCTATGTTCCGGTGGGTGAAGAGGTGATGGCCGATGGCAAGAAGGATCTGAAAGAAGCTCTGGACCTTGGACCGGACATCGCGAAGGACCATGCCATGGTGGCGGCTGGCACGCCGATGGTCGGTCCCAACCAATGGCCAGAGCTTGAGGGGTTTCAGGACACCGTCAATGCCTATTACGAAGCGGTGTTTGATCTTGGGCGCCACCTGCTGCAGGGGTTTGCCCGCGCCCTCGGGCAGGAAGAAACGTTTTTCGACAGCTTTGTCACCTGCCCACCGAGCCAACTGCGCCTGCTGCACTATCCGTTCAATCCGGACGCACAGGATTCGCAAGGCATTGGCGCCCACACCGATTATGAGTGTTTCACCCTGTTGTTGCCGACAGCCCCCGGCCTTGAAGTCATGAATGGTGCCGGGGAGTGGATTGACGTGCCCCTGCTTCCCGATGCCTATGTGGTGAATATCGGCGACATGATGGAAGTGTGGACCAATGGGCGTTTCGTGGCCACGTCCCATCGGGTGCGCAAGGTCAAGGAGGAACGCTACTCCTTCCCCCTGTTCTTTGCTTGTGACTATGACACGGTGGTTGCGCCTCTGCCGCAATTGCTGGAGGGGGATGAGGCACCACGCTTTGAGCCGATCCGTGCGGGCGATCACCTGCTGGCCCAGACCATGCAGAGCTTTACCTATCTGATTGAAAAACAAAAATCCGGTGGCATGCAGCTTCCCGAAGGAGCAAAGGCCCTGTCCTCCTTTGGCCAGGAAGCCCGGCAGAAGGCAGCGCTCAATGTTTGAGACCTTGCCTGAGCTTCCGCTCGCCTGGCAAGGCCTCTGGAAACGCACGCTCCTGGAGCGGCGTGGCCCCGGTGTCCTGACCAATGACCGCCCGGCCCGGGTGTTCTGGCTTCAGACAGCCCTTTATCATGCGGATCTGCGCATCCCCCTGGAGCGTCCCGACTTTTCTGGCATCACCTCGCTGAAGGCGTGCGACGACGATCAGCTCCGTTTTCTCGCCGGACAGGAGGCTTTTTTCGGGATCACCCGTGTTGAGGGCGGGATCTGCACCTGGTTGCGGCTGCATGATCTGAAACCCGGCACCGGCCTGGATGTGGCGCGCATGGCGTTTGACAGCGGCAAACTCCTTGTCGAGATGGGGATTGCCGAAGACTATCTGGAACACTGGAGCCTTGTGGACGGGTCAAAACCGGACGGGTGTGCAGCCCCGGCCCTTCGCCTGTCAGAAACGGGCCTCTTTCTTCAGTCGGGTGCTTTCGCCGTTGCCCTCACCAAAAGGCCGCCAGCGCCTCCGGGCATCGACGCATATGAGGGCCTTGAAGAGCAAAGCCGGGATCACCTGATGTGGCTCGCCGCGCTTGAGCTGTGCCTGTGCCGCCGCGAAGGCGGGCGCTGGGTGGTCCGGCATGCGACACATCCCTGGAAGGAAGGCCGGACCCTCGATGATCTGGAAACGGAGAAACAATGCGCCTGATCAACCGGAAACCGGACCGAGTGACCGCCCTGGTACTGGGCCTTCTGCCCTTTGTTCTGGTGATCGTGCTCTATACGGTGGCCAGTGAAGCCCGGCTGGCGGAAAACCCGTCGGACAGGCTGCTGCCCTCCCTTGAAAAGATGATGGCCGCCATGGGCAAAATGGCGTTTGAGCCGGACCGGCGCAACGGCGAGCTGCTCTTGTGGAAGGACACGCTGGCGAGCCTTGCCCGGATTGCAGCCGGACTTGTTATTTCAACCGGGCTCGCGCTCCTGACCGGTCTGATCATGGGGATCCTGCCCTATGGACGGGCAGCGCTTGCCCCGTTCATTTCGGCCTTTTCGCTGATCCCGCCTATCACGGTTCTGCCGATCCTGTTCATTATGCTGGGGCTGGGAGAAGCGGCAAAAATCGGGCTGATTGTGGTGGGAACCGCCCCGGTCATGGCCCGGTCCCTCGCCCAGGCGGCGCTGGACATTCCAAGGGAACTGGTCATCAAGGCGGAGACGCTGGGGGCTTCCAGCTGGCAGATCGCGGCACGGGTTATCATTCCTAATGTGCTGCCCGCAGCTGTTGTTGCCCTGCGGATCGGCCTCATCCCGGCCTGGATCTTTCTGGTGTCGGCGGAAGCCATCGCTTCAACAGAAGGGCTCGGCTACCGGATTTTCCTGGTGCGCCGCTATATGGCGATGGACATCATTCTTCCCTATGTCGCCTGGATAACCCTGCTTGCATTTACCATGGACTACCTGCTGCGCAGCCTGTCACGCGCCGTCTTTAGCTGGAAACATCTTGAAGGAGACAGCCTGTGAGCAAGCCTGCGGCCGTGTCCTTTGCCAATGTCTGGAAAGACTATGATGGTATTCCTGTCCTGGAGCGGGTGGACCTGAATGTGGAACAAGGGGCGTTTTGCACCATTGTCGGCGCCTCGGGCTGCGGCAAATCCACCTTTCTGCGCATGCTGCTCTCCCAGGAGCACCCGAGCCGCGGCAATATCCTTTTGAACGGCGCCCCGCTCCCTGGCGAACCGACCCCGGACCGGGGCATTGTGTTTCAGAAATACTCGGTCTTTCCCCATCTGTCGGTTGCTGAAAACCTGATCCTCGGGGCAGAATTTGCCACCGCCCCGCTGACCGGCCGGTTCTTCGGGGCAGCCCGCCGAAAAGCGCTTTCTGAGCTTGATGAGCTTCTGGAGCGGATCGGTTTGACAGACGCGAGCACCAAATACCCGGCGCAACTGTCTGGTGGCATGCAACAGCGGCTCGCCATTGCCCAGGCTCTGGTCAAAAAGCCCGATGTGCTTCTTCTGGACGAACCCTTCGGGGCGCTTGATCCGGGCATTCGGCTCGATATGCACGACCTCCTGCTCAGCCTGTGGCAGGAAACGGGCATGACCGTCTTCATGGTCACCCATGATATTCACGAGGCTTTCAAGCTGGGTACGCGGCTGTTGGTTTTTGACAAGACCCGCCACGACCCACAGGCGCCTCAGGCCTATGGCGCCACCATCACCTATGACCTTGCACTCAGTCCGCAGAAGAGTCGCCCGGACCAGGTTCCGGAGGAGCTTGCGGGCGCGCTGCGCGGTCAGTTCCCGTCAAAACACTAGGATATTTCAGAGGAAAACGACCATGGACATTTTCGATCGATTTGGCCGCTCCACCGGGCACATGGCCGCAGGTTCAATCGGCAGGGGCCATTCCCGGCGCCAGCACCATCCGGATTTCGACAAGCTGCAACTCAGGGGCTGGAAGGCCGCCGAAAAGGAAGGCGCCCTGCCCTCCGCTGCCTGGGAGAAGGAAAAAGCCTGGGCGCTCCGGATGGGGCTGACCGGTTCTGACAGCCTCACCGACAAGTCCATTCCGACTTTTGCCCGCGGGGAGTTGCCGCATTATGCCGGCATCAACACCTTTTTGAAGGCGCCTTACGTGGAAGATGTGACCCAAGTCGGGGCCTATGATGCGGCAATCATCGGAATTCCCTTTGACGGGGGCACGACTTACCGGCCCGGCACCCGCTTCGGGCCACAAGGGGTGCGCAAGATTTCCGCGCTTTATACGCCCTATAACTATGAAATGGGGGTGGATCTGCGCGAGCAGATGACGCTCTGCGATGTCGGCGATATTTTCACGATCCCTGCCAATATCGAGAAGACCTTTGATCAGATCACAAGGGCCGTTTCCCATGTGGCGTCTTCCGGCGCGCTGCCGATCATGATCGGCGGAGACCATTCCATTGGGTTTCCCTGTGTGCGCGGCATTGCACAATGCACCTCGAAACGGATCGGGATTGTGCATTTCGACCGGCATATCGACATTCAGGAAAAGGATCTGGATGAGCGGATGCACACGACCCCGTGGTTCCATGCGACCGATCTGGTCAATGTTCCTGCGGTCAATTTGGTGCAGATCGGCATTGGCGGCTGGCAGGTGCCGCGTGAAGGAGTGGAAGTCGCCCGCGAGCGCAACACCAATATCTTCACCATGCGCGATGTGGAGGAGCTTGGCCTTGCTGAAACGGCAGCCAGGGCGCTTGAGCTGGCCTGGAAAGACGCGGATGCGGTCTATATTTCCTTTGATATCGACAGCGTCGACTGCGGTTTTGTTCCGGGAACCGGCTGGCCGGAACCGGGCGGCTTCCTGCCCCGCGAAGCCCTGGAGCTGGTCTCGCTGGTGGCCAAGGAAGGGATCTGCGGGCTGGAAGTTGTGGAAGTCTCGCCGCCCTACGACTGTTCGGACATCACCGCCCTTCTGGCCACCCGTGTGATTGTGGATGTGCTCGGAACGCTGGTCTCCCATGGCAAGATGGGTTCGCATAAGGCAATTCTCGACAAACCGGTGACCATTCCCGCCGGTCCGGAGGTTGTGTGATCCCATGAGCGACCATCCTCACAGCCACAGCCACAGCCACAGCCACAGCCATACGCATCCTCATGACGATCCCCACATGCATCTGCATGGCCACAATCACGCGGGGCCGGATCATCTCCATTCCCATGTTCATGGGGCCTCGGACGCGGAACGGGCGGATGAACTGCAGGCCCTTGCAACGAGCTTTATCGACGGCTTCCGCTCAGCGTCCGACAAGACAAGCTATCTGCGCCTTGCCGGGGTGCCGTTTCACCGGCCCGGATCTGATGGCCTGATCCAGCATCTGGTGGATGCCGGGATCAGTTCGAACTGGCAGATCGGCACAGCGTCGCCAGCCTTTGCATCCCGGGAACTCGTTTATATGCCCTTCCCGGGAACCATGGTGAGCGAGCGCGAAACTATGACATTCACTTATGTATCGCTGACAGAACGGCTCGATGTCGATCTGATCGAGATTTTGGCAACCCGTCTCAAAGCAGGAGATATCGACGAATGATAAGGCTTTTCAGCTTTCTGGCGCTGACAGCAGTGTCAACGCCCGCCTTTGCCCATGCTGGTTCCCATGAGCATCTGACCGGCTGGGCTGCCGCAGTCCAGCACCTTGTTTCCTCGCCCTTTCATGGAGCCATGCTTCTGGCGGGGGCTGCATGTGCGGCGTTTGTCCTGTCAAAGCTTCAGAAAGGGGTGCGCAAAGCGTCCCGGCGCTGATCTGACAAGCCATACCTGTGTCGTTTGAGGGCCCATTGGGGCGGTATCCGCCCAAAGCGCCGGTTTCGAGCGCGTCGAGTTCTCAGGAAAGCGCTGGTTCGGGCTCTGGAGCTGTGCCTGTCTTGTTTGAATTTGCGGCTTCCAGGGTCTCGCTCAGATCCTGGAAGGGACTTGGCCGGTTAAAATGGAACCCCTGCCCGTAGAGGCAGCCAAGCTTCTTGAACAGAAGAACCTGTTCCGGGGTCTCAAGCCCCTCCACGACCAGTTCCGCCTGCATTGTGTTCGCCATGGATTGCATGACGCCGATAATGTTGACGGCTTTGGCCGATTCCTCGCAGGCCCGGACAAAGGACCGGTCGATCTTGATTTCGTCCCAACTCAAGGTGCACAGGTAGCTTAGGGCGGAATAGCCCGTACCAAAATCATCCAGCGAAATCCTGACCCCGAGGGCCTGCAGCTGCGACAGGATCTCGGATACGGTCTTGACATTGCGCATGATGATGCTTTCGGTGACCTCCAGTTTCAGCCGGTGGGGTGCCAGCCCGCTCTCTTCAAGGACGGATTTGACCAGATCGATCATGTCGTCATTGAGAAACTGGATCATGGAAAAATTGACCGCGACGCTGATATCGGATGGCAGCAGTGCCGCATCCCGGCAGGCGCTCTTCAGCATGAGACGCCCAAGCGCCAGAATGTCTCCGCTGGCTTCGGCAATCGGGATGAATTCGACCGGAGAGATCGGGCCGAGCTCGAAATGATGCCATCGGGCCAGCGCTTCAAGCCCCACCGGCTGACCGGTGATCATGTTGTATTGAAGCTGGTAGTGCGGTTCGATGTCGCCACATTCGAGAGCTGCAGGTAAATCGCGTTCAATCCGCAGCCGGCGTTCCATTTGGGTCCGCATGGGGCCGGAAAAGGCGATGGCCGAGCCGCGTCCGGCGGCCTTGGCCTGTGTCAGGGCCAGATCCGCGTTGAGCACAACATTGCCGATCTCGTCTCTTGTGTGGGCCGTTGCATAGCCGATAGAGGTGCCCACGAGAAAACTTCCGATCCGCGTCTCAATCGAGTTGGCGAACAGTTCGGTAAGCGCAACAATCGTGTCTTCCAGGGCCAGATCTACTTTCGCGCAACGAAGCAGGATCAGGAATTCATCGCCGCCGACCCGTGCGGCCAGGTTGTGACCGGCAAGAGACTGAGTAAAGGCCACCAGCCGCTTGGACAGGGCAATGAGCAGCGCATCGCCGCCGGAATGGCCGAGTGTGTCGTTGATTGTCTTGAAACCGTCCAGGTCGAGTGCGATCGCCACAAGGACCTCGCTGTCCGCGAGGGTATCGGTGGCTTCCCTAAGCCGGTCTTCGACTAGGCAGCGGTTGGCAATATCCGTTAGGGCATCGTGTTTGGCCACATAGGACAGGCGTTCCGCATCTCCCGCAATCCGGTCATTGGCGTGCCTTAGCCCCCAGTTCTGGCGCATGATGACCGCCATCAGGGCTGTAGCCAGCACCAGCAACGCAAACACAAAACGCTTTTCTGTGATCAGTTGATCCCGGATCGTCCGCCGCTCTGCGGAAAAACGCTCTACACTGGTTTGATAGGAGCGTCCGGCAATCACATCTACCTTGTCGCGGATGCCGCGCATGGTTTGCTCAAAGGCGTCCGAATCTCCCTGTTTGAGGGTCTCGGCGATGGGGGCCAGAGAAGCAACAGCGTCTTTCAACGCCTCGAATTCCCGGTTCAGCCCGTCCGAATTGGCAATCAGGCTTTTGAAGCCGCCGGATCCCCAGGTATTCAACCGCCCGAGCAGGATCTCATAGTTGATCTCGGCCTCTTCCAGATCGCGCTGTGCACCGGTGAGATGATAGCGTGCGGCAGAAGCGGCAAATCTGGAGAATTCGTTCCGTCCGTTGGCGGCCGACCAGACCGTGTCATATTCGAGCGAGTGTTTGTGGGTGCGGTCCTGGCTGAAGGACGTGTAAAAATAGGTCCAGAACACTAAAATGGTGACCGTAAAACTGGCCAGAAACACCATGTGCCAGGGATGAAGCCGAAGTTTCATGGTCGCTTCACTCGATCACGATTGAGCGGACCTGCCAGACAGACCTGGAAAAATAGATCTCTGTCTTCAGCTCGGGCCGGTCATCAAAGGGGTAAATGACAAAGAGCGGCCCCTTGTCCCGGATCTTCATGTAAGAGCCATTCATCTTGTAGGCAAGGATCGGACCAAATGCACTAAAGTCCTGGATCGGCAGGACGGACCGATAGTTGTTGAGCGCGATGAATTCCGCCTCGGTGCCTTCCGCTCCGGCCTGATGCATCAACTCGTCCAGGGGCACGCCTTCAAAGCTAATGGGACCGTCTTGCCAAGGGGTCGTTGTCACAATCGTTTTGTGAGGCATCTGCTCCAGCATGCGGAGAGACAAGTCAATCGGATGGGCCTGTTTGAGTTTGCCGGAAACGGTCAGGACAATCTTGTCCAGATCCTGGGCCTGTGCTTGGTACTGTGCACTTATGAGGGTGAGCAACAAAACAGCCAGCGTGGCTTGGACTGCCGGGATTTTGTCAAACACAACCTATGATCCTGTTACGGATGCTGCGTGTCCCTTTCACAAGACCGCGCGCAAATTTGAAATGAGTGGCTTCTAAGTGATGCAAAGAGTGTAATAAATTTATCGCTTTGAAGAAATATGATTTTCTACTTATCTTTGCAAGCCATCCAATTGCTGCCAAATGGCTTTTGTCGTTCAAAGTTATGACCGGCCCGGCAACGGTTGCCGGGCCGGTCTCGCATACCGGTGACCTGCTTATTCAGGCAGCTTGTCGTCGATGCCCTGAACGTACCAGTTCATTCCAAGGATTGCGCCATCGTCCAGCGTAACGCCGTCTTCAGCGGCCACGGTGCCGTCTTGCTTGGTGATTGGGCCGGTGAAAGGCTCCCAGCCGTCCTTGATCTTGGCTTCGGTGGCCTTGGCCATTTCCACGACGTCGGCCGGAAGGTTCGTGTAAGGCGCCATGACCACGTGGCCTTCAGCAAGACCTGCCCAGGTGCTCTTTGATTCCCAGGTGCCGTCGATCACTTCCTGCACGCGCTCGATGTAATAGGGACCCCAGTCGTCGATGATGGCTGTATATTGTGCATCCTTGGCGAAGTTGATCATGTCGGACGCCTGGCCAAACCCATGAACGCCGCGTTCCTGGGCCACCTGAAGCGGTGCTGTGGAATCCGTATGCTGGGAAATGATATCCGCGCCTTGATCGATGAGGGCCTTGGCCGCGTCCGCTTCCTTGCCCGGATCAAACCAGGAATTCACCCACACAACCTTGACCTTGAAATCCGGATTGACGGATTGAGCGCCCAGGAGGAAGGCATTGATGCCGGAGACCACTTCCGGGATTGGGAAAGAGCCGATATAGCCCGCAACACCAGTCTTGGACTGTTTGGCGGCGATCTGGCCGATGATATAGCGGCCCTGATGGAATTTCGAGTTGTAGGTCGCGACATTCTTGGCTGTCTTGTAGCCGGTCGCATGCTCAAATTTCACGTCCGGGAACTTCTTTGCGACCTTGAGCGTCGGGTTCATATAGCCAAACGAAGTGGTGAAGATGATGTTGCAGCCTTCGCGGGCAAAGCGCTCGATCGCCCGCTCGGCATCCGGCCCTTCCGGCACGGATTCCAGATAGGCGGTCTCGACCTTGTCGCCAAAGTGTTTCTCCACATCAAGGCGGCCCTGGTCATGCTGATAGGACCAGCCGAAATCGCCGACCGGACCGACATAAATGAAACAGGCCTTCACATCGGCTGCGTGGGCCGCAGACCCTGCAGCGGCAAAGGCCAAGGCGGCGGCGGTTGCTTTCAAGAGTGACTTCATTTGGTTTCCCCTGTTGTTCAGTCTTTCTTTTGCGATCTTCAATTCGAGCCGCTCCAGGATCGCCTCTGGAAGCCGGCCGGACCGGAAGGCGGGCTTTTACCGGTCAGGTACAAAGGGCTTGCCAAGACAGGCGGGTGTATTCACGAGCGTCAGTCTGCGGTTTGCGGAAATCAGCACAAGAACTAGAATTGTTGCAAGATAGGGCAAGCTCGACAACAGTTGCGAGGGAATGTCGAATTCCAGGGCCTGGGCATGGAGGTTGAGCACGCTGACGGCGCCGAACAGATAGGCACCAATCACGACCCTCAGCGGCAGCCAGGAGGAAAACACGACCAGGGCGAGCGCAATCCAGCCCCGTCCGGCGGTCATGTTTTCCACCCATTGAGGGGTATAGGCCAGCGAAAGATAGGCTCCGGCCAGTCCTGCGCAGGCGCCGCCGAACAGGATGGCCGCAAAGCGGATGCTGATGACTGAATAGCCAAGTGCATGGGCAGAGCCATGGTTGTCGCCAACCGCACGCAGCACCAGACCAAAGCGCGTACGGAACAGGCCATAGGCGACCAGGGCGACCAGTAGAAAACTGATATAGACAATGACGTCCTGCTGGAACAGGACCGGGCCGACAAAGGGAAGTTCAGACAGGCCAGGAATATAAAGATCCGGTAGTTTGAGGCCCGGCACCCCGATAAAAGCCTCGCCGATCATCCCGGACAGGCCAATGCCCAGGATTGTCAGGGCAAGGCCGGTTGCGACCTGGTTGGCCACCAGCACCAGAACAAGAAAGCCGAACAGTGCAGACATTGCCATACCCGCTGCAATGGCCGCCACGATCCCCAGTGTGCCGGAGCCGGTCTGGTTGGCGACGGCAAAACCGATCACGGCGCCCATGATCATCATGCCTTCCACGCCCAGATTGAGAACACCGGACCGTTCGACCACCAGTTCCCCGATGGCGGCGATCAGGAGCGGTGTTGCGGCGGTGATGACCGTCAGCAAAACAGCTTCAAGCATGGGTGGCCTCCCCGGACTGCGTGCGCCGATGCACGAAACGGATGCGGTACAAAATGAGCGTATCGCAGGCAAGCACGAAAAACAGCAGCAGGCCCTGAATGACGCTGGCGATCTCGTTGGACACCCCCATGGAGGATTGCACCCCCTCCCCGCCAATATAAGACAGGGCGAGCACGAATCCGGCAATCAGAATGCCGACGGGATTGAGGCGTCCCAGAAAGGCAACGATAATTGCCGTGAAGCCATAGCCGGGTGAAATCGTCGGTAGCAGCTGGTTCAGCGCGCCGGAGACTTCCATTGTGCCGGCAAGACCCGCCAGAGCACCTGCAAGCGCAAAGGAAAACAGGGTCAGGCGCTTGGCGGAGAAGCCTGCAAAGCTGCCGGCTCTGGGGCTCTCGCCCATGACGCGGATTTCGAACCCTTTAAGGGTCCTGGCCAGCACCACCGCCAGCACAATCACGACACTGACAGTCACCAGGGCCGACAGGCTCACGGCGCCGCCAAAGAGATCCGGCAGCGTAGCGGCATTGGAAAAGAGCCGGGATTCTGGAAAATTATATCCGCCGGGATCCCGCCAGGGACCGCGCACCAGATAGTCCAGAAGCAAACCGGCCACATAGACCAGCATCAGGCTTGTCAGGATCTCGTTCGTATTGAAGCGGATTTTCAAATAGGCCGGGATCAGCGCCCAGAGCGCGCCACCAAGAGCACCGAAGACCAGCATCAGTGGCAAGGTTGCAGCGTTTTCAAAGGAGGGAAACAGGATCGGTAGTACCGATCCGAACAGGGCCCCGACAACAAACTGGCCTTCCGCGCCAATGTTCCAGTTGTTGGAGAGATAGCAGACGGACAGTCCGCAAGCGATAAGGATCAAGGGGGTTGCCTTGTCGATGGTCGCCTCAAGGGACCACGCTTGCGTCAAGGGTTCAAAAAAGAATTTATAAAGTCCAATCAATGGATTATTGCCGGATATTGAGAAAATGATTGCAGCAGCCAGGGCGGTCAGCGCAACTGCAATCAGCGGCGACAGGAGCGTCATCAGGCGGCTGTGTTCCTTGCGTTTGACCAGTTCCAGGCGCATCAGGCCACCTCCTCTTGGGCTTCTGCGCCCCCGGCCATCAACAGGCCCACCCGTTCACGGGTCATGCCGGAGGCAGGTTCGGCCTCCGACAGGTATCCACGCGAAATCACGGCAATCCGGTCCGCAATCTCGAAAATTTCGTCCAGATCCTGACTGATCACGAGAACGGCAGACCCGGAGCGGGCCAGATCGATCAGGGCCTGCCGGATCAAGGCGGCCGCCCCCGCATCCACGCCCCAGGTCGGCTGGTTGACAACAAGAACACCGGGCTTGCGGTCCAGTTCCCTGCCGACAACAAATTTCTGTAGATTGCCGCCCGACAGGGACCGTGCCTCCGGATCGCTATGCGACATGCGCACGTCATAGGCCTGCTTGATCCGCTGCTCCAGTTTGGCTGCTTGGCTGGCGGACACAAAGCCGCCGGTCTTGAGGCCGTCGCCGGTGCTGTGGCGGGTCAGAACAACGTTGTGGGAGAGTTTCATGCCCGGCACCGCACCGTGGCCGAGCCGCTCTTCCGGCACGAAGGCTGCATTGTTCTGACGGCGCCAGGTTATGGATTTTTTGCCACAGGCGGATCCGTCCAGATGGATCATGTTGGATGCGACCGGCATTTCCCCGGAAATGGCGTCAAACAGTTCGCCCTGGCCATTGCCCGCGACTCCCGCGACTGCGACGACTTCCCCGGCCTTCAGGTCAAGGCAGATATTCGTGAGCGGTGTGGCAAAGGGCGTAGCCGCCGGTGCGCTCAATCCCTGCAGGGAAAGCCGGGTTTCGCCGGAATTAGGGGCGGTGTCCCTGGAACTGACCGAGGCAATTTCGGCGCCCACCATCATGCTGGCCAGCGTTGCGGGCGTTTCTTTGGCCGGATCGCATTCGCTGACCACCTGGCCATGGCGCAGGATCGTTGCATGGTGGCAGATACGCTGCACTTCCTCCAGCCGGTGGCTGATATAAAGCACCGCGCAGCCTTCGGAAGCCAGACGCTGCAAGGTCAGAAACAGCTGATCGGCTTCTTGTGGTGTCAGAACCGAGGTCGGTTCGTCCATGATGATCAGGCGGGGGTCCTGCAGCAGGCAGCGCACAATCTCGATCCGCTGGCGGATGCCGACCGGCAGATCGGCCACGATGTCGGTGGGGTTGAGCGGCAGCCCATAGTCCCGCGAGACAGCTTCGACCCTCCTGGCCAGATTGCTCATCTTGCCCGGATTTGGCAGGGCAAGGGCAATGTTTTCGACAACACTCAGGGCTTCAAACAGCGAGAAATGCTGGAACACCATACCGATGCCAAGATCCCGTGCGGCGGCCGGGTTGGGGATTTCGGCTGCACGGCCAGCCCAGGAAATCTTTCCCGCGTCAGGCTCCAGGGAGCCGTAGAACATTTTGACAAGAGTGGACTTTCCGGCGCCATTTTCCCCCAAAAGCGCGTGGATTTCGCCCTTGTTGATCACAAGATCCACCGTGTCATTGGCCAGAATGTCGCCAAACCGTTTGGTCAGCCCCTTAGCCTCAAGCAGGGCTTCGCCTGCGGCCCTCGCGGGTGATATGCTGCTATCGGCCTGTTCTGAAACGTCTGTGTCCAATACCTGTCCCCCGAGCGGATGCCGCCTTATTGACCATGAGTTATGTTTGTGCAACCCCCGATGGCGCAACGGCTTGTTGATGAGCGGCTTCGCTGCGCTCTAGAAGATCACAGGCGATACCGGCAGCAATGGCGGCCGGATGCTTTGACCGGATGCTGGGTCTGCCAACGGGGCACGCCATGGAGGATACCAGGGTCTCGTCCAGGCCCCGGGTTTTCAGCCGTTTCAGAAAACGGGCCCTCTTGGTTCTTGACCCGATGACGCCGCAATAGGCAAAGCGCTGCGACAGCAATGCGGCCGCCATGATGTCCTCATCCAGCGCGTGGGAATGGGTCATGGCCAGAACAAAGGCGCCGTCCGGGGCACGGTCCAGCGCTTTGGCGGGTGTTTCGACGCAGCATTTGGTGACATTGGCGGGCACCGGTCCTGGAAACTGCTCTGCCCGGCTGTCGATCCAGGTTACGGTAAAGGGCAGCGGCGCCAGGGCCAGGATCAGGGCCTTGCCCACATGACCGGCGCCGAACAGGACCAGAGGCTGGCGGTCCTCCCCAAAACGCTGCAACAGCTGGATCAACGTGCCGTCCGGTGATCGTAACGGGGCAAAGGCACGGTCCGGAGCTGTCTCTGACAAACCGCGAGCTGCGGGGACCCCGTCAACCAGATCGGTAACGGTTCCGAAACGCGTTCCCAATGCTTCACGTTCTGCGAAAAGCTGGGCGCTTTCAAGGGCATCGGCTGTCAGGACCTCAATTGCGATACGCGCCCGTCCGCCGCAGCACTGGCCAAGATCCGGCCCGAGTGAAACGGAGTGCAGATCAAGGCCTGGCTGAGCCTTTGCAGCAGCGGCTGTGGCCTTTCTTATGGATTCAAATTCCAAGGTGCCACCGCCAATGGTGCCGAAAAACCCGCCATCCGGGCGCACAACCATGCGGGCTCCCGCTTCCCGGGGCGTTGATCCATCAACGTCAACGATGGTCACCAGGGCGCAGGCCCTCCCCTTGGCCAGGCATCCGGCAATGTGACCCCAAACCGCCATCAGGCCTCCCGTCTCCGGCGCATATCCTGAACTGCCCGCATGATGGCTTCCGGCGTTGCCGGTGCGTCCAGAGCCGGAACCGTTCCGGGCCTCAGGCTGGCGATGGCATCGGTGATGGCGCAAAAGACGGAATTTGCCAGCATGACTGGCGGCTCGCCAACCGCCTTGGAGCGGTAGACAGTGTCTTGGGGGTTGCCGTCGCCTTCATAAAGCTCAACGGTGAAATCGTCCGGAACGTCGGAGGCCGCCGGGATCTTGTAGGTGGACGGTGCGTGGGTGCGCAGACGGCCGTTTTCATCCCAGACCAGTTCTTCCGTCGTCAGCCACCCCATGCCCTGAACAAAGCCGCCTTCGATCTGGCCAAGATCGATGGCCGGATTCAGGGAATGGCCAACATCATGCAGGATATCTACCCGGTCCACTGTCATTTCACCGGTCATGGTGTCGATGGTGACTTCAGCGCAGGCACCGCCAAAGGCGAAATAGTAGAACGGACGGCCACTGACACTGTCCCGGTCCCAGGTGATGCCGGGTGTTGCATAGAACCCGGCATGGGAGAGCTGGATGCGTGCCATATGGGCCTGTTTGGCGATTTCCGGCAGAGTGTAGCTCTTCTCTCCGACCAGCACTTTGTTGTCGCCGAAATGAATGACATCGGCGCTGCACTGGTGCTGTTCGCACAGGAAGGAAATCAGGCGGCCCTTGATTTCACCGGCGGCACGTTTGGCCGCCATGGCATTGAGATCGGTGCCGGAAGAGGCGGCCGTCGGGCCGGTGTTGGGCACTTTCGACGTGTTGGTCGCCGTGATTTTGACCTTGTCCAGAGTAACGCCGAATTCTTCGGCCACGACCTGGGCCACCTTCTGATACAGCCCCTGCCCCATTTCCGTGCCGCCATGGTTCAGGTGAACCGAGCCATCCGTATAGAGATGCACCAGCGCGCCGGCCTGGTTCAGGTGTTTGAGCGTGAAGGAAATGCCGAATTTGACCGGCGTCAGCGCCAAGCCTTTCTTGAGCACTGCGCTGGAGGCGTTGAAGGCAGCCACCTCCTCCCGGCGGGCCCAGTAGTTTGAGCGTGTTTCCAGTTTGGAGATGAGATCATGCATGACCTCATATTCCTCAACCGGCATACCATAGGGCGTGGTGTTGTGTTCCCCGTCGTAGAAATTCAGTTTCCGGATCTCAAGCGGATCCCGGCCAAGGCGTATGGCGAGTGCATCGATCATCCGCTCTGCGGCCAGCATGCCTTGCGGGCCGCCGAAGCCACGGAAGGCCGTGTTGGAACAGGTATCGGTGCGCAGGCGCCGCGAGCGGATCAGGGCATCGGGGTAGAAATAGCTGGAATCGGCGTGGAACATGGTTCTGTCATTGACGCCAAGCGAAAGGTCTGCGGAATAGCCGCATCTGGCCAGAAACTCCATGTCTACCGCCCGGATTTTGCCCGTACCGTCATGGCCGATCTTCCAATTGACCCTGAAATCATGCCGTTTGCCGGTCATGATCATGTCGTCGTCCCGGTCAAGGCGCAGCTTGCAGGCCTTACCGGTCTTGCGCGCGGCAAGAGACGCCAAGGCCGCCCATTGGTTGGCCTGGGATTCCTTGCCGCCAAAGCCGCCGCCCATCCGGCGTACTTCCGCCGTCACGGCGGCATCCGGCACCCCAAGGACCTTGGCGACCGTGTGCTGTATCTCGGTCGGGTGCTGTGTGGAGGAATGCACGAGCATGCCGCCATCTTCCTGAGGGATGGCCATGGCGACCTGCCCTTCGAGATAGAAATGTTCCTGGCCCCCGATCTGCAAGCTGCCGCTCAGAACCTCTTCGGACGCCTGCAGTCCGGTTTCCGGCGATCCGCGCCGGAATTGGTAATCCGGCAGGACCGTTGTGTCTGAGGCTGCCGCATCCTCAGCGGTCAAAATCGGCGTCAGCGCCGTAACATCGATCCGGGCTTTCAAGGCTGCCTTACGGGCGGTTTCGCGGGAGGACGCCACAACAGCAAACATGACCTGACCGAAAAAGAGGATCTCGTTCTCAGCCAGAACAGGGTCATCTCCGAAGGCTGACGAACAGTCATTGGTGCCGGGAATATCGGCGCTTGTCAGAACGGCCACGACACCGGGCGTTGCCTTGACGTCTTCAAGATCCAGCGAGCGGATTTCCCCGCGCACAGCGTTGCGGGCCCAGCCCGGCACCACATGAAGCGTGCCGGAAGGTTCCACAATATCGTCGATATAAGTTGCCGTGCCCGTGACATGTTTTGCCGCGCTGTCATGGGGCAGCGCCTTGCGCACATGTTTCAATGGCGGGTCTTTCAACGCGGTCTCAGTGACAGCAGGCTCAAGCGGCGCGGTCATGGCCTGCCCCCCGCTGTTTCAGGACACGGACATCTTCAGGCGCTGTGCCGCTGATCTCCATCAGCGCCTTTGCCAGCAGGGCCCGTGCGGTTTCCATCCGGTATTCCGCGCTGGCCCGCATGTCGGTTAATGGTCTGAAATCGGACAGAAGCGCCTGCATGGCCGCGCCCCAGGTGGCGGGATCTTCCAGACTTGCCCCGGTCAAGGCTCTTTCCGCATGGGCTGCGCGCATAGGGGTTCCTGCCATGCCGCCATAGGCAATGCGGGCAGCAACGATGGTGCCATCTTCAAGGGTCATCTTGAAGGCACCCATGACCGCTGAAATGTCTTGATCAAAGCGTTTGGAAATCTTGTAGCAGCGGAAGGCCTGGTTCGCGGCGAGGCGCGGCACGAACAGCCCGGTCACGAATTCACCCTCCCTGCGGTCCTGCTGGCCATAGGCCACGAAGAAGTCTTCAAGCGGCAGTGCGCGTGAGCCATCAAGTGCCTGAAGCTCCAGAGTGGCTCCAAGGGCGATCAGAGCGGGCGGCGTGTCGCCGATCGGAGACCCGTTCGCGATATTCCCGCCAATGGTGCCAGAGGCCCGGACCTGTTTGGATCCGATGCGTTTCCACAAGTCGCCGAGGTCGGGCGACAGCCGGGACATGGCGGCTTCCGTTGTGGCATAGGTGGCTGTTGCCCCCATCAGGACACCGGACGGGCTTTCCTCCACCCGGTCAAGACCTTCAATGCGCCCGAGCCAGATGGTTTTGGGCAGGTCCTTGAGATGTTTGGTGATCCATAGGCCCACATCGGTCGCACCGGCCACGAGTGTCGCTCCGGAGTTCTGTCCATAGAGTGCTGCCAATCCGTCCAGCGTTGCCGGAGCAGAAAAGAAGCTGTCGCCTGTGCCGATGAAAATGTCCCGGCTGTCGGCCAATTGTTGCAGCTTTTCCCGGGTTTCGTTAGAGCGCCAGGAAAAGGCATCATCGGCAATGTCAAAGCACGACTGGATCGCGGCATCCACGATGGGCCGGTAGCCGGTGCAGCGGCACAGGTTTCCTGCAAGCCATTCGGTCACCGCCCGGCGGGACTTTTCGACCCCTTCGGCATGGTAGAGCGTGAACAGGCTCATGATGAAGCCGGGGGTGCAAAAGCCGCATTGAGAGCCATGGAGATCCACCATGGCCGCCTGAACCGGATGCAGCCGCTCGTCCTGAACAAGATCTTCCACGGTGACAAGTTCCGCACCATCGATCATGCCGAGAAGCAAGATGCAGCTGTTGACCGGCTGGTAGACCAGCTTGCCGTCGATCAGCCGCCCCAGGGCAACCGTACAGGCGCCGCAGTCGCCTTCGCCGCAGCCCTCCTTGGTTCCGGTTTCGCCACGCCGGAGACGCAGGTAATCCAGCAGGGTTTCCGTTGGGCCGACAGACTCCAGTTCAACGATCTGGCCAGCTTTCAAAAATCGGATCGTGTCGCGCATCAATCAGCTCCCCCGGTAGGTGGAATAGCTAAATGGCGACAAAAGCAGAGGCACGTGGTAATGGCTATCCGCCTGAGCAATGCCGAAGCGGACCGGAACGATGTCCAGAAACAGGGGCTCGGGCAGATCCTGCCCCGTCATCTTGAGATAGTCTCCGGCAAAAAAGCGCAATTCATAGGTGCCGGTCAGAAAGGCCTGGCCCTCCAGCAAAGGGCCGTCGACCCGGCCGTCGTCATTCGTCTTGTGTGTGGCCAGTAAGGCCGGCTCTTCCGTAAAGGCCCATAGCTCGATCTTCAGGCCCTGTGCAGGCTTTCCGAGAGCAGTGTCCAGTACATGCGTCGTCAAACGCCCCATCAAGTATCTCCCTCACGCAGCGCCTGGCTGCATCTTGTCATGAAAAATGTGCCTTAAAACGGCCGAGAACCAAAGCGTTCATTTGCGGTCGTTATGTTGCCATTTTGGCATCAATTCAAGGCAAGTGGTCTTTCAGGGCGAGCACTGCGTGGTCGAAAAACATGGCCGGCGCCAGGGCAAGCGCCCGCAACGACGAGGTCACAACACACAGTCTGTCCGCCTGCAGCGGCGCATCGTTCAAGGGCTTGAAGATCAGGGCCTTTGTGGCAATGTCCTCTTCGCAGCCGATCAGGGTTTGAAACCCGATGACATCCTGTTCCCGCGCCAGGGCGCGCATCAACCGGAGGGAGTTGGCTTCCACATAGGTTCTCGACACGCCCGGTATTCGGTCGCGCACCAGGTCAAGCCGGGTGCGCAGGGACAGGCCTTCCGAGGGCAGCGCCACCGGGTATTTCAGACAGTCGGCAAGGCTCAGCGTCTTTGCCTCCGCCAGCGGGTGATCGGGCCGCATCAGGGCGCCGATGACGAGGTCGTGCTGAAAGGCTATCGTCAGCGCTGACGTCTCCGGGGGATCAAAGGTGAAGCCCACATCGGCTTCGGCAGCCTCAACCTTGGCGGCAGCCTCCTGCGCCGAAGCAATTGTCACATTGACATGGATGCCTGGGTAGCTTTTACGGAAGTCGCTGATCACGGCGGGCAGCAGCTTTTCGGAGACACTTTCAACGGCCGCGATCGAAACGGTGCCGCGCCTGAGGCCCTTCAGGGCGTCGAGTTCGGCAACCGTTCCTTCAAAGTCCGAATAGGTCCGCCGGACATGGGCAAGCAGAAGCTCTCCGGCCTGGGACAGGCGGATGCGGCGTCCGACCCGGTCGAAGAGCTGCAGGCCGAGCGCTTCTTCCAGCCATAGGATCTGACGGTTGACCGCCGAGGACGCCACATTCAGCTCGCGCGAAGCCGCGCGGATCGACCCGGCCCGGGCCGCAGCCATGAAATACCGCATGGCCGGGCTGTAGAGATTGCGTGACAGGTCCTGAACGCGGGCCGAGAGCATGGTCCTTCGGGCCTTTAGGGGACCAAAACAGTTGTTCCGGTGGTGCGTCTGCCTTCCAGGTCCTCATGGGCCTGAACGGCATTCGCGAGCCGGTATTCCTGATTGATCCCGATCTTAACAACGCCCTTTTGAACAACGTCAAATAGGTCCTGCGCGCAGGCCTCAAGTTCCTCTCGGGTTCCCGCATAGGAAAAAAGGCTCGGACGTGTTGCGAACAAAGAGCCTTTCTGGGCCAAGAGCCCAAGATTAAAATCCTCGATCGGGCCGGAGGACTGACCGAAACTGACCCACAGGCCACGCGGTTTCAGGCAATCCAGAGATCCCGGATAGGTGTCCTTGCCGACCGAGTCATAGACCACGTCACAGCCCTTGCCGCCCGTGATTTCCGTGACCCGGTCGGCGAAGTTCTCTGTCCGGTAGTTGATCATGTGCTGGTAGCCATGGGCCTTGGCAAGCGCGATCTTTTCCTCAGAGCCTGCTGTACCGATCACCGTTGCTCCCAGATGGGCAGCCCATTGCCCGGCGATCAGGCCGACGCCGCCTGCTGCAGCATGAAACAAAAGGGTTGTTTCGGGGCCGACCTTGTAGGTCTGGCGCAGAAGATACTGGGCAGTCATGCCCTTCAGCATCATGGCTGCGGCGGTTTTGTCATCGATGCCATCCGGGACTTTCACCAGGCGGTCCGCAGGCACGAGCCGCTCCTGGGCATAGGCCCCAAGTGGGCCCACATAGGCAACCCTGTCTCCGGGGGCGATATGGTCAACGCCCTCGCCCACGGTCTGAACAATCCCCGCCCCTTCATTGCCCGGCGTGAATGGCGTGCCGGACGGGGACGGGTAAAGCCCGGAGCGGAAATAGGTGTCGATAAAGTTCAGGCCAATGGCCGTGTGGCGGATGCGCGCTTCTCCCGGGCCCGGCTGCCCGACCTCAATCTGTTCCCAGCGCATCACGCCAGGGCCACCCGTCTCATGCACACAGATTGCCTGAATCATTCCAACCTCCAGGAGGCTTTTTGCCTCTATTTGTGACCTATCGATGTCTTTGGAGCGGCGCAGGCTCCTGAGCGTTGCCGAACAGTAATAAGTTCAGGCCGCGGCGAATAGCCCCGTGCCTAAAATCTGATGTTGAGAAAAAGCGGTCCGCCTCAATCCACCCGGTCGATGAGCTGCTGGACCGCAGAGACCGAAAAGAGGTAGAGGCTGGCCAGGGTAAACAGAAGCGTCAACGGGCCGCTCAAGACCATGCCGTTGACAATCGCCAGCGCTGCAAGGCCCATCCACAGCAAGGTGACCGGCAGCGTTACCATCCGCCAGCGGCGCACACGCACCGGATGCACAAAGCGCACGGGGGCAAAGGTCAAGGCACAGCAGAGCAGGACCGCCGCAATGGTGAAGGCTTCGGACGGGGAGATCACCATCAGCCCGAAAACAACCAGGTTCCAGCCAGCCGGAAAGCCCTTGAATGATCCGTCCGGGGTTTTCATGCCGTTATCGGCGAAATAAAGCGCGCCGGTGAAGACGACCAGACCGCCGCAGATCCAGTTCCAGGGCTGCGTCAGCATCAGGCTCCAGGACAGGGCAAAGGCCGGCAGGAAAACATAGGTGGCATAGTCGATGACAAAATCGAGTGAGGCGCCAGACCATCGTGGCAGGCGTTCGGCAATGTTAAAACGGCGGGCGAGCGGACCGTCAATTCCATCGACAAAAAAGGCAAGGCCGAGCCAGGCGAACATCTCAGCCCAATTTCCTTGAGCCCCCGCCAGGAGAGCGACCAGCGCTATCGGTGCGCCGGATGCCGTAAGGACATGGATCAGAAACAGAGCGGGTTCGGGCGCTGTTTTGCCCGGGGTAATGTCCGTCACGAGGTATCCTCACACTCAAAGAACACGGCGCAGGTCGTATTCGTGTCCGGTTTCAAGCAAAATGTGCTTTTCCCCGCCTAAGCTTCATGCTGCCGCGCAGGGGGACTAATATTGCAAACGTATGACAGTGTGAACCTAAAAAACAGCCCCTCTTGTGATTCAGCAAGAAAACAGGGTGTCTTGATCAGAAATAGATCGATGCGGCCAGAAATCCGGACCAGACCAGAAGAAAGATACCGATCGCCAGCGGCAGGGCCCGGCTTGTAAGTGCCTTTTCAAGGGCCATTATCAGGCCGAGGATCGCGATCCAGAGCACATTCATCAGACCAACAGCAAACATGACCGTCATGACCGCCCAGCAGCAGCCGAGACAGGCCCAGCCCTGAACGAGACCTTCGGCATATCCAGCTGAGGCAGGTGTCCTGTCTTCTGAGTGGGCAAAGACCCAGCGCGGATACCAGCATCTTGCAAGGCAGGCCCGTTTTGCCGGCGTGAACTGGTAGAGCCCGGCGGCGAACAGGACCGATGTTGTCAGCGCGAGGCTGGCCGGGGCCATCATGTCTGTCAGGCCGCCGGCCTTATGAAGCGCCCATTGGGCGCAGGTTGCGGCCAGGGCATACCCCAGCCAGACCGTCAGATATCCGATCAAAGCCGCGGCGGATGGCAGCAGTGCCTGTTTGCCCGGGTTCCCGTTTGCCACGAGTGCCTTGAAATAGGCGCGCAGCATGGGCAACGCAGTCGGCACCATCATGGCAATCGACATCATCCCCCACATGAGGAAGACCTTCAGAAGGTCGAGGCCAGTCATGGCCTGGGACGGCATGCCGAATGTCGCACTGGTGGGCAGGCACAGGCTTGCCAGCGCTGCCCGTGCCTCTGCGGGCACCCCATCGAACAGGTTGAAGGTGTTGAAGAGGCCCATGCCCGGGCCGGCTTCTGCCATATCCATGGACGGGATCATGTCGGCGATCATCGCGGCCAGGTAGGACCATCCAAGAACCGACAGGGCGCCAGCCAAAAGGAGCAGAAAACTCCAGGCCTGAGCTGTTTCGGAGCGTGTCCGGCGCGGGGCCGGTTTTTCAAAACCGGATGGAACAAAAGTCATTTTGGTCTGTCTGACGTGGCTGGTGTGCTGCGCAAGCCAAGACCGAAGCATGTTTTTTGAGGCCTGGCTTTGATCTGGCGCATGGACCGGGGCATCCCCTCCGTTTTTCCGCCACGACGCCCCTGTGCGGTTTGGTCCCGTTGATTTCCTGGTCTAAAAGAGCACTTTCCCGGACAGACGTCTCTGACGGATACACCCAACTCAGGTCAATGCCATGCCCAAGAAGAACCAAGATACCGTCCACGATATTGTTGTTGTCGGGGGCGGTCCGGCCGGACGGATCGCAGCCTTGAAACTGGCGCAACTGGGCGCATCGGTGTGTCTCGTTGCGCCTGATGTTGGGCAAACTGACGGGCGCACAACCGCCCTGTGGCAAAATTCGATTGCGCTCCTTGACGAAATTGGTGTCTGGGACGGGCTGCAAGCAAAGACAGCCAGTCTGAAGAAGATGCGCATGATCGATGACACGCAGCGTTTGTTCCGTGCGCCGGAAGTTGTTTTCGATGGGGCTGAACTCGGTCTTGAAGAGTTTGGTTTCAATATCTTGAACAATGATCTGAATGCTGCTCTTGATGAAAGAAGCGCGCACCAGTCCAATTTGACAATCCATACCGATGTGGCTGCGTCCGTGCGTTACCTTCAGGACTTTGCCGAAATCACAACGGCGTCCGGCAAGGTGGTCAAAGCGCGTCTGGCTATCGCAGCAGACGGCCGGAAGTCCGTGTTGCGGGCGGCGGCGGGCATTGAGGTACGCACCTGGTCCTACCCCCAGGTCGCGGTGGTGTTGAATGTCGAACACCGCCTGCCCCATCAGCAGATCTCTACCGAATTCCACACACCAACGGGCCCTTTTACCCTTGTGCCCCTTCCCGGCCGCAAGTCTTCAATTGTCTGCGTTGAAAGCGCGGAAGGCGCCCGCAAGATAATGGAGATGGTGCCTGCAGATCTGGAACGTGATCTTGAAAGACGCGCCCATTCGGTCCTTGGCGCCTTTAAGCTGGCGTCGGATGTGCAGAGCTTTCCGCTATCGGGTTTGACGGCCACAAAGCTGTCCGCCCCCCGGCTGGTCCTGATCGGGGAAACGGCCCACGTGTTCCCGCCAATCGGTGCGCAGGGTCTCAACCTCTCGATCCGGGATATTCTGGATGTGGTGGAGGTCGTTGCCCGGGCCCGGTCGAGGGATCTGGATCCCGGAGCCCCGGCCGTTCTGGCATCTTATGAAGACAAGCGTCGGCGCGATATAAGCGTTAGGACAAACGGGGTCGACATATTGAACCGGTCGCTTTTGACCCCCTTCCTGCCTGTGCAACTGGCGCGGAGCACCGGCATGTATCTGGCCGGCAGGGTCGGGCCGTTCCGCCGGTTGCTGATGCGGGAGGGCCTGGCGCCGGGATCTGGGTTGCGGCAGACCCTTCCCCGCCTCGGCGCTGGCGGCTAACGGCCGCCCGTTGGCCTTTAGCGAATCGGCAGGACGCCGGTCGTGATGGCCCAGATGAAGCCGGTGACGGTGACGATCGAGACGGCCGTTCCGATCAGCACAAAGCTGGAAGCGCGCTGGATATAGGTGCCATATTGCTGGGCGAGCACGAAGACGTTGGTGGCCGGTGGCAGACACGACATCAACACAGCCGTTGCAATCCAGTTCGGATCGAAGCCCCCGATCCAGCTCATCAGCAGGAAGACCAGGATCGGATGCAGGAGCAGTTTGACGCTCAGCACGATCGGCAGCTCCACCGGGATGCGTCCGAGGGGACGCAGCGCAATATTCACTCCCATGGCAAAGAGGGCACAAGGCGCGGCCGCATTGCTCAGATATAGAAGCAGCGTTGATATGGCCTCCGGCGGGCGCAGGTGAAAGGCGGCCGCAGAGACCCCGGCAATGGTGGCAAGGATGAACGGGTGGGTGAAGATCTTGAATGCGATCTGCTTGAACGTCGCGGACAAAGACGCATTTCTGGACCCAGCAAGCGCCATCATCAACGGCGCCAAAATGAACATTAGCACATTGTCGAACGTCAGGATCAGGGCAGTTGGGACTGTCGCTTGTTCTCCCAGAACCGCCAGCGTCAGGCCTGGCCCCATATAGCCGACATTCGAATATGCCCCGGCAATGCCTAAAATGGTGGATTCTGCAATGCTGCCACGGGTGGCGATCACTCCGATGCAAAAGGAAATCGTGAATACGATGTAGGTTGTGAAGGTGGTGGCCGCAATGAAGGACACATTGGCCAATTCTTCAAACGGGGTTTCGGACAAAAGCCGGAAAAACAAGGCGGGCAATGCCAGATAGACGACGAAAAAATTCATCCAGGACAGACCGGATTCCGGCAGGTCCTTCAGCTTTCCAGCGCCAAATCCTAAAAGGATCATTCCAAAAAACGGTAAAGCCAGAGAGATAACGTCCAGCATGCAACTTCCAGAGCTCGTGTGATGGTCAGTAAGAGGTTTGACCAGCTCAAGATGCTTGCATCTCGCGGAGAGCTTGGATATGGGACCCGTGTCTTGCGAAGCAACTGAGCAGGTTCGCATTCCAATCAGGTCTGGACGGGTCCCGCAAGGGGGGAAGTGGGCGCACTCGTTCCCTTGGAGCGCAACAACCGGTCTTTGTGCGCAGTTTTTGAAAGCATCCGTTGGGATATGACGCGAAAAAAAAGACAATTACAGCAGCCAAAGCGCCTCGCGTTTCAGAACAGGCTGGAAGGCATTGCCCTTAAGACAGCCATCTTTCTGTTCCGGCTTATTCCTGTTGACGTCGCCTCCTTTCTGATGGGGCGCGCCTGGCGTCTGTTTGCCCCCTTCAATGCCCGTCACAAGCGCGCACTTGCGCATTTGGAACTGGCTTTTCCCTCCATGAGCGCGCAGGAACGCGAGGCGGTTGTGCGCGGCATGTGGGACAATCTCGGGCGGGTTACGGCGGAAACTTTCCATATTGACCGGCTTTTGAAGCAGCCGCACCGTTTTGAAGCAGTGCCGGATGCGGTCACCTCGGATGTTTTGGCAGGCAAACATGGTTGCCTTATGGTATCGTTTCACAGCGGCAATTGGGAATTGTGTGTGCAGCCCGCCGTTGAGCGCGGCGTCAAGATAACCGGTGTCTATCAGGCCCTGCGCAATCCGGAAGCGGACAAGGCGCTGCGGGAGTTGCGTGAAGACCTTTATCAGGGGGGGCTGTTGTCGAAGGGGCATGAAGCTGCCCGGAAAATCCTGGCGACCCTTAAAAATGGCGGAGTCGTTGCCATGATGGGCGACCTTCGGGAAGCCCGCGGTATTCAGGTGCCTTTCTTTGGCCAGATGGCCTATGCGAATGCCTTTCCAGCGTCCCTTGCAAGGGCCTGCGATGTGCCCATCGTCGTCGGCCGTGTGGTGCGCACAACGGGAGTGCATTTCCGGGTGGAGGCCAAGGCAATAACCGTGCCGAAGACAGACGACCGGCAAGAGGACATCCGGGTCGCGACAGCCCGCTTTCACGAGATTTTCGAGGGTTGGATCAGCGAGCATCCGGACCAATGGATGTGGATCCACAAGAAGTGGGCCCCGCCCGGCAAGAGCATTGCCCGACGGCAGGCCCAAAGAGAGGCCGCCAAGTCCCGTAGCCGCCTTTCCTGAACGGCAGCCCATTTCCGCATTCGCCTATCGGGGGATGGTTGCAGCGCAGCATAAGCGCTATAGCTAGAACGGGCCTGCTGGCCTGTTTTGGAGGAGGAAGGCAGTTTCATGAAAACCCCGAGCGCATTTTACAAACCCCTGGCCATTGGGGCTCCTGAGCCCTTTCGCGAGATACCAGTTGCGCTTGAGCGGATGATCCATTTCGTTCCACCGCATATTGAGAAGATGCGTTCGAAAGTGCCGGCGCTGATCGATCAGGTGGATGTTTTGCTTGGCAATCTGGAAGACGCCATCCCTGCGGATGCCAAAACCGATGCAAGGCAAGGCTTCATTCAGATGGCGCGGGAAAACGACTTTGGCGGAACCGGGCTCTGGACCCGCGTCAATTGCCTGAATAGCCCCTGGTTTCTGGACGACATTCAGGAGATTGTCGGGGCTGTTGGCGCCAAGCTGGATGTTGTCATGCTGCCCAAGGTGGAAGGTCCCTGGGACATTCACTATCTTGATCAGCTTCTGGCCCAGTTGGAAGCCCGGGCGGGTTTGTCAAAACCGATTCTTATTCATGCCATTCTGGAGACTGCCGAAGGGGTGAAGAACGTCGAGGCCATTGCAGGAGCCAGCCCGCGCATGCATGGCATGAGCCTCGGGCCGGCGGATCTGGCCGCCTCCCGAGGGATGAAAACGACCCGCGTCGGCGGTGGTCATCCCGACTATGCGGTTCTGTCTGATGCGGACGGGTCCGGCGCCCGGACACATTACCAGCAGGACCTCTGGCACTACACGGTTGGCAAGATGGTTGATGCCTGCCTGTCTTTCGGCCTCAAGCCGTTTTATGGGCCCTTTGGAGATTTTTCCGATCCGGATGCCTGCGAAGGCCAGTTCCGCAACGCGTTCCTGATGGGATGTCTGGGGGCCTGGTCGCTGCACCCCAGTCAGATCGCGATTGCCAAAAATGTCTTTTCGCCGGATCCGGAGGAAGTTTCCTTTGCCCGGCAGATCCTTGATGCCATGCCCGATGGCACGGGTGCTGTGATGATTGACGGGAAGATGCAGGATGATGCCACCTGGAAACAGGCCAAGGTGATTGTTGATCTGGCTAAGCTGGTTGAGGCCAAGGATGGCGAATCGGCCACACACTAGAGGTTTTAGAATTTCGCAAGGCCTCTTGTATAGTGTTTTGCTTTACAGTGCTTGCAAGCAGGATGCTGACACGGTATCCCGGCATTGCATGCAGTAGGCGGACAAGTATCCATGCGAACGGCAAAATTTAGAATTGGTCAGGTCGTCCGGCACCGGATTTACCCCTTTCGGGGCGTTATTTTCGATGTTGACCCGACATTCAGCAACACGGAAGAATGGTGGAACGCCATTCCTGAGGACGTGCGGCCTGTGCGCGACCAGCCTTTTTATCATCTTCTCGCGGAAAACGAGGAGACGGAATATGTCGCCTATGTAAGCGAACAGAATTTGGAGCCGGACATGACGGGAGAACCCGTGCGCCATCCGCAGGTGGAAGAGATCTTTGAAGAACAGACTGACGGGTCCTATCTGCCGCGCAGCGTCGAGATCCACTGACGCGCGTTTTGCCCTCTGTTACCATCGCTTTGAACCACAAAAGGCCGGAACACTTTGTTCCGGCCTTTTTGTTTTATCCGAAGCGTCAGGAGCAATCCCCTAGATAAGAGAACTGCTCCAACGCATCACTTTCGAAGCGTTTATTCGCTCGCTTTTTGCGCGTCGATCAGCTTCTGGCGGGCTTCATCTGCCCGTTTCTGCAACTCGCTCTGCAGTTCTTCCTGACGCTTCTGCAGCTCGCCGACATCCATCGGCGCACCGTCATAGACCTTGGTAAAGCCAACCAGGGTCATCTTGAAAACGATTTCCTTGGCCTGCTGGTTATACGGCGCAACCCGCATTTCACCACCCTGTTTCATGGCATTGATGAACGTGTCGTCAATCGCCATTTCGGCGTAACAGGCATTGGGTGCACAGATGCTGTATTTGGCTGTCACAGGCTTGCTGTCATCGATCTGGATGCGCAGTCCCGGCTGCAGCAACACACCGACGGGCACGGCCACGAGCAGCTTCTTACGGGCTTCGCCGGCGACTTCCTGAATTGCGATGTTGCTCAGGAACTGACCGGTATTGGTGCGCAACTCAATCGAAATGAAGCAGATTTCCTTCTTCGTATTCGGATTGGTGTTACATGCCTTCGTCCAGGGGCTTTTAGCTTCCTGAGCGATTGCTGGAGCAGCTGCAAAAGAAGACAAGGCTACGAATGCCGCCGTTGCGCATCCCAACAATCCTCTTTTCAAAACACTCGTCATCGAAACGTCCTCAATCGTGCGTATGCGAAATCTTCGCGTTGTTCTGAGCCATCCGGATCATATCCGCAAGGCCCGTTCGAACCTAAGATCCGTAAAACGCAGGTAACGCATCGAATTGAGGCGAGAGGGTGACCGATTTGCAACGCATCGATCGGGTTCGATTCAAATCTGAATATCTCGGTCTTTGGCACTTGTTACGGGCGCGTTCGGGCTGGCCTTGTGTTACCCTCGGCTCTGAGAATCAAGGAACTTTCCGGCAATGGTGATGCGTTTGTTAGCGTTTTTAGCCTCTCACACCTGCCCCCTGCGCCTCGGGCTGCGGGGGCTTGCCCTCGTCTGCGCGGGACTTTTTGCGGGCGCCGGACCGGCCCTGGCGAGCGATGAAACCGTTCCCTGGACCCATGCAGTTTCCATGCATGGATCCCCTGCCCTCGGCGTTGACGAACCCTTTCCCTATGCCAATCCGGACGCTCCCAAGGGGGGCATCTTGACGCTTGGTGTCCAGGGCACCTTCGACAGCCTCAATTCCTTTATTGTTCAAGGGGGTTGGACCTCCGCAAGAGGGATTCGGGAACGGCTATTCGGCAACAATATTCTGGAAAGCCTGATGGTGCGCTCCTATGCGGAGCCGTTTTCACTTTATGGCCTGATTGCCCAACGGGTCCGCATGCCCGAAAGCCGGGACTGGATAGAGTTTGAACTCAATCCAAATGCGCGCTTTTCCGACGGAACGCCTGTGACGGTGGACGATATCATTTTTTCCCTCGACATCATCCGGGACAAGGGACGTCCGCCCTACCGGAACTGGTATGCAGCTATCAAAACCAAGGAAGTGACTGCGCCCAACCGCCTGAAGCTGGTGTTTGAAAACGGTGACAACCGGGAGCTTCCCCTGCTGATCGCTCTGGCGCCGGTGTTCTCCAAAAAGCACACGGATGCAGAAAATTTCGACAAGTCTTCCCTGATACCGCCAATCGGATCCGGACCCTATGTCTTCAAGGAGATCACGCCGGGCCGTCAGGTGATTTACGAGAAAAACCCGGACTATTGGGCGAAAGACCTGCCGGTGAAAGCGGGTTTCGACAATTTCGATCAGATCCGGGTCGAGTATTACCGGGACGAGACAACCCTTCAGGAAGCTTTCAAGAAGGGGCTGATTGATGCGTTGAATTTCCGGGACCCGGCAAGATGGGCCAAGGGTTTCGATTTTCCGGCGGCCACCTCCGGCGACGTTGTCAAGATGGAGATCCCGCGCGGCGTGCCCGCGCCAATGCAGGGAATTGCCTTCAACACCCGCAAGGAACAGTTTTCCGATGTAAGCGTGCGCAAGGCCCTGCGTATGCTGTTCGATTTCAAGTGGGTGAACCGCAACCTCTATTTTGGCCTTTACACGCGGACCGCCGGCTATTGGGACCATTCCGAGCTCTCCTCGATTGGCCGTCCGGCGAGCGAGCGGGAAATGGAGTTGCTAGCTCCCTTCCCCGGTGCGGTCGATCCGGATGTGCTGGCCGGAACCTGGCGGCCGGCGGATGGGGATGGCTCCGGGCGGGACCGCAAGGTGCTACGGGCCGCTCTCGCCCAGTTCAAGGCCGCCGGATATAGCCTCAAGGAACGCAAGCTTATCAACGACACGACTGGCCGACAGCTGGCCTTTGAAATTCTTGCCAAAAATGAAGATGAGGAAAAGCTGGCCCTGGCCTATGGCCGGACGGTTGAGCTACTCGGCATCAAGGCAAGTGTGCGCAGCGTTGACCCGTCTCAATTTGAGGACCGCCGGACAAAGCGCGAGTTCGACATGGTGTTCAACACCTGGAACGCGTCTCTTTCTCCCGGCGCAGAGCAATATGGGCGCTGGAGCACCAAAGCCGCGGACGCCAAGGGGTCCTTCAATTTTGTTGGCGCCCGGGAACCGGCCATTGATGCGTTGATTGATGCGATTGTCGGCGCACGCAGCCGGGAAGCGTTTGTGGACGCGGTCAGGGCATTTGACCGGGTCCTGATTTCCGGCGCCTATGCGGTGCCGCTTTATAATGTGTCTGCGGATTGGGTCGCCCACTGGAAAAGGGTTCAGCCGCCGCAGCATCATTCCCTTTACGGACACGAATTTGACACCTGGTGGTCAGCGACCGCTCAATAATCGGACCAATGGACCAAGAAAGATATGAAAGTCACCCAAGACCATCTGATCAACGAGTATCACGAAAGCGGAGCCTGGTCCGATGTACCGCTTGACGAACTCTTCCGAAAAACTGCACAGGCCCATCCTGACCGGCTTGCGTTGGTGGATGCGCCCGACAGGGCCAAATGGACCGGCGGCGAGCCGCGTCGTCTGACCTATGCGGAAGCCGATCTGGAAATCGACAAGCTGGCCGCTTTTTTCAGCACGGTCGGGCTGTCGTCGGACCATGTCATCGGTGTGCAGGCGCCCAACACCGTCGATACGGTTGTGGCGGTGCTTGCGGCCTTGCGGGCAGACCTGATCATCTCTCCCCTGCCGCTGCATTGGCGCCAGAAAAATGTTGTCGAGGCTCTCAATTCCATCGGCGCGAAAGGCTTTATCGCTGCCGACCGAGTGGAAACCCGGGATGTGGGGGCCGCCGCACGCGATGTGGCAGCAGAGCTTTTTTCCCTGAGATTTGTATTTGGCCTTGGCAAGGAAGTGCCCGATGGTTTGATCGAGTTAGGGCCGATGCTCGCCGAAATGGGAGACGATCTGGTTTTCACCCCGCAGCAGCGCCCCGATCCGGCGGATCATACCGCAACCATTTGCTGGAGCCGCAGCGGCGAGGAAAATGTGCCTGTCAGCCGGTGTCACAATCACTGGATGGCAGCGTCCCAGATGATCGTGAATGAAGCGCATATCCAGGATGGTAGCTCCTTGCTGCTCCCCTATTCACTGAGCGGCTTGACCGGGCTTGGCGGTGGACTGGTGCCGTTCCTGATGACCGGCAGCACGCTTCATCTGCACCATCCTACCTCTCTGGCAAATCTGGCGGCTCATGCCAACGACATTGCAGCTGATGTGGTGCTGACGCCGGGGCCGCTGGCTCAAACGCTGGACCGCAAACTGGAAAGCTCGGATACAGCGGTTTTGGCTGCCTGGAACATCTCGGCCCCCCACCCGACGACCTTTGTGGCGCGCCGCAGGCTGGTGGACGTTCAGATTGCCGACGAATTTGCCCTTGTTGCCAAGGCGCGCGGACCGTCGGCCAAGATGAAGGCCACTGCGCTGGGAAAGCATAGCGGGCCGAACGGGTGTGAAAGCGGGCCAGCCCTTTTGGAAATTGACGTTACCGGAGAGAGCGACGATCCAACTCAGACCCTTCTTGTCAAGGGACCAATGGTTCCGGAAGTCGGATGGCATACGCTGAACGGGGATCAGCGCCGGGTCCGCTGGGAAGGCACCGGGTTCTTGAACACCAATATCAAGGTGGAACGGGTAGATGGGGGGATTGCCGGATTTGGCATTCCGGGTGTCTATGCGCTCGGAACAGGCAATCTTGAAACCATTGATGTAATTTATTCAAGCTATCCGGGCATCCGCGAGGCTGCGGCCTTCATCGTGGAAGATCCGGTTCTGGGTGCACGCATGTATGCGGCCCTTGTGCCGGAGCGCACCAATGTGCCGGATGCGGCTTCGTTTTTTGCCTACCTGGATGCGGAGGGCGTGGATCTTGCGAAGATCCCGCATCGGGTACTGATCCTGCAATCCTTGCCGCGCAATGCCGACGGAACCATTTGCCGGGATAAATTGACGATGCGCACGCAGAGACTTCCGGCCGCAGTCGCCTGAACCTGGCATCTGGCCGGCCTGAAACGGCCCGGCAACAAAAAGGTGATCAGGATCAAAGCGCTCGTGTCGTTTTTTGCGTTCACAGGAACGCATCATGTTTTAGACTGCTCGGACGGTCTGGTGGGGTATGTGACCATTCAAAAGGTTTGATTTTCAATATTGAGCCTTTTGGTGCGTCCGTTAAATGGCTTTTGTTTAACTTCCTTTGCGGACTGCGCATTTGCGGATCGAAAACAGCGGGTGCCTTATGGGGATTGGGCATGGATTATGAAACGTCACTGTCGTGGCGCGGACCTTACTGGTATGCAGGGCGGCGTCCCAGGCGCAGCATCCAATCCGGGGGGCCGGAAGATCTCGATATTTCGCTTCTTGACATGTATGAACGGGAAAGCCAGCTGCCCACAGCGTTGCCTGCCGCCATCGTCGTCGATATCGCCTCGCTTGAGATGGAGGCCCGCGGCCCGTTTTTTGAATGGCTGATTTCCTGCTCCTCCGGGCTGCCCTGTGAGGTGCCGTTTTACATTCTGACCGATGGCCAGGATGTTCTCCCTGACGGAGTGTCGGCAACGGCGATCATCGACCGGGTTGTTCCGGATGACGTTTTACTGATGCTTATCTGTATTCATCAGCGCGCCCTGATGCGGTCTGAGGAAGCGCAGCTGCGGCGCTCGATCTTCGGCCGCATCCCGGGCTTTGGATCTGCTCCGCACCATTCGGGAACCAGCAGCCTGATGGTGGTTGGGGTCAGTGGCCGCTTTTTGGAGTGGCAAGATGCCGGGGCGCAGAAGGTCGAGGTGGTTGGCGCGTTTGATGGCAAGATGGCGGTGGAATTCATGGCCATGCGGGCGTTCGACGCGGTTGTGATTGATGCGTCGTTTGACGATGCCATTGAAGCGATCCAGCAGATCCGCCGGGACGCGCGCTTTGCAGGGTTGCCGGTTCTGGCCGTCTGTGAGAGCGAGGAAGACACGGCGCTTTTGTTCCGCAACGGTGCCTCCGATGTTCTCGTTGGCGATAACCGCACGGAAACCCTGGTGCAGCGGATCACGGCAGCGATCAAATTCGGCAAACGCCGCCGCCTGGCGGACAAGGTCCTGGCAGAAAGTCAAGTTTGGCTGCGCCGGCAAATTGCCGAAGGCGGTCTTCAAGCGGAAGATTATTTAAGCTATCTTGAGACTTGCAGCAAAGCTTTGGCTGTGCGCGGGCTGGACTTGTGGGAGATGCGGCTTCAGCCGGACAATTTCGGCATCGAAGTGGCCTCAGACGATGATCTTGAGGAGATTCATGCCACATTGCTGTCGATTGCGGATGCCACAAGCAGGGACGAGGATCTTGTGTGCCTGGTGAAGGATGTCGGGCCGGTGGCCGTTCTGAAGAACGAAGCCGGCACGGCGCGGCTCCAGAAACGCATCCATTCGATCCTGAGCCATACCGTTCGGGACCATTAGCTGGCAAGATACCTCTGTTTCCTGTTGGCTTTGGTAAGGTCAAGAATGGGGAATATCATAACTTTGGCCAACGGGCTTGGCCGTGAACAACGCTTGGATCTTCTATGAATGAAACGCCTCCGCTGACGGTTGATGTGGTATCGGATGTCATGTGTCCCTGGTGCTATATCGGCAAACGCCGGCTGGATGCGGCATTGAGATCCTTGCCTCAGGTGCCTGTGCAGGTGCGCTGGCACCCGTTTCAGCTGAATGCCACCCTGCCCCGCACAGGCAAGGACCGGCAGCAATATCTGAACGACAAATTCGGCGGACCGGACCAGTCCAGAGAGGTTTACAGCCGGATCCGGGAGGCCGGCCGGGAGGACGGTATTGATTTCGCCTTCGACGCCATCAAACTCTCGCCCAACACCTTGGACTGCCACCGTTTGATCCTGTGGTCCCGTGCTGATGATGTGCAACATGATGTGGTGGAACGGCTGTTCCATGCCTATTTCGTCAAAGGGGAAGATCTGACACAGGCGGAGACCCTGGTCCGGATTTCCGCAGAGGCCGGGATGCAGTCGGACCTGGTCGAGCAGCTGCTGGAGATGGACACGGATCTGGACAAGACCGAGGCTCAAATCGCAAAGGCACAGGAGATGGGCGTCTCAGGCGTACCCTGTTTCATTATTGACGGCCGTTTCGTGCTGGCAGGGGCAGAGAAGGCGGAAACCCTTGCAGCCGCCATCCTGCATGCGCAAGAGACGCGCACCGATCCGGATGCCGGGATGGAGTAATACCATCCACAATTGATAGAGACCGATCTGACCGGTTTTGGAGGTTTTTCGGCGAAGCACAGATCAAGGCGCAATACGGATATAGGGCAAGATCTGCAACAAGATCATCCGCTTCTTATCCGTTGGCGCATGAGGTCTCATAGCTGATCGCTCTTACAGCGGCGAGAGCTTTTTGGTCTGTTCACGAGCGAACGATTCTCTGATCGAAATGAGACTGTCCGGAATTCTGTGCCCTGGCGTGGTAGCTCTGAGATGAGGAGACCCACGTATGAGCATCGACAAAGACCTTTTGGACCAGCTG
>NZ_JBSWYH010000032.1:0-54237 GCF_056161025.1 Roseibium sp. AWQ4_254
AGATGATCGGACAAACTGAAAAGACTGCTCGGATCCATGAAAACACCTCCATGATCGAAGTGAATCAGAAATCACCTCCAATGGCGAGGTTGTTGCGGGTGTCCAGCTACCGTATTCCGCTTAATTTGCGCTACGTTAAAAGCCCCAGGAGACCAGGGCTACAGGCTAACAATGGCGGGGCCCAAAGCAAAACTGATGCGCACAAACTTTGCAATCAGAGTTAAGCGTATTAATTTTCGCAGGATACGCCAACGGTAGCCTGAAGCCTGTCCCTGACACTCGTCGGATTGGAGCGTCCAAATGCTGTGCCGAGCAAGTAGTCCAAGACACGACAGGATTGGTCTTTGAGAGAAAGTTCTTGATCTGCGCCGTTCTGAATAACATTCATGGCTTTCCGACGGTGCCCTGGGCCATATTGATGGCCGATGTTTATTAGGAGCGCTGCGAGCTGCGGGTAATCCTTAAACAGCGGTTGCTTTTGAAGCCGAATATACTCGCGATTACTTGAAGCAAGCCAACCGCGATAAGTTTCAGTGACGAGCTTTTTTTGTTCGCGTACTAAGTCAGTCAGTGTCGGCCAATTATCGTATGCGACTTTCAAGTCTCTCACACTCAGTTTTCGCATTGGTTCATTCAGGCACTGGTTTTGCAGATAGTAGGCCAACTCGCTAGAGGTATCGTCGCTATTAATTTTCTTTTCTGCGAGCTTCGAAAATAGCGTAGCGGCTTCCGGGTTCACCCCTATGTCATATTGATGTGGTCCGAAGCTAAGACCGCTATTTGCTAGTACAGCATCGACCATTTCAAAGGGAGATATTGTGCCGGTTTCGTTGCGAATAGTTACATCGCTGAGCTGTTGTTCGAAATCATTCAGGCCAAGTGTCCCTAGGTGTTCTCTCAGGAAATCCTTGTCCTGACGTCTTTGGGATGGGCCCGTTTTGAACGGTGCTTTTCGGTGGATGCGCAATTCAAGTGACATCAGCCACTCTGAAGCATACAGCAAAGACCTTCGGCAGGCAGAATTTGATTCATTTGGATTGCAACGGAAGTTGGCAATGCCGTTGCGCACTTTATCCAGATAGACAAATCTCTCTTTGATCAAAAAGAACTGACCGCTGTTTGCTTCTCCATAGTCAACGCTTCCGTTTGGCCGAATTTTTATTACATCTTCAATAGCGTGCCCGGTTGGTAGCGCCCTAAGTGTGAGTTCATAACCCTTGTCTTCTGTCGCCTTTACATCGTCAACACAGGCTACCCTGATCTTTGTACGGTAGCAACTCCATTGGCGGCTACTCTTGTCGGACATCAGAATAGGTAGAAAACGTTTTTTACCTACGGGTAAATCAAGTTCGATGGATGGGTCGGCAGCCAAAACACTATCGACAATATTGGATTTGATGCCACAAGTAGAGATTTTTCGATCCAAACGCCGTTTCAGCTTTCGCCAAGATGAGTCTTCGGCGAGTCGTTTAGAATTGAAGCGGCATGTCCTATCAATATTGTTGCTCGTATTATCACCACGTTGGCATGCGTTCGGATCATCGATGGCAAATTCGGCAATCAAAGGTAAGGACTGTGCGGGAAGAAAAATCGTCAACAAAAAAATGATCTTTAACACTCGATTGAATCTAATATTCATTTTAACCCCCAATCAGATGTTTAAAGGATCAATCGTGCAGCTTAAAACAATTCGCGCTTTGGCAAGATAGATTTGTATTTACTTAAGAAGGGCAGAGGGATGTACCATAGTCTGGCTGACCGTCCGCTTGAATATTCACGATCCTCTAGAATCAGTGAATGATGTAGCTGAACTTCATGCAGTTAAACCTATACAGGATTACTCTAACTTCTTTGCTGAGTATCCGACTACAACGAACTCATGAGTTGCTATGCAGTAGGATTCTTCACAAATTCTTCCGTCAAATAGATCGGGCAAAATTACGTTAGTGTAGTTTTGTTCAGAACCGGAAAAACGAATATCAATTCTCGTGTACGCCAAGTTCGAAATGTAAGATAGGTTAGTTGACCTGATTAAACTACAGCTTTCACGCTCTAACGCATTGAATGCCCAGCGTCTCCCAATATTATCTGCAACGTTTTCGTATGAAATTTCCATATATACTTCAATTTGTTTTAAGTTACGTAATTTAACACCTTCAATACCATAATACTCTAAAAAACTTCTGAGTAACTCGTGATCAATTCCACGCTCCGGTAAGTCTGAGTCAAAATTTAGTTTTATCGAAATAGACCTGCTTGGTTCTCTGTTAATTTCAGCAGTGCAAATTTGTGTAAATTTCTGAATTACACTATTTTTATTGGACTGAAACACAGATCCAATAGTAAGCGATTGCAGATCCTCTAAATTGCTTCCTTGTATTATATTATCTACGTAAGTTTCGTTCTTTAGCGAACAAGCAAACAAACTCTCACAGCTGCTTGCTGCCGAAGCTGAATGCATCAGGTAAAAAGGTAGCTGAAACGCGACCCAAAGAAACTGATATTTTGCTAACCTAAATGGAAGCATTTTTTTTCACGTTGATCGCAAAAAACTGATCTTTTCCTTGAATTCTTACGCTTAACCGCTTTCGAATTTTACTCTCCAATAGCTGTACGTTAACGGAACTCCCTTCTAAGGACTTTACGTCGATTTCAATATCGGCAACGTACGCTTTCTCAACCTGCCATTCTTTTGCCAAATACGGACATTCTTGAGCGAGTGCATAAAAAGCCTCCTCTAACTTTTTTCTGCCTATTTCTATCACCCTCAAGTTTGTAATATTTATCGTGATAGACTTCACATACTGAACGTCGTTTTCGCGAAACTCAAATTTGTCGCGTGCATCTTTAAGTCGCTTTTCAGGCTTAGATAATCTGAAAATACGACCGATATCGAAGCGGATGATCGAATCGATGAATGACCTTAGTGAAAACTCAAAATCGTAATTAATTTTCACATCTGGGAGATCTTTCTCCGTAACGTCGTTCAGAGAGTACAAAGAAGGTGGTGGCGCGCAACTATCTATCTTTGTCGAAGACCAAATTGCAGCTCGTCTGCGTTCATGGTCGACTTCAGCAACGATATGTTCTGGCTTCAACAGGACCCCAGGTAGGAACACAAAATTGTTCAGGGCGTGATCTCTTGAACCCGGCTTAGGTGCAGAGAAGGTTGGCCTCATTAGCACGGTATCTGCGCCAAGATGACTGTACACTGCTGTCCTGTCATCCAGTGAGGAGCAGGCACTTATCCATAGACAAGCGGCGAATGGAAGCCAATACTTTGACCCGTATGACATGTGCTTTCCTGGCTGGATCAAATTGCGATGAACAAGTTATGCATCAAGAGCAGGTTCGGTCGGTCAAAACCTTCCTCCAATACTTCTGAGTTGCAGCAAACGCGACGATGTTCTCGCCTGAAGAAAAAACAGCCATTTCTTTGCCATCAGCAGTTACGCTTCTGGTGAGATTTAAATTTGCACCTACTTTGGCACCGATGGATTCAATTACGAAGTCGACGAGTTTTCCATTAGCTGTTTGTTTAAAGATAAACTTCATTTCAATCTTACCTTCAGCAATGGAATTTAAAATGTATGTCCTTTTCGGTCCGCAAAAAACGGCCTTTTTACACCAGTCGTCATTCTGGTCGTCAAACATCGCTAAGACACCAACTTCATTTCGAAGTACGTTGTCCACTGAACTCACAATACTCGCGTCTCTAATCTTCAGGCTGTAAGATTGTATGTTGCTTGCTTCTAAGCTTAAAAGTGTAAATATGTCTTTTATCTCTAAATTTATTCCGCCAGAAGCCTCGAAGTCATATTGAATTTGGATCAATTCATAAGATAGGTTTGCCGCTAGTAGATTCGAAGAGGGTGCGCAGCTGCGTTGTGAGCTATTGTGAAATAATATATTGCGACTGGGACGTTTTATTGAGTCGTTTATTCCTGTGTGTACTGCACCAACTCTGATGGTTGAGTTTTTTGACCTTGCTTGAACTGGTAGAACTAGCTTAGCGCCACCAAAGGCAGTATTCAGTACATCACTGATCGCCGAAACCGAATTGTTAGTTACGTCTTTAGTAATTTCAGAGGCGATTGAACTGTAGATTCCTAAAAACAGGGAAAAAAATGAGAATATACTTAGAAAAACACTTTTCATATTGATGCCCCCCCCCCCGGCAAAAATCGTCACTAACGCGACGCAATGTTAAGGAAATATACATGTATTTCAACCTAGAATTTTAGTGATTTTTTTTCCCCTTAGAAGCTATTGAAAGAACTTAGGAAAATGTACCAAGGGTAGTTTCGCTCGGTGCTTTGGAAAGTTGCAAAAAAACAATGTGCGTAGATAACTCGGCTGTTGCCCCCGATTTCGACATCACCTGATTGAGAACCAAAAACGAGGATACGCTCAATGGCAAACACGAGTTAGCTGCTGTGCATCTGGGTTTGAGGCGTTGACAATGCGGTGCGGAGAGTACACAGAAGGGTGCACGTCGGATCATCCGCCGCCGTTCCGGGTTATGGGTCATTCTGAAAAAATAAATGAAATCAACTTATTATAGGAAATAGCCCTAGAACTCCCTCCGGGCCCACCATTTTCTTTTCCTGTCCGATCCGAAGACATCGGCCACGGTTAGTACCGGACATGGATTACACCCTTGTGCCGAACGGGTCGTTGGTTTCTTTCGTTTTCCTTGTTTCCCAATCGGTTTGTTGTGAAGAGGACGTGGGAGATTTTCCGTTCCGCTGAAACTGGGGGATTGACTTGCGCCTTGAAAATTCATCGTTTTTCGGTTGGCCGGGCCCTAATTGACGGACACGGCCGATGAAGCGATCCGGGATCTGCGGATAACAGACCATTGGGACTTTGAAAGAGCATGTGGCTGGCTTTTCCGCAGCCGAGCTTTGCCGCAATTCTGCGCTTTGCCGTTCAGATTTAATGTGATAGAAGCGCGCCGCACCTGGCTGACACTCACACGCCAGTTTCCGGTAAGCAATCCATCCCGACACACAAGTTGCATTCAAAAAAATGCAAATAAAATAATGCGCTTCCACTTTGGCTCGTCGCAAAATTTACGGAGTAATCGATGAGTGCTTGGTATGTTCTCTGTTTTTTATCAGCCGTTTCAGTTTTCCTCGCTTTTGCAAATCAGTATTTTCTAAGTACGCAAACAACCATTGCGATTACACGTGGTTCTGTTCTTTTGTCTGTTCTGCTGTTGCTTATGCTGAAGATCGGAGTTCACAGCCCAACGGTCATTTTGATTGAAAATGCTCTGGAAAATATCAATTTCAACGAACTATTACTCAAGGGGATGCTTGGATTTCTGCTGTTCGCCGGTGGTCTGGAGATCAATCTGAAGCTTTTGAAGAGCCAGAGATGGGAGATTGCGGTTCTGGCCTTGGGGTCCACCCTGTTGTCCACTTTCCTCATCGGCTATGCCAGTTACTGGCTGCTTGGTGCTCTGGGCTATCAGCTGCCCTTTATCTACTGCCTGCTGTTTGGGGCCTTGATCAGTCCGACCGACCCGATCGCGGTGCTGGCTATCATCAAGCATATGCGCGCGCCGGAAAAGATTGCGGTGCAGATCGAAGGGGAATCCCTGTTCAATGATGGTGTTGGTCTGGTCATTTTCAGCGTCATCTTTGCCCTTGCCTTTTCGGGTGTCGAGCCGACAGTCGAACGTGTTGCCGATATCTTTTTCGTTGAAGCTGTGGGCGGTATTCTGTTTGGGGGCGTTCTGGCTGTTGTCGCCCATTACATGATCAAAAAATCCAATGATCCCAGCATCGAGTTGCTGATTACCCTGGCGATCCCGACTTCCGGCTATGCCTGCGCCGTCATGATGGGCATTTCAGGCCCCCTGGCGATGGTGGTCGCCGGAATCGTGATTGGCAACATCACCAAGGCGCAAGGCTTCAGCAAGGACAGTCAGCGGACCCTGAAACATTTTTGGCATACGATGGATTCCTTCCTAAATGCCTTGCTGTTCCTGTTGATCGGCTTGATCCTGGTGATCCTGCCTGTTCAGTGGATGGAGGTCTGGCTGGGTCTGCTGATGATCCCTCTGGTGCTGGCGGCGCGTTTTATCAGCGTCTGGCTGCCTTACCTTGGTTTTACACGGTTCCGGCAATATGACGCCCATTCGATCAAAATTCTGACCTGGGGCGGTTTGCGTGGCGGACTGGCCCTGGCCATGGCGGCCTCCACACCCAAACATGCCGTGATGGTGCAGGGTGTGGATGTGCACACGCTGCTGCTTGTGATGACCTATATCGTGGTGATCTTTTCCATTCTGGTGCAAGCGCCGACCATCAGTCCGATGATCCGCGACAGTATTGCCAGACAGAATACCAAAGCGGGGTCTGCCGAAGAGCAGGCTGGTTGATTTGAGCCAATTGTCTGTTTGGGCGGTGAGGGGGAACCCGGCGGGTCCGTCGGACCAGCCCCTTTCAGGGCCGCGCCACCGTTTGGCGGTCTGTGCCTCAGGCGCCGCAGACCGGTTGCGCACGGTCACCCAAGATAGACAATGCCCGCCGGGTAGGAGATCCGCTTGGGTTTGCGGGTGGCCAGAAGAAAGCCGAGGGTAAGAGGGCCGACACGGCCGGCGAACATGATGAACATGATCACGATGCGCCCGGCCGTGTCGAAGTCGCCGGTAATCCCGCGGGACAGGCCGACCGTGCCGAAGGCGGAAACGGTTTCAAAGGCGATGTCCACGAAGGTGCCTTCGTGAAACAGCATCATCATGAACATGGCAACGAGGATCAGCAGCACCGTGGCCATGGCCAGCGCCAGGACCTTCATCACCTGATCGCCCCCGAGCCGGCGGCTGAAAACGTCAACATTCTGGCGGCGCCGGAAAAACGAGATCATCACCAGCAAGAGAACAATGAAGGTGGTGACCTTGATGCCGCCGCCGGTTGAGGTGCTGCCCGCGCCGATCACCATCAGGGTCATGAACATCAAGGTGCTGCCGTCGGTCAGGCCGCCGATTGGCACCGTGTTGAACCCGGCCGTGCGCGTGGAGGCCGCCTGAAACCAGCTGACCCATAGACGGTCCTGCCAGCTCAAGGGGCCGAGCGTGGCCGGATTCGACCATTCCATCATGGCAAAGGCCGTCGTCGACCAGAGGAGCAGCGCCGCGGTTCCAACCAGCATCAGCTTGGTGTGCAGCGAAAAGCTGTTCCAGCGGCGCTGGCGCCAGATGTCGGCGGCGACCGTGAAGCCGAGCCCTCCGAAAATGAACAGGGCCGGAATGACGATGTTGAGGAGTGGACTGCCAACCCAGCGGCTCAGACTGTCGGGAAAGAGGGCAAAGCCCGCATTGTTGAACGCAGAGATAGCATGAAAAACGGCGCTCCAGAGGCCTGGGAAAAACCCCAGATCCGGCACGAATACAAAACATAACAGACTCGCGCCAACCAGTTCACACAGGACCACGACCCGCAGGATGATCTTGGTCAGGGTCAGAAGATCCGTTGCCGAGGTCTGGTTCAGGTCCTCGCGCAGATAGAGCTGGTGGGTGAAGCCGACCGGCAGGCCGAGCATGGAAAGGATGAGGACGGCGAAGGTCATCAGGCCCAAACCGCCCAGCTGGATCAGGACAGCGATCACCGCCTGGCCGAAAAAGGTGAAATCGCTGCCCGTATCGAGAACCGCAAGGCCTGTTACCGTGACGGCTGAGGTGGCGGTGAAGAGGGCGTCGGACCAGGTGATCGGCCCGGTGGTTGCACCAGGTATCATCAGTGCGGCGGCACCCAGCAGCACAAAAGCGGCGTAGATCAGGATCAGGACGAGTGGCGGCGGCAGGTTCGAGACACGGTCTCTGGAGGGCGTGAGGGGCATTTCCAAAAGGCCTTTGCTTTCAGATCCGGTCGCGCATGTCATCGCCGAACTGCCGCAGCACCGTGCGCGTGCCGAGCAGCAGCAGCTTGTCGCCTTCCAGCAGAAGCAGCTCTCCGCTCTCGCAGGACAGAAATTTGGTGTCGCGCATGACCCCGAGGGCGCGCACTTCATATTTGGCAAACAGGGACGGGTCCTTGACCGCCTTGCCATGCAGCGGGGCAGGCACCTTGAAGTCGACGATATGATAGCCGTTGCCAAGGCTGACATAGTCCCGGATCAGGGAATTGTGCAGCATTTGGGCGATATGCTGGCCCACTTCCTGTTCAGGCAGGATTACCCGGTCCGCGCCGAGTTTCGTCAGGATCCGGTGATGGGTCTTGTTGAGGGCCTTGACCCAGATGGTCTCGACCCCCAGCAGCTTCACATTCATAGTGCACAGGATATTGGCTTCCAGATCCTCGCCGATGGCGACGATGGCCACATCATAATTGCCGACCCCTGCATCCTTCAGGGCGGCTTCATCTTTGCCGTCCGCGATGATCACTTCGGACAGGACGCCCGCCAGTCTGGCGACATTGCGCTCCTGGATGTCAATGCCGAGGACCGGGTTTCCGAAGCTGGCAAGCTCGCTGGCCACGGTGCTGCCAAAGGTTCCCAGGCCGATCACGGCGAAGCTTCTGACTTTCAAGGGCTCAGCCTCTGCAGTGTTGATGCTCACAGCATGTAATACGATCCGGAGGCGGGAAGAAACCGGCAGATGTCATTTTTAGCAAGAGCTGCTGCTGGCAGGCATTCCTCTGATGGACCCTCAGTGTGCTTTATTCGCTGCCGTTTGAAGGCGCGCGGACTGCGCTGAGACGGTCCGTCAGGCTGTGGATCGCGTCTGCGTCAGCATTGGCGAAGGCAAAGCGAAGGTAGGGCTCCTGCCGGGCGCCGAAGAAGGAGCCGGGCAAGGTGGCAATGCCGTGGGTTGTCGCAAGTTGGGTGGCCACCTGTTCGGACCCGATGCCGTCAAACGGGTGGCGGATATAGGCAAAATAGGCGCCCTTCGTCAGGAGCTGCCAGTCTTTCAAAGGTGCGAAGGCTGTGGTCAGGGCCTGCGTGCGCCGGGCGATCTCGGCGCGGTTGTCCTCCCGCCAGTTTCCCAGTCCGGCGAGGCCTTTGGCAACGGCCGACTGGGGCGGGCAGGGGGCGCAGATCTGAAGATTGTCCATGATCTTGGCGGCCGCTTCAATCACCTGTGCGCCCGCCGTGACCGCCCCCAGCCGGTGGCCGGGAATGCAAAAGGATTTGGAAAAGCTGTAAAGGCTGATCAGCCGGTCCTGCCAGCCGGGCCGGGAAAACAGGCCATGGGGCGCCGGGGTGGGGCTGGGCAGAAAGTCCCGGTAGGTTTCATCCAGGATCAGCCAGAGATTGCGCTCTGAGCACAGGTCAAACAGCTGGCCCAGCAGGGCGGGGGGATAGACCGCGCCGGTCGGATTGTTCGGGGTGATGACGGCGATGGCCCTTATGTCCGGGCTCAGAGCGGCGGCGATGTCGCCAAGATCCGGCAGAAAGCCGTTTTCCGGCTTTGCCGCAACGGTTTTTGTGCCGATGCCGAGCATGGCAAGACTGGTGTCGTGATTGAAATAAAATGGGGTGATCAGCAAAAGCGACTCCCCGGGGCGGGCCACGGTGAGGGCGGCCACCACAAAGGCCTGATTGCAGCCGGATGTGATTGCGGTCTCTTGGGGTGTGACCGGAGCCTGATAGAGATCAGCCTGATAGGCTGCGTAGGACTTGCGCAAGCTGTCCAGGCCTTCGATCGGGCCATACCCGAGGAGGGCTGGATCTCCGGCGGCTTCCTGCAGCCAGCCGCGCAGGCGCGGATGGGGTGGATAGCCGGGCACAGCCTGGGAGAGATCGATCACCGGCCCCGCGCTGCCGTCATAGCTGGCGAGCGCCCGTTGGACCCGCGGGATCGGGGGCGAGTTGAGCGTTTCGATACGCGGGCTGAGCGGAGCGGCGGGCAAGAGCGGGTCCCTTTTATGGTTTCGGAGCCCAGGTCTCGTCGGGCCCCGGGCCGTTATGCCGGTCAGGCGCGTTTGACGCCGGGCAGGGCGCACAGCATTTCAAACAGGAAGTTGGCGGCGATCACTGCCGTGTTGCCGCTTGTATCATAAGGCGGGGAAACTTCCACCAGATCCGCGCCGACCAGAGAAAGGCCCGCGCAGCCCCGGATGATCTCAAGCCCCTGGATTGTTGTCAGGCCGCCGACCTCCACCGTGCCTGTGCCCGGTGCGAAGGCCGGGTCCAGACTGTCAATGTCATAGCTCAGATAGACCGGAGCATCGCTGATTTTCTCGCGGATCTCCGCCATGAGCGGGGTCAGGGACTTGTGCCAGCATTCTTCAGCCGGGATCACCGTCCAGCCCTTGTCGCGGCCCCAGTCAAAATCGGCCGGGCTGTAGCCGCTGCCGCGCAGACCGATCTGGAACACCTTGTCGTTCTGCAGCAGGCCTTCCTCGTGCGCGCGGCGGAATGGACAGCCATGGGCGGCGGTTTCGCCGAACATGGCGTCATTGGTGTCCGCATGGGCATCCACATGGATCAGCGCCACCGGGCCGTGTTTTTGCGCCATTGCCCGCAGGACTGGCCAAGTCAGGGTGTGGTCACCGCCCAGCGTTAGCGGAACGGTGTCGTGGCGCAGGATCTCTCCATAGGTCTGGGCGATAATCCCGACGGATTTTTTGAGATCGAATGTGTTGATCGGAACGTCGCCAATATCCGCCACCTGGAGGCTGTCGAAAGGCGCGGCCCCGGTTGCCATATTGTAGGGGCGGATCATCCGGCTTTCGTCGCGTATCTGACGGGGCCCCAGACGGGTGCCGGAGCGGTTGGAGGTGCCGATATCCATCGGAATGCCGACAAAACAGGCATCAAGTCCTTCAGCCGTTGCCTGGGAGTGAAGGCGCATCATGGTGGCCGGGCCGCCCATGCGCGGCATTGTGTTTCCCCCGAGCGGCTGGTTCAAAAGTTCCGTCATTGTGTCCTCTTGTCCTTCTTGCCGTGACCTTCTCCAGCAGGGTTCTTCGTATAAATAGGTATTTTCCGAAAATAGCTTCGTGAAATGCCGAAGATATGGTCCGGAAACTGCCAAATGATCCTGCAGACTGGCCTTTCTTCAAAGTCAATTCCTGGAGCCAAAGCGGATGACGGTTACTTCGTTATATGTCGAAGTTATGCCCGTATTTTTTTGATGTTTTCCCAAGCCAGTCCCGCGTTTCCATGGAGGTAATACATCCAAAGGGGACAAAAATGTCTGAGCACTTCACGTTGATCAAACGCCGTACGCTTTTGAAATCCGCCATGGCCTCCGCCATGACCCTGGCAGCTCCGTCGGTCCTGAGAGCGGCTTCCGAGCCGCTGAAAGTCGGGGTCTATGGGGGGTATTTCCAGGACAGTTTCGACAAACATGTCTATCCGGACTTCACCGCCGCCAGCGGCATTGAGGTGGAGAGCATTGCCGTGCCGACCGGGGAAGCCTGGCTGATCCAGATGCAACAGGCGGCACGCGCCCGCCGGGCTCCGTCCGATGTGTCCATGATGGCGACCACCAGCGCGCTGCGGGGCATGAAGACCGAACTCTTCGCCAAACTTGACGAGAAAACGATCCCGAACCTGAAGAACATCAAGCCGGAACTGATGCTGCGCTACGAGGACGGTTCGGTTGCCGGTGCCGCTGCTGTATCCTGGTACATTACTCTGGTGCAGAACACGGATGTGTTCCCGGAGCAGATTGAAAGCTGGGCGGATATCTGGGATCCGAAATACAAGGATTCCCTGGGGATGCTGGCGCTGGTCTCCAATTCCTACCTTCTGGAAATCACCGCAAAGACGTTCTTTGGCGGTGTGGACTATCTGAAGGACGATGAGTCCATCATGGAAGTGCTGAACAAGGTGGCCGAACTGAAGCCGAATGTGCGGCTGTGGTACCGGGACGAGGCCCAGTTCGAGCAGGCGCTGAAATCCGGTGAGATTCCGATGGGCCAATATTATCACGATGTGGCCGGTCTGGCGGCCGCCGACGGTTTCCCCGTGCGCTCCACCTTCCCCAAGGAGGGCGGTCTGCGCGACAGCGGCAATTGGGTTGTTGCCGGTGCATCGGACAAGATCGATCAGGCCAAGGTCTTTATCGACTACATGTCCCAGCCGGAGATCCAGGCGATGCTCGCCCGCAAGCTGGGAACCGCTCCGAATGTGGACCGTTCGCTAATGGACCTGACCGACGCGGAATTCGCAGCCGTCTCCTCCGACATCGATCCGGTGATCCCGCGCTACGATCTGCACACGGAGCGGACCGAGTGGCTCAACCAGATTTGGTCGGAAATGCTCAACAGCTAAGCCCTCTTCCCCTGAAACCAGGCCGGCTCTGCTGCGGCGGGGCCGGTTCACTCTGCTTTTTTGGAAACCGCATGTCCGGATTAGTCGTAGACAAGCTGCACAAGTCTTTCGGTGGATTTGAAGCGCTGAAGGGCGTGTCCCTTTCTGTGGATCATGGGCAGTTCATCTGTTTATTGGGCCCGTCAGGCTGCGGCAAGACCACCTTGCTGCGGATTGTTGCGGGGCTGGAGCCGGCCAGCAGCGGGCGCGTTCTGCTTGATGGCCGCGACATTACCGGCGTGCCTGCCCACAAGCGCGACTTTGGCATGGTGTTTCAATCTCTGGCCTTGTTTCCCCATCTCTCGGTGGCTGAAAATGTGGCCTATCCCCTGGCGATCCGGGGTGTTGCCAAAAGCGAACGGCTCAAGCGGGCCGAAGCGGTGCTGGATCTGGTGCATCTGCCGGGCCATGGCAGCCGGGCGATCACCCAATTGTCCGGCGGGCAGCGCCAGCGGGTGGCGATTGCCAGGGCGCTTGTCATGGAACCGGCGCTGTTTCTTCTGGATGAGCCCATGTCCGCGCTCGATGCCAAGCTACGCGAATCCATGCAGGTTGAGGTCAAGCGGCTGCAGCGCCAGCTGGGCGTGACCTCCCTTCTGGTGACCCATGACCAGCGCGAGGCCATGACCACGGCGGATCTGGTGGTGGTTATGAACGGCGGTGAAATCCAGCAGATCGCTGCGCCGATCGAGATCTACCGCAGCCCGGCCAACGCCTTTGTCGCCGACTTTATCGGCATCACAAATTTGTTGAAGGGCGAAGCTAAAGCCGGTCTGTTTGAAGGGCCTGGCGGCAAGATCGCCGTGGACGGTCTGCCGGAGACCGGGCCGGTGACCCTGTCGGTCCGGCCCGAGGATCTGAGCCTGGCCACTGCGCCCTCAGATGCCTGCCTGAGGGGCACGGTCAGTTTCATCCGGCAATTGGGCGCAACAACGGAAGTCAGCATTTCCGGGGCCAACGAAAACGATCCGGAACTTACCGTCAGCCTGCCGGGCCGGGCGCCCTGTCCGGTGGCGGTTGGGGAGGCGGCCTATCTGACCTGCGACCCCAAGGCCGCCGTGGTGCTGGCCTAACCCATGCAGACCACTCGTCCGACGACCCCGCTGGGATATCTCCCGATCCTCTTGCCCGCCTTGGCGCTGGTGGCCTTTTACATGGTGCCATTCGGTACCATGGTCAGCCTGTCCTTTTTCAAAAATCTGGGCGGCGGCGCCTATGAAACCGTCTTCACAACGGCCAATTACGCCCGGCTGTGGTCCTCTTTTGTCTTCGGGGTGCTGATCACCTCTCTGGAAGTGGCCGTGCTGGTGTCTGTTCTGGCAGTCGCCATCGGCTTTCCCTTCACTTATGCGCTGGTGCGCAGCGGGCGCGCAACCCAGGTGTTCTGGCTGATCCTGATGCTGTCCGTTCTCTCCTTGTCGGAGGCTATTATCGGCTTTGCCTGGTCCACGCTGCTGTCGCGCACCGCCGGGGTCGGGGCGATGGCCGAGGCTCTGGGGCTCGTGGAGCGGGCCTCAAGCTATGCGCCGAGTTTCTTTGCTGTGATTGCCGGTGTCTTCTATATCGCGCTGCCTTATGCGGTGCTGCTGTTCTACCCGATCCTGAGCCGGCTGGATCCGGATATCGACCAGGCGGCCCGCACCCTGGGGGCTTCGCCCTTGCGCAGTTTCTTCGGGGTGATTGTGCCGCTGCACCGGGGGCCGCTGCTGGTGACCTTCATCATGATCTTTGTCTTCACGCTCGGTTCCTATCTGCTGCCGCAGGTGCTGGGGCGGCCGACCAACTGGACGCTGTCCGTGGTGATTTCCGATCAGGCGCTGCTGCAGGCCAACCTGCCGTTCGCGTCAGCCCTCGCGATCTTCCTGATGACGGTGGCCTGTCTTCTGGTGCTGACCGTCTATCTCTTCGGCAGAAAGGGGCAAAAGGCATGATTGGATCTTTGTTGAAACGCGCCTTTTTTACGGCGGTAGGGACTGTGATGATCGCGCCTTTTGTGGTGATTGCCGGGGTCTCGGTGAATGAGCGCCGGTCGCTCAACTTCCCGCCCGAAGGCTTCAATCCGAGCTGGTATGCGGATCTGTTTCTGGATCACGGCTGGCGGTCCGCGCTTCTGACCTCGCTCGGCGTTGCGCTGGGGGCGGCCGTCCTGTCCGTACTGGTGGCCTTTCCCGTGGCGTGGTTCAACTGGCGTTACCGCACCGGGTTTGGCCGGTTGGTGGCCGGGATCGGGGCCATGCCGTTTTTGCTGCCGCCGGTGATCACGGCGGTCGGGTTCTTGAGCTTCTTCATCATGATCGGCGCCTATGGAGAGCTTTGGACCGTCATTGTGGCCCATGCGGTGTTTCTGGTGACACTGCCCATTGTCACCCTGTCGCTGGGCTTTGAGGAAATCGATGACAGTCTGGTGGAGGCGAGCCGGTCCATGGGCGCTGATGAATGGACCTTGCTGCGTACAGTCGTGCTGCCGATGATCCGCCCCTATCTGGTGTCCGGCTTTGCCTTTGTGTTCGTCATTTCGCTGAATGAATACATCATCGCGACCATGACCGTTGGCGCTGTCACCGAAACCCTGCCGATGAAGATCTTCAACGCCCTGCGCTACGGCTACACCCCCGTGATGGCGGCTGCCTCCGTGGTGTTTGTGGCTGCGACCGTGCTGATCTTTGCCCTTGTCGCCTGGTTCGGTGACTTGCCTAAACTGATGGGAGCCCGCAAATCATGACATCTGCCCGCCGGATGCTGGCTGAAACCACGCTGTCCCCGTTCTGGCTGGACAATCCCGCTGCGCCGGAAACCTGTGCGCATCTGATCGGCCCCCGGGAGGCGGACTTGCTCATTGTCGGTGGCGGCTTCACCGGACTGTGGGCGGCCATCATCGCCAAACAGCGGGACCCGGACCGCGAGGTTGTGGTCATCGAAGCTGGCAAGGTCGCCCATGGGGCTTCGGGCCGTCCGGGAGGGATCGTCTCTGCCTCCGTCATGCACGGCCTTGCCAATGCCCAGCGCAATTTTCCCGAAGACCTGACGGTTCTGGAGGACTTGGGCCGGGAGAACATCAACGGCTGGCGGGCGGCGATCGAACAGTTCGGCATTGACGCCGATCTGGAATGGAACGGCGAGATGACCGTTGCTGTCGATCCCGCAGACCTGCCAAAACTTGAGCGTGAATACAAGCTGCATCAGGAGCATGGCCACAAGGTCGAGTGGCTGGACCGGGAGGCTGTGCAGAGAGAGGTTGCCTCGCCCATGTTCCAGAGCGCGTTCTGGAACCGGGGGCAGACCGGCACGGTGCATCCGGCAAAACTGGCATGGGGGCTGAAACAGGCCGCGCTGTCTCTTGGGGTTGCGCTTTATGAACACACGCCGATGGAAAGCGTGGAGGACAAGGGCAGCCACCTTGAGGTCAAGACCCATGACGGGCAGGTGCGGGCGCCGAAAGTGCTGTTTGCCACCAATGCCTGGGGAGCGGGGCACCGCAGGATCAAACGCTATGTCGTGGCCATGCGCGACCGGGTGATCGCCACCGAGCCCCTGAGCACAGAGCAGCTGGCCCGGGTTGGCTGGACCAGCCGACAGGGCATTTATGACACGCGGACGCAGCTGAACTATATGCGGCTGACAGCGGACAACCGGATCGTCTATGGCGGACGTATAGGCTATTATTTCGGCGATCAGACCGACCCGGCAGGCGACCGCAACCGCAAGGTCTATGAGCGCCTGGCTGGCTATTTCCTGAAGACCTTCCCGATGCTGGAGGATGTGCGCTTCACCCATGCCTGGTCCGGCCCGATTGACCTGACCACCCGCATGACCGTGCATTTCCAGCCCTATTATGGCGCCAAGGCGCTTTATACCGGAGGCTATTCGGGCTTTGGCGTCACCGCCACCCGCTTTGGCGCTCGCATGGGGCTCGACATTCTCGACCGGTCGGACCGGCCGGAAATGAAACTCGATTTTGCCAGGACCTTGCCTAATCCCCTGCCGCCGGAACCGTTCCGCTGGCTGGGCGCGGCGCTGACCATGCGCGCGCTGGATGAAGTTGACGAAAAGGGCGGCTGGCGCAAGGCCTGGATCCGTCTTGTCCATTCTCTGGGGTTTCCGCTATGAGCACTTTGATCCAAACCTTGCGTGACCGCCAGAACTGCGTTTTTCTGGATGGTGGTTTTCTGAAAGGGGAGGGGGCTGCCCGTCAGGCGGTGAACCCATCGACCGGCCGGGCATTCGCCGAATTTTCAACCGCCGTTCCCCGCGATGTGACCCAGGCAGCCCGGTCAGCCGAAGCTGCCCTTTCCGGCTGGCGGGATCTGGCGCTGCAAGAGCGCGCCAGGTATCTGCGCGGGTTTTCTGCAGGTCTGCGCTGCCGCCGGGAGGTCCTTGTGGAGCTGCAGATGCTCAACAACGGCAAGCCAAGGGCAGAGGCGGACTTTGATCTGGACGATGCGGCGGCCTGTTTCGACTATTATGCGGAGCTGATTGAGGGGGACGGTCTGAAAAGCGCCGACATGGCGCTGCCGGATGGCCTGCGCGGACACCAGACCCGCTTGCCCTATGGCCCGGCGGCCCTGATCGTGCCGTGGAACTTCCCTCTTGTTACAACTGCCTGGAAACTGGCGCCTGCTCTGGCTGCGGGCTGTCCTGCGCTGTTGAAGCCGTCCGAGTTCACCACGCTGGCCGAACTGGTCTATGGGGATATCGCAGTCGAAATCGGCTTGCCGGACGGGGTCCTGTCGATCCTGCCGGGGCTTGGCGAGATCGGGGCTGCGATGATTGCAGCCCGGGAAATCCGCAAAGTGTCCTTCACTGGCTCGACGGAGACCGGGGCCAAGGTGATGGCGGCGGCCGCCCAGCGTGTCCTGCCGGTTTCCCTGGAGCTTGGAGGCAAGTCTCCAATCGTCGTGCTGGAGGATGCGGAGATCGACAGCGCGGCGGAAATCGTTTGCGCGGGCATCCTGTTCAACACCGGTCAGATGTGTTCCGCGACCTCCCGGCTGATCGTGATGGACAGCGTGGCAGACGATCTTCTATCTGCCATCCGGGCCCGGCTGCGCAAATTGCGGGTCGGAGATCCCCTGTCCGGTGAGATCGATATGGGCCCGGTTACGACCTTGCCCCAGCGTGACAAAGTGCTCAGCTACTTTCTGGCCGCCCGAGCGGAGGGCTTGACCTGCCTTGCCGGGGGCACCGGAGGGCGGGGTGAAGGTTATTTTGTCGAGCCGACTGTCTATCTGGATGTTCCCGAAACAAGCCGCTTGTGGACCGAGGAAGTCTTCGGCCCGGTTCTGTGTGTCCGGCGGGTTGCGGAGGAGACCGAAGCCCTGCGCCTTGCCAATGCGACCGGCTACGGCCTTGCCGCCACCGTTGTGGGCGGGGATACGCAGCGGGCCGAGGCGCTGGCCGCCCGGATCGATGCGGGCCACATCTGGGTGAACACGCCACAGATCATTTTTCCGCAAACCTCCTGGGGTGGCTTCAAGGCCAGCGGCATTGGCCGGGAACTCGGGCCGGGCGGGCTGATGGCCTACTGCGCCCTCAAACATGTCACAACAAACTGATCGCTGGAGCTTTTCTTGAGGCAGACCGCCGACATTCTCTTTTACAATGCGCGCCTGATGACGATGGATGCGGATGTTTCCGGAACGGCGATTGCCCTTGCCGGGGGCGAGATCCTGGCGGTCGGAGACGACGAGACAGTCAGGGCGCTGGCCGGGGAGCAAACCCGTGTGATCGATGCAGACGGGTCCACGGTCATGCCGGGTCTCAATGAAAGTCATGTCCATGTGTTTGCCGGGGCGGCGGAACTGGCGCAGCTGTCCCTGTTCGAACAGCACGGGTTTGATACCATTTGCGGCCTGATCCGGGCCTATGCGGCCGAACAGCCGGACCTGCCCATCGTGCTCTGCAACACTGCAGATTATACAATCTTAGGCGAGGACACTCCGGTGACCCGGCAGGTTCTGGACGACATCTTGCCGGACCGGCCGCTGGCTCTGATGTCGCCGGATCATCACACGGTCTGGGCCAACACGGCTGCGCTTGCGGCTGCCGGGCTTCTGGAAGGCAAGGTGCTGCCCCCCGGCAATGAGATTGTCATGGGGGCTGATGGGTTGGCCGCGGGCGAGTTACGTGAACCGGCTGCGTTCGGGCCGATTTTCAGCTTGACTGTCAATGCGGGCCGGGACCGCTTGGGTCTTTCCACCGGCAAGGATCCGGAGGCTTCGCCGAGCGCTCAGGACCGGGCGGCGGACCGGGAAATTATCTACCAGGGCCTCAAACATATGGCGGCCTATGGGATCACCAGCTTCCAGAACATGGATGGCAACCGTTATACGCTGGAGCTGCTGGCCGAGCTGGAAGACGAAGGCCGCCTCATCTGCCGGGCCCGTGTGCCCGGCCGCTGTGTCGGCGGCGATCCGGCACCGGCGATTGCCTACGCCGTCGCGCTCGTCCGGGATTATGCCTCTGATACGCTGAGCGCCGGGGCGATCAAGTTTTTCATCGACGGGGTTCTGGACAGCCACACGGCGGTGATGAGCCAAGACTATGAAGACCGGCCGGGCTGGCGCGGCGAACCGCGTTTCGAGCCGGACGTATTCAAGCAAATGTGCATCGCTTCAGATGCGGAAGGCCTGCAGATCGCGGTGCATTCCATTGGCGATGGGGCGACCAGGATCACGCTGGATGCCTATGAGGCGGTGCGCGCGGCCAACGGGCCGAGGGACAGCCGTCACCGGATCGAGCATCTGGAAGTGGTGCGGGAAGAGGATTTTGACCGGCTGAAGACCCTGGACGTGATCCCTTCCATGCAGCCTCCGCATCCCCCGGGCCAATGCGGCCTGCCGATGGAGCCGACCGTCTCGCGAATTGGCACGAAAAACTGGTCCCGGGCCTATGCCTGGCGGCGGATGCTGGATCTGGGGCTGCCCTTGATCTTGTCCTCCGACTGGCCGGTGTCCCCGGTTGATCCCTGGGCCTCGATTCATTCTGCCATGACCCGCCGTCCCTGGCATGACAGCCAGCCGGACAACCGTCTGACGCTGGACGAAGCACTGGCCGGATACACCACCCATGCGGCCCATGCCGAATTCAAGGAAGACCGGAAGGGCCGCCTGAAGCCGGGCTATTTTGCCGATGTGATCCTGCTGGACCGGGACCTGACTGAGACCGGGCCGGAGGAGATGGCGTCGGTCAAATGCCTTGTGACCATCTGCAACGGCAAGGTGACCCAAGACACGCTCGGCTCCTGAAACGCCTATGACCTCAGTCATGCCTTTGAATTATTGTTGAGATCGGCGCGCGGGTGACCGGCGGGCCAGGACCGAACCGCCAGCGGCGGATCATTTCGATCAATGGGGGCACGGTCTTTGGCCCAAATTGTCCGGCCGGGCCCTCCCGGGTGGTAGCCCATTATTCTCTGGAAGGCTGAGGACGGCCCGCCAGTCTATATTTGCAACAAGGGCTTTATGTGGCCCCGCACGATCTCTCCGGCCGGCTGGACCGGGGCGAGCCGGTCGGGACAGACGAATATAAACTCCGCTGTGCCCCGGCGTTCAATGCCCCGCCCGGTGCCTATGACTGGTTGAACAACCGTCTTTTTGTTGCAGATTGCACTTTCACCCTGAGGCCGGGTGGGAAACGCTTGATACCATCCCAAGTGTGATTGGTATGAACTCCTTGTCTGTTTGCGCGTCCGGATGCACAAACGGTATCTCCTGTTCTGGAATGGCTTCAAGAGACACAAGGCGCATTGATGAAACGAGAGACGAGGCCTGGCCCCGCACCGGACCGGAAACTGAATTTCTCCGTGGAGACCATCGATATCCGGCTGATCCGGATTTTCATGGCTGTGGTGGAAGCGGGGGGCATGTCCGCCGCCCAGCTGGAGTTGAACCTCGCACTGTCGACCATTTCGGAGAAGATCTCCTCTCTGGAAAAGCGCTTTGGAGTGAAATTGTGCCATCGTGGCCGGGCGGGGTTTTCCCTCACCTCTGCAGGCACGCAGTTCCACGAGGAATGCGAACGTCTGCTCAGCGCCATTGATACATTCGGCCAGCGGGTGGGGTCGCTCACGGCCAAAATGCCCAAATACCTGACGGTCGGGTTGATCGACAACATGATTTCCGATCCGGGCAGCCCGATCAGCCATGCGCTTGGACGGTTCGCCGAAGAGGCGTCCGGAGTGCATATCCAGTTGATGACGCTGACCCCGAATGAACTTCTGGCTGAAGTGCTGGCCCGTCGGATTGATATGGCGGTCGGCAGCTTTCCGAAGATCATTCTGGGCCTTGAATATCTCGATCTTTACAAGGAGATGCATCATTTCTACTGCGCAGAGGGCCATCCGCTCTTTGAGGTGCCGGATGAGGAGATCGGCATTGACACGATCCGCCAGCACAGGATCGTGTCACGGTCATACTGGGGCGCGCGGGATACGCGTATCTTTGCCATTCCGACGGCCCACGCGACAGTGTCGGACATGGAGGCCGAGGCTCACCTGATTCTGTCCGGTGCCTTTTTGGGGTATCTGCCTGAACACATGGCAGACGTCTTGTCAGAACGGGTCAGCCTGCGGCCGATCCGCACCGATGTGTTTTCCTATCCGGCCCAGTTCCAGATTGCTCTGCGCCAGAACTGGCAGAACCAGAAGGTGTTACGGCTGATGGTCGAGTGGCTGCAGGACGGCCTGCGTTTGAACCGTCCGGATCAAGCGTAAGCAATGTCTTCCGGGCAGCCAAGGCCGACACTGGGGCCGGTTCAGCGCCCGCAGCCGGCGGCCGTTGCCATCAGCCCTCGATTGGAGCGGTGGAGCAGTTTCTGCAAGGTCAGGTCTTCGGCTTCCTGCAGGGATTTGGTGGCGCGCGGCTGACTCATTCCGATGATTTCTGCGGCCCGTTTGAGCGAGCCATTGCCGTCAATGGCCGAAATTCAGAGGGAGCTGTCTTGGGGGGCGTCTGGTAAGTGGTTGCATAGTCGAGGATATTGTCAATTTTTCATTTGGTTATATCAATGTTCGAAGACAACGGATTTACACCCTGTTATTTGCGCGTATTTTCGGCAAAAGAGACAAGAAGCATCCTCCAAACGGTCAAATCTCCCTAACCAGGGTGTCTGTTTGGGTACATCTGGGAGATAGGCATGGGCCTGATCAATTATGTCACCCGCGTTCAATTCGGGTTTGGCGAAATCACAACACTCAAGTCCGAGCTGGACCTTGCCGGAATTTCCCGCCCGCTGGTTGTGACCGACAAGGGTGTGCGTGAGCTCGGCTTCCTGGACAGGGTCGAAGCGGTTCTGGGTACCGCGCCTGCCGGTGTCTATGACGAGACCCCCGGCAATCCGAATGAAGCTGCGGTGCGCACCGCGACGGACCTTTTCAATGAGGTCAAGGCCGACGGTATTATCGCGATCGGCGGCGGGTCTGCCCTGGATCTGGCCAAGGCGGTCGCCATCCTGGCGGCCCATGGTGGGGCGCTGAAAACCTATGCCGTTATCGAAGGCGGGATCGAGAAGATCTCTGACAGGACCTGGCCGACTATCGCCATTCCGACCACATCCGGGACAGGCAGTGAAGTGGGCCGTGCGGCGATTGTCATTCTGGATGACGGCCGCAAGGTTGGCCTGCTATCGCCTTACCTGATCCCGAAGGCGGCGATTGTGGATCCGGAGCTGACCATGAGCCTGCCGCCGATGTTGACAGCGGCCACGGGCATGGACGCGATCTCCCATTGCATCGAGACCTATCTGGCCCCGTCTTTTAACCCGCCGGCGGACGGCATTGCGCTGGAAGGCCTGCGCCGGAGCTGGTTGAATATCCGCGATGCAGTTGAAAACCCGAAAGACCGGGAGGCCCGCGCCAATATGGCAATCGCCGCGACCATGGGCGCCATGGCGTTCCAGAAGGGCCTTGGCTGTGTTCACAGCCTGAGCCACGCTCTGGGGGGCATCAATCCCAAGCTGCACCACGGCACCTTGAATGCGGTCTTCATGCCCGCTGTCCTTGACTTCAACAAGAATGCGCCGGACGGGGGCGGCGAGAACAAATATAACCGTATGGCGGGTGTCATGGGTCTTGAGTCCGGTGACCAGATCAGCGGCGCGATCAAGGAAATGACGGCTGCCATCGATCTGCCGACCACCTTGTCGGAAATGGGCGTCACCAAAGACCTGTTCGACCGGATCATCACCGGCGCCCTGGCGGATCACAGCCACAAGACCAATCCGATCGAGGCATCGGCCGAAGATTATCTACATATGCTGGAAGCTTCTTTCTGAGGACTAGAGTATCTTGCAAACTTATCGCACGATGCTCTAGCCTCTGGAGAATGGCCGCCGGAATTACGCGATATATTAGGTCAGGCGCTATACGACCTGATCAAATACCGGCCCGGATTGCAGGCGCAATCCTGCCATGAAACTTGATCAGCAAGACAATGCTCTGGATGCATGGCCACTGGCGTCTCCACGGCTGGGGAGACGGCAGGTGGCATTTGCTGTCGACTGCCAGGTGTCTGTCGTCAGAGGCCATTGCGCGCATCCGGTCTTGCTTGGGTGCCTGTGAGCTCCAGCAGCTGGCGCAGGACTTCCGGCCGGTCCCAGTGGGCCGGACCGGTCATGCGGCCGAGCTCGCGGCCATCCGGGCCGATCAGCACCGAACTTGGAATCCCAAAGATGGTCAGCGCGCGCATGGCGCTTTGCCCCGGATCGGAATAGGCGGGAAGGTCCCGCAGGTTATTGCGTTTGTAAAAGCGCTCCACAGTGCCGATGCCAGTCACATCAACGGAGATCGGCAAAATACGGATGGGATAGCCCTTGAGGCTGCGGGCAAGAGCGTCAAGCGACGGCATTTCTTCCCGGCAAGGTTCGCACCAGGTGGCCCAAACATTCACAAAGAGATAGCTGCCCCGGAAATCGGCCAGTGTCAGGCTGTTTCCAGCGGCATCCTGGAAGGAGACTTCCCGGACCGGCTGCGGGGTGCTCAGCACGGACAGCTGGCCCGTGGGCAGGTCGGCTTGAAAAAGCTTGGGAGAGAGCGTTGCAACAGCAATAAAGCTGCCAATCAGCAGGGAAAGCGTCACCAGGGAAGACCGCATCCGGATGGGAGACCCCTTCTGCTTAGCATGAAAAATACGCAGCGGAAGATTAGCGGCATTGTGGCCAGTTGAGAACTGGGGCGGTGGGATTTTGAGAGTGAGGCCCTTGTTTCGAAGCGTTTGGGCAGAGCACGCGCCAAGCCGGGGGTAGACATAAGCCTCTGGTTTGGCGCGTGACGCGTTCATCCGGTTTCAAATCCGATACAGCGCGATGTGTTCTTGCGGCTGTGACTTTGCGAATGCAAGGCGGTGCGCGTCAGTCTGCCTTTGCCTTCAGGAAGTCCCCCACCTCCAGCAGAATGAATTCATTGTCGTCCGGGGCACCAAGGCGGCGGCCGGAGGAGAAGGGGAAATTGTTGTCGTTGCCGACAATGATATGATTGCTGTCCACGCGATCGACATTCTCAATGGTCACAAAGGGAAAGGTGAACCGGCCATCTTCCCGCCGGCCCTGACGGGCCAGACCCTTCGGGTCCTTGATGTTCAAAAGGTCGATATAGGCAACCTTGTGGACGGGCTGGCCCGGTTCGGAACCAGCCATATCAATCAGATAGACCCGTTTGAAGGCTGCCGGTTTTTCAAAGCAGTTGCCGTTATCACCGGCCTTGCAGGCCAGCTCCGCATCACCCTGGCCGCCGTCGCGCTCAAGGATCAGGCCCCGGGTCGCGTCGATCATGTTGAAATCGCCGATGGCGTGGCTGTCTGATTCCAGCGGATAGATCCAGAACCGGCCGGTCCAGGCGCGGGTTTTGGCGTCCATTTCCAGTAGCCGCAGGGCCGTGCGCCCGTCGGCCGTGGTTTCATAGCGGCCGGAGGCAGCATCCCAGAGAGGACCTTCCAGCAGCGGATAAAGGGTTTTGCCGTCAACCGAAGAGGCAAAGCCTTCATAGCCGCGCGAGCGTTTTGCGTTGGGACCGGAAGCTGCCTTATCCGGGTTGGACAGGGACAGGAATGGATTGTCCGGTGACTGGACAGGCGTGCCATCGATGATGGTGTCGTGGATTTCCTTGATTACGCCCGTGGTCTTGTCGGCAACCAGCACGAAGGGGCCGAATTCATCACCGATGACAATGTCGCCGCCAACGATCTGAAAGCCCTCAATGTCGAAATCCGAACCGGTGAGATAGCGCGTGTCCGTGCCTTCCATGGTGATGGGAAAGGGCACGATCTTTTGCGGATCTTTCAAAAAGACTTGGCGGAGGACCTCCACCTTGCCGGTTTTGAAATCCGGTTTGAGGATCGAGAAGAACAGCATGGCGTCCGGAGAATTGGCCTTGCCGCCAAAGCCGTTGTCGGTCAGGACGGTATAGGTCCCGTCTCCCATGGCCTTGATGCCGGAAAATCCCTGCAGCGGCTGGCCTTTGAACGGCAGGGCCTTCCCGCTGGCCGGGGCCGCTGTGGAGCGGCGGTTGCCTTCGCCGGTGAATTTTCCGGAGGTCTGTAGAGCTTCCGGGGCATCGGCCGGGGGCTCGATCAGGGTTTCGGCGGGCAGGACGGCATGGCCGGCAAGGGTCGCGCCGTATTCGGCGCTGTCAGCGAGCGCGGACGTGGCGGTGGCGGTCAGGAACAGAGTGATCAGCATACGGTGCATAGGGGCTCCTCATCAGGTCTGCGGATGATGGGGGCAGCGTAGACCGCCGCCGTCACAGGGGCGTGTCGCAACCGTATCAGATCCGTGAAGCTGCGCGGTAAAGCAGGCCGGGTGAAAAGCCAAAGCCTGCCGTTAAGGCTCTTTTGCTGCGCCGCATAATCACTTGGTCCAATAGACAGGGGCTTGATGGTTTTCCACTGGCGGATTTTCGCGCCGCTGACCGCAGAGCCGCGTGTTCCAGATCAGCCCGCCAAGGTTAAAAATGGCTGAAATCTGCCAAATTTCAAAGCTCTCCCAAAGTCTTACGTCCTTCGGAGTTCCGTTAAGATACGTAGTCTACGACCTAAGTCGTGTCAGCCGTTAGTAGTGTTGAAACCGGGTTTTTGGCTGCTACTGTCCCGGTCTCAGTTCTGATCAGTCTTCCAGTCTTGGTTGGAAAAGACGTTCCAATCCAGTTCGGCCGCGGGTGAGGTTGGGCCGTGCCGGGTTGGGCGAATGAAGACACTGTGCCCGGTCCTTGGTGGCGTTCCCGGTTGTTGACAGGCCTGGGGGCGCTGGACGTGCCGAGGCTGAGACTGATTGGGCGGAATTGCACCCCCGTTTCCCTTGCTGGCTGCGGTCACAAGGGATCAGACGGACGAAGTGGAGGAGACGACATGTCTGACAACTCATCCAAAAACGCTTATTGGTCCGCCAATATGCGGATCATCTCGATCAGCCTTGTCATCTGGGCGCTGGTCTCATTCGGGTTCGGCATTCTGCTGCGCCCTATGCTGAGCGGCATAGCCGTCGGCGGCACGGATCTCGGCTTCTGGTTTGCCCAGCAAGGCTCGATCCTGGTCTTCCTGGCCATCATTTTCTTTTATGCCTTCTGGATGAACAAGGTCGACCGTGAACACGGTGTGGACGAAGAATAAGGACCGCTGAACAGATGGATCAGTTTACTATCAATCTGCTGTTTGTGGGCGGCTCCTTCGCGCTTTACATCGGCATCGCTATCTGGGCCCGTGCCGGCTCGACCTCCGAATTCTATGCGGCCGGGCGTGGGGTCCACCCCGTGACCAATGGCATGGCGACAGCGGCGGACTGGATGTCTGCTGCTTCTTTCATTTCCATGGCCGGGCTGATTGCCTTCACCGGCTATGACAACAGCTCCTTCCTGATGGGCTGGACCGGTGGCTATGTGCTGCTGGCACTTTTGCTTGCGCCCTACTTGCGCAAATTCGGCAAGTTCACCGTCTCCGAATTCATTGGCGACCGGTTTTACAGCCAGACCGCTCGGATCGTTGCCGTGATCTGTCTGATCGTTGCCTCGACCACTTATGTGATCGGGCAGATGACCGGTGTCGGCGTGGCCTTTGGCCGCTTCCTGGAAGTGGACAATACGACGGGGCTGCTGATCGGCGCCTGCGTGGTCTTTGCCTATGCGGTTTTTGGCGGCATGAAGGGCGTGACCTATACGCAAGTGGCGCAATATGTGGTGCTGATCACAGCCTATACCATTCCGGCAATCTTTATCTCGTTGCAGCTGACCGGGAACCCGATCCCGGGCCTTGGTCTGTTCGGCACCGATGTGGCAAGCGGGGAGCCGCTGCTGACCAAGCTGGATCAGGTGGTGACGGATCTGGGCTTTTATTCCTATACGGCCCACCATGCTGATACGCTCAACATGGTTCTGTTCACCTTGTCACTGATGATCGGCACGGCCGGGCTGCCCCATGTGATCATGCGGTTTTTCACCGTGCCGAAGGTTGCCGATGCCCGCTGGTCCGCCGGCTGGGCGCTGGTCTTCATCGCGCTGCTGTATCTGACGGCTCCGGCGGTTGGCGCCATGGCTCGTCTCAACATCACCGACATGATGTGGCCGAATGGCGGGATCAGCGGTGGGGCTGTGACCGTTGAGCAGATCGAGAACGACCCGAAATATGACTGGATGGACACGTGGCAGAAGACTGGTCTCCTGAACTGGGAAGACAAGAACGGCGACGGCAAGATCCAGTACTACAACGACAAGAATGCGGACATGCAGACCCTGGCTGCGGAAAAGGGCTGGGCAGGCAATGAGCTGACCAAGTTCAATCGGGACATTCTGGTGCTCGCCAATCCGGAGATCGCCAACCTGCCAGGCTGGGTGATCGGTCTTGTGGCCGCCGGGGGCCTTGCAGCCGCCCTGTCCACTGCCGCCGGATTGCTGCTGGCCATTTCGTCGGCCGTCAGTCATGACCTGATCAAGGGGGCGTTCAATCCGAACATATCGGAACGGGGGGAATTGCTGTCGGCTCGCATTGCCATGGCCGTTGCCATCGTGGTCGCCACCTATCTGGGCCTCAATCCACCCGGATTTGCCGCGCAAACCGTGGCGCTTGCCTTCGGTCTCGCGGCGGCCTCGATCTTCCCGGCGCTGATGATGGGGATCTTCTCGACCCGCATCAACAACTCTGGAGCCGTGGCCGGGATGCTGGCAGGCCTCGTGGTGACCCTGGTCTATATCTTCCTGCACAAGGGCTGGTTCTTCATTCCAGGAACCAACACCTTCTCCGATGCGGATCCGTTGCTTGGTCCGATCAAGTCGACCTCGTTCGGTGCGATTGGTGCGGCGGTCAACTTCCTGGTGGCCTATGTGGTGACCGGTATGACCAAGGAAACGCCGCAGGCGATCAAGGATCTGGTGGAAAGCGTGCGTGTGCCGCGTGGTGCCGGCGTGGCGCAGGAGCACTGATCAAGGCTGCGGGCGGCCTTCAAAGGTTGCCCGCCCATCTGTCATCCTGCCCTGTCCGGCCACCCGCCGGACGGGGCATTTTTGACTTGGAGAGACCTTTCACAGGCAGATGACATGTCCTTAAACGCCGAACAGATCTTGACCTTTCTCAAGTCCTTGCATCCCTACGATGCCTTGCCCGAGGACCTTCAGAGCCATCTGGCGTCCCGGTTTGCCGTTCATGATGTGGCGCCGGGCCAGAAGATCTACACCTATGGGGAAGATTTGCCCGGGCTGTTCATCATCTATGAAGGGGCGGTCAAGATCCGGGATGAGAACAGCGTTCTTGTCAGTCATCTGGTGCTGCGCAACACGTTCGGCGAACGGGGACTTCTGAAAGACGGCAAGGCTGCAACCTCCGCCGAGGCGGATGAGGCATCTTCGCTGCTGGTGCTGCCTCCAGAGGACTTCCGGTCACTTCTTGATGAGCAGCCGGTGGTGGCCCGGTTTTTCGACCGGGCGCGGAAATCCAGCACGCGGGGCCGCGATCTGGCAGCCAGCCGGGCCGAAACGCTGATGGCGCGCAATCCGGTGACCTGCGGGCCGCAGACAACGGCGCGGGAGGCTGCCGGGCAAATGCGCGACCAGCATATTTCCTCGCTCTGCGTCACGGACCCTGAGGCGGCCTTGCTGGGGATCGTGACCAACCGGGACCTTGCGGGCAAGATTGTGGCGGAAGGCCGGTCCGTGGAGACGCCGGTTGCCGAGATCATGACCCGGGACCCAGTCACGCTGCCGCCGTCCGCCATTGGAACCGATATTCTGCATCTGATGATGGAACGCCGGATCGGGCACGTTCCCATTGTCGCGGCGGGGCGGCTAGCCGGTATAGTGACCCAGACCGACCTGACCCGCTTTCAGGCCATCAGCTCGGCCGATATGGTTGGCCAGATTGCGCGGTCATCTTCAGCGAAAGAGATGGCTTCGGTCACCGCGCGTATCCCGCAATTGCTGTTGCAGCTGGTTGCGGCCGGCAGCCCGCATGAGGTGGTTACCCGGCTGATCACCGACATTGCCGACAGTGTGACGCGCCGGCTGCTGGCGCTGGCGGAAGCACGGCTCGGACCGCCGCCCGTGCCCTATCTTTGGCTTGCCTGCGGATCGCAGGGACGCCAGGAGCAGACAGGCGTCAGCGACCAGGACAATTGCCTGTTTCTGGACGATGGCGTGCAAGAGGATGATCGGGCAGGCTATTTCGCCGATCTCGCCCGCTTCGTGTGTGACGGCCTGAATGCCTGCGGCTATGTCTACTGCCCCGGTGACATGATGGCGACGGCCGACCGCTGGCGTCAGCCGGTCCGGGTCTGGAAAAGCTATTTTGACGGCTGGATCGGCAAGCCTGACCCTGAAGCGCAGATGCTGAGCTCCGTCATGTTCGATCTGCGCCCCATCAGTGGCGACATGGGGCTTTATGAGACCCTGCAGGCGGACACACTGGCAAAGGCGGCGGGCAACTCGATCTTCGTGGCGCATATGGTCAGCAATTCTCTGAAGCACACACCGCCGCTCAACCTGCTGCGCGGACTTGCAACGATCCGCTCAGGAGAGCACAAGAATTCGCTCGACATGAAGTTGAACGGTGTTGTGCCGATTGTGGATCTGGCTCGCATTCACGCGCTGCAGGGGCAGATCCAGCTGGTCAACACCAAGGCCCGTCTGCTGGAGGCGCGGGCCAACGGCCAGCTCAGCCAGTCGGGTGGCAGCGACCTTCTGGACGCCTATGACCTGATCGCGGAAAGCCGCCTGTTGCATCAGGCGGATCTGATCAAGCAGGGACTGGCGCCGGACAATTTCCTGCAGCCGTCGACCTTGTCGGACTTTGAGCGCAGTCATTTGCGCGACGCCTTTGTGGTGGTGAAGACCATGCAGTCCGCTATTGGACAGGGCCGGGGCATGCTGGGATAAGAAAACAACGGGCAAGGCCAGACCGGTCTTGAGGGAGAACAGACATGTTTGTCGAACTAATCGCAGCATTTGTGGCCGGAGTGGCCGCTGCGGGCCTGGTGCTGCTGTTGAACAGGGTTGTTGGCGGGCGCCTGCCGCGCTGGCTGGCTCCGGTGGCCGCAGGGCTTGCGATGATCGTGACCACGATCTCCAGTGAATATGGCTGGTACAGCCGGACCCGGGACGCCTTGCCAGACGGGTTTGTGGTGGCGCAAACCGTCGAAAACCGGACATTTTACCGGCCCTGGACCTATGTGCAGCCCTTTGTCGACCGGTTTGCAGCAGTCGACCGGGAAACACTGCGCTCGCACCCGCAACGGCCTCAGGAACGGTTGGCGGAAACCTATTTCTTCGGCCGCTGGGCCCCGGTCAACAAATTGACGGTGCTGGCCGATTGTGCGGGCCATCGGCGTGCCGCACTGGCAGACGCTGTCTCTTTTGAGGCCGATGGCACCGTGGCAGGCGCGGACTGGGTGCCGGTGGCCGAAGAGGATCCGCTTTTGAGCGCGATCTGCGGAGTGCCGTGATGTTTCTGTCGCTCAGCCTGCGCCTCAGGACCTTCCTGCTGTTTTTGGGCGCTGCCGTGGTCAGCTGCCTGCTGGTGGGCGCTGCCCATTATTTTGCCTTTTCCCGCTTGAACGACAGCGGACCGGTCAACGCCTTCCTGATTTCAGGCGCCCTGTCCGTCTTTGCCATCCTCGCGGTCACCACGAAGATCTGGCTTCTGTTTGACGAACATGTCGCCAAGCCGGTTGAGCAGATGGCCGCAACCATCCGGACCCGGGCCCATGCGGGGGTGGATGCGGATGTTGATCTGGATGCGGCGCGGTTCCTGGGGGATCTTGGCCCGGCGGTGCATGCTGTCAGCGGGGAACTCTCCAAAGTGTCTGCAGGCGCGGAGGATCTGGTGGCGGCGGAAACAGCGCATTTGCTGGCGGAAAAGGCGCATCTGTCCATGCTGTTGACTGAGATCCCTGTCGCTATCATCATGGTCAGCCCCAACCAGAAGATCATGCTCTATGACGGTCAGGCCGCAGATGTTCTGGGTCAGGTGCATGTGCCCCGCCTGAGTGCGTCTGTGTTCGATTATTTCAATGAAGAGGATCTGGCGGCAGCCCAGAAGAAGCTGGCCGAGGGGCGGACCGAGGTTCTGGCCAATATCCGCTGCAGCCGGGGGAACCTTAAATTCGAATTGCGGTTGAAGACCCTGAAACAGGTGCCGGGCTACATGATCCTGGTGGATGCGACCCGGGCCCGGATCGCGCCGGAGGCCGAGCGTCCTCTGATCTATGATTTTGACTTTACCGAACAGGAGGCAGAACGGGAACTTGGAGACCGGGCGCTGGAAAAACTTCAGTTTGTCGTGTTCGACACGGAAACGACCGGGCTGATGCCCAACAAGGACGAACTTGTTCAGATTGGTGCTGTCCGGGTGGTAAATGGCCGGATCATTCCGGGGGAGGAAGTGGATCAACTGGTCAATCCGGGCAGGCCCATTCCAGCTGCGTCAACGCGGGTTCACGGGATCACTGACGGGATGGTTGCTGGGGCGCAGGATGCAGGCGAGGCAGTGGGGGCGCTGCACGGCTTTGCCCGTGACAGTGTTCTGGTGGCCCATAATGCCCCCTTCGACATGGCCTTCCTGAACCGGCATGCGCGTATATGCGGGTTCACCTGGGACCAGCCAATGCTGGACACGGTGTTGCTGTCGGCGGTGCTGTTCGGGGAGACGGAAGACCATTCTCTGGACGCCCTGTGCCAGCGCCTTGATGTTCAGATTGCACCGGGTCTGCGCCATACCGCGCTGGGCGATGCCACCGCTACGGCGGAAGTGCTGTGTAAGATGTTGCCGATCCTGTCCTCCAGAGGCTACCGCACCTTTGGCGATGTGATCACCCAGACCCGCAAACACGGCCGCTTGCTGCAGGATCTCAACTGATCCCGACCGCTCGCCGGTCATAGAAAAGGGAAGCGGCGGTGGCCGCTTCCCTCTGTTTTGCTGACAATGCTCCCAGCCGTTAGACGGCGAAGATATCGCCGGACAGGTCAAGCTGTGCCACAAGCGGATCGTGGTCGCTGGCCCGTGTGTCGGTTTCGGCGAATTCAGAGTTCACGTGAACGAAGTCGAACACGGCACCATCGGCCAGGTGGTCGCTGACCAGGAATTGGTCGAGGGCCTGGGAATTGCCCTGGAAGATGAAGCTGTAGATTTCATCTTCGTCGACCGTGTTCACCAGGTTGGTGAGACCGCCGCCGCCTTGCTCGAGGGTTTCGACCGGGGAAATGAACTCGAATTCGTTCATGTCACCGAGAACGATCACGTTGGCATCTTCATCTTCGAAGACCAGCGTATCGACATATTCACGGACCGCCGCGGCCTGGGCCTGACGTTCGTCAAGGCTGCCATTGACCGTTGTGTCTTCCTGACGTTCGTCGAATGGCTGTTCCAGGCCGAGGATCGGCGCGGAGCCACCTTTGGAAGACAGGTGGTTGTTGACGATCGTGACTTCGTCCCCTTCGAAAACGAAGGAGGCTGCCAGCGGCAGACGGGCGCCTTCAAAGGCACTGCCTTCACTCTGGTCGCCGACTGCTTCCACCGATCCTTCTACCAGATCGACACGGTCCGTGTTGTAGAGGAAGGCCGTGCGGATGTTGCCACCCGGCTGACCGCCAGATTGGCCATCGGTGATGAACGTGTTGTCGATGAACTCGTAGTTCAGGCTGCCATTGATGAAGCCGTCATCGGCCCGGTCGATTTCAAGCGCCAGGAGCTGCAACGTCTTGCTGGCCGAGGTGACCCCGTCGTCAAGCGAACCGCTGTTGTCCTGGATTTCCTGAAGGGCGATAATGTCCGGTGTGCCCAGATTGTTGACGATCTGCTCGGCAATCTTGGCAAAACGGCCATTGGCCAGGTCCGCATCGCCGTCGCCATCGTTCGGATCAAGGTTCAGAACGTTGTAGCTGGCCACTTTGAGCAGGCTGGGATCATCCACCAGGTTGGCGGTTTCCGGTTGAAGGTCAGCGGAGACGATCTGGCTGGTGAAATCGACGGTCGGTGCAATTTCGAAGTTTCCGAAACTGTAGGTCACGACCCCAGTCACATCGCCGAGCTTGTCACCCACATTCACGTCCGGAAAATCGAAATCCAGAATGCCGGAGTCGAAATCGATCTGAATTTTCTCCGGATTGAAGTCATCCGGCGAAATGTTGAGCGTGCCCCGCTCGCTGAGACCAGTTGCATCGGCCCCCTGATCAACAACCCCGAAGATTTCTCCGAACCGGTTGGTGCCGGCAACGGCCTGGACATCCTGGGCCGTCACGAGCATGCCTTCCAGGCTCTCGAAGAAGTCGATGCCGTCGGTTTCCGGATCGAAATTGCCCTCGCCGGGGATCGTTCCGAAGGCGTCGTCATCGATGATTTCGCTCGGCGGCACGCGGCCGCCCTGGCCGATCACGGTGGCCGCGATCACGCCTGTTCCGGTGACCGTGATGGTTGGGCTCACGATCTGGGTCGTGGACAGGTTGCGGGTGCTGGCACCGCCTGGCGTGAACTCGGAGACCGAGCCTTCTACATTGACCGCATCGCCTGCTGAGACCGACGGTGTGCTGCCGGTATAGACGAAGATGCCATCGGATGTCGCGATGTTCCCGTCGCCTGTCGGGTCCTGCATATAGAAGCCGTTGCTGCCGACGGCGGTCACGATGCCGGAGGTGAGCACAGACTGGCCTTCATAGGCCGATATGTGCCCGGCACCCTGGATGTCGTAGATGGCCAGTTCCAGCGGGCCGGTGCTGCCACCGCTGCCGCCTGCCGTTGGAGTGTTGACGGATGGATCGTTGTTGAAGTCCAGGATCGACCAGTCCGCAGCCGTATCCGTGTCAACGCCATCTGTGATGCGGCCGGCACCAGCAGGCAGGAAGCTGCCATCCGGGCCAACGACAGGCGCATCAAAGAAGAAGCTGTCGCTTTCCCCGCCATCGGTAACCCCGACCGCATCCAGCACGACTTCAGAGCCAGACACAGATGTGTCCGTGATGCTTGCGGTTTCCACCAGAGCAATCGTGTAGGAGCTGTTTTCGACGAAGTTGTTGGAGAGGGACGCATCCGGCGTGACGCCGTAGGTGGAAGCGGCATTGTCATTGGCCACCAGGTAGAAGCCATTGTCTCCGATAACCGCATCGTCCGGGAAGTCGAACTGCTTGTCGATCTTGCCGTTGGACGATCCGGCATCGCTTTCCACGACAATGATGCTGAGGCCGGCCAGGGACTGGCCAGGTTCACCGTATAGCTCGATATATTCGCTATCGGCTCCTGTGGTGCTGCCCAGAACTTCGTTGATCACGAGTTTCTGGTCATCTGACACTCCGTCAAAAACATCATCTTCGCGGAAATCAAGGTTCTGGATGCGGCTGTCCGTATCCGCACCGCCGTCAGCTTCGTCATAGGCGTTGTCCGCATCGCCGAAGTTGTCGTCGAGATATTCGGCCAGCGCGTCCTGCTCGGTGCCGTCATCTGCAAAGGTGGCGTCACCACTGGTGGTGCCTTCCTGTTCCAGGGCAACGAAATTGATCCGGGCAAGGACGTCCGGGTCCTGAACGTCGCCGACAGACGGATCGGAGTTGGTGTTCGGGAACGGATATCCGTCGCCGCCGCCGATGAAGTTGCCGTCATCGTCGAAGCGTGGGGCAGCCAGAAAGTCCAGCGTGACAACACGGAAGGTCTCGGTGGTGTCTCCGGCGAGTTCGCCATCCACAACCAGGTCCGCGATCAGATTGCCGTCGTCATCGAAGATACCGGCATTGACGATGCGGCTGCCTTCGGGCAGGTCGGGATCAAAGGACATCTTGATGCCAGAAATCTGCGGGAACCGGCCGGATACGCCCGGCAAGGCGCTGACGCCATGCTCAAGCAGTGCGACAATTTCTTCCTTGGTGAGTGTCAGAAGCACCAGGCCGTTGTTGAAGGCGAGGGTGGTTTGAATGTCGTTTTGAGAGATGCCGCCTTCCGGCTTGACCACATTGCCGTCGCCGTCAACGACTTCCTCGTTCGGAAGACGTTCCGCTTCGGTGCCGCCTGCCGGGACAATGGTCTGGCCGATGGAGGCGCGGATGCCGCCACCATTCTTGATGGAAATGACAACCGGGTCATCGCCTTCGAGAAGGTTGTCCGCATATTCGCGGTTCGCATCGGCGGTCAGGTTGCCAAGATTGGTTTCCTGGGTGCGCACACCGTCCGGATCGTCTGCGTCGCCGGTGCCGGACCGGTTGCCGTTCAGGAATACGTTGGAAACACCGAAGACATTCGATTCCGTTTCAACGATCTGATCCTGGATGGCATCCACGATTGCCTGGATTTCCGGATCGACCAGATCTTCGGCATTGAGATCGGCGACACCCTGGTCGTCGGTCGCATAAGCCCCTGAGACATCTTCATCGTAGCTTTCAGGAATAATGTTGCCGTCTTCATCAAAGTCGACAACCAGGCGGCCAACATATTTGTAGCTGCCATCAGTGTTGACCACAGCGGTGGTGGTGCCGCCCGCATTGGTGATGAACTCTGGATACTGACCCTGGTCACTGTCGCCGTCCCGCGGACGGTCATTGTCGTCAAAAAGGCGGGTGTTGGAGCCGCCAGCTACAATAATATCGACATTTTCCAGACGAGTGGCGAGGGCTTCTTCAATGTTGATCTGCTGCATATGGGCCAGCAGGACTACCTTGTTCATGCCTTCATTGTCGGCCAGAAGCGTGTCGACTTCCGCCTGGATCAGCGCCGCCAGGGCATCAAGTTCAGCGTCGGTCGGGTTGGTGTCGGCCCAGTTGGGCAGAACCCCCACATCTCCTGGGCTGGAGATGGACGCCAGGGTCGGCGTCGTTGCCCCAACAACACCGATCTTTTCGCCATTCACGTCGATTACGGTGGAGGAGGTGACGACGTTGCCCTGAGGAGCCTGACCGCCAGCGGTTTCAAGCGGTGCCATGTTGGCATCCGTTGAGAAATCCAGGTTGGCGGAAAGATACGGCATGTCGGTGCCGGTGAAATCCTGGCCATCGAGGGCGGTGCCGGACAGGGCGCTGAAGTCGCCCGTGGCATCTCCGCTGATGAGGCCGGCTAGCTCGCCTGTGCCGAAGTCGAATTCGTGGTTGCCAAGGGCAATGGCCTGGACGCCCAGCTCGTTCTGGATCTGGATGTCGGCAATGCCGCCGGAGCCGAAGACCGCTTCCGAAGCATCATAAAAGAGGCCAGGAATGAAGGCGTCGCCGGAGGACAGGGTCAGCGTGTTGTCGGCAAGTCCGTCATTACCGAGATCTTCCGCCCGCAGGGCGTTCAGCACAGCCGAGAGGTTCGGCGCGTCATGAATGGCTGCTACACCGGCTTCCTGGTCAGTGAAATGGAGCAGTTCCAGCGTGAACACTTCTGGCTCGATCAGGCTGACGGTCTGGTCCTTGAACTCCAGATATTCGAAATTGACAAACCGGTCCCGGCCGTCATTTTCGCCATCGCGCAGATCCTTGATCGTGCCCGCCTCCCGGTCGAGTTCATAGTCGGCGCGGTTGCCGGAAAAGACGAGCGTGTCAATGCCAGCGCCACCGTCGGAATAATCGTTGCCTTCTCCGCCTTCGACCCGGTCATCTCCCTTGCCGCCATATTGCTTGTCGTTACCCTTGCCACCGCTCAGCTCGTCATCGCCACCAAGACCTGCGATCAGATCGTTGCCGCCATTGCCTTCAATCTTGTTGTCTGCGCCGTCGGCGGTGATCACGTCGCCAAAGTCGCTGCCGGCGACGTCAGTCACTTTTGACAGATCATCGTGATCGATGGTGCCGTCTTTGATGCCCTCGGTCAGCTTGAGCCAGCCTTTAGATTTGTTGGAGAGGTTGGTTCCCCAATTCTGGTCAAGGCGAACATAGAGACCCTGGGCCGCACCGGAATAGTCGATTTTGCTTTCATCAAGAGCCAGGAACTCGAATCCTTCCAAAGCGGAAGGCAATGCGTTGGGCAGGCCGCCCTGGTCTTGCTGGGCGCTTTGCGTTGTGCGGCTGTTGGAGATGTTCTCGTTCAGCTTCTCAATTGCTTCTTCGAGCGCCTTGTTGTTATCGTCCAGGACGGTGTTCTGGTCCGTGCCGCTGTCTTGCGATCCGTCAGATCCGCTTTGAAAATCCATGATGTCCCTCACCCCTTAATTGAACACTGTTAAGCAAGAAAACCGGGTCTGAGCAAAAGTAACCAACGACACCCATGTTGTTAAAAAGTCCAGCTGGATAGCCGTCTAAGATACTCAGAAAATACCGATAATTGCGTAGGGCGCTGGAGGTATCAGCGTTGTTTGACAGATTAATGAAAAGTTAATTACAGAAATGACCTGAAACAAATGTCTTATTAGCCGTAGAAGCTTATTCGTAATTGAGCTCATTAAGTTAGAGATTTTTCTTTCAATTGAGCTGCTTGTGGAGAGGATTTTTTTGTTTCTCCTTGTGTGGGAGGTATTCGCAGCGCCTGAGGACGGGTTGTTGCACGGGGGCGTGGATCTTCCGGTCTTCTGTCAACAGTATCTTGCCACTCAGGCGGCGGTGCGTGCTTCTACCCCGGCCCGTTGCGGATCGAGCCGTTCGGACCGGTAGTCGGACCAGTTCATCTCTTGCGCGGCGTTTGGGCAAGGGGAGCTGTCCAGTCTGAGAAGGAAATCTTCAGTCACGTCATTGCACCAGCCTTCTGCGGGATTGAATTCCAAAATGGCGTGCAGGTTGTCAAATTGTCCGGAGCGCAGATCCTTCTCCACGGCGGCGGGCGTCATGTCCGTGAGATCGCGTTCCAGCGTGTAGAGACATCCATTCAGTTCGCAGACAATTGTGAAAAATGACCTGTCCAAACCCAGTTGCATTTCTGCGCGCCTCCTATGACATCACCTCCATAAAATATACGCAATAAGCGTACAAATCAAGTGCGGCGTGTGGAGCGTATGCGTTCGTTCTTGTGGGGGTTAGAGAGGTTTGAAGACCATGACAATCTTGGCCTTGATCTTGACCTCTGTGTGGTTGGCATCTCCTTCCCGGTAAAGGATCGTATCCTGAAACCGGGGGTCACTGGATTCCGGCATCAGCTCGGACTGTCCGTTCAGCTTGATGAGGCGTTTGGCTGTGCGTTCAATCGTCATGCCATCGTCCCGGGACCTCTCAACCAGGACCAGATCGTTTTCTTTCAATTCAATGCCTGCGGCCAGATAGTCAACGCAGAGAAGCAGGTCGCCATTGGCTGCAATCCGGTTGAGGGATTCTCCGCGGACCTTGACCACATACTGGGCTTGTGCGGGGAAGCGGATATCATATGAAATTGTTGATTCTAAAGCATTTTCCGCTTCAAATAGAGCTGCTTCCATCCACAGGCCTGCGGCAACTTCTCCGACAATCGGAACGCCGTTTTTGGGGATTTGAGGCACTTTTTTCTGGATCTCCGCAACAGCTCCGTCTGCCAAGGCGAGCACATCCTCGCGCGTGATGGCCGGGTTTCCTTTGCCCGGTAGAACGGTCAGTAGCTTGCTGATGAAGTTTGCTGGCAGGCCTGCGTCCGGATAACTGGCCGAGAAATACCGCTGGATCGACGAGGCTTGGGAGTAACCCATTTCCCGGGCGATGGCCCGCAGTGACAGGCCGGACCGGTCCTTCAGGTGCTGAAGTTTTTCGTGAAGAGAGGTTCCGGTCATCCAGGGTGTGCCGTCTGTTCGCTAAAAGAGACGCGATTCATACCGTATGAGTATTGCGTTGACAAGTGTACGTTATATACGTACGTTTTCTGCGATCTAAAATTGCAAAAGAGGAGTCGGCAATGCGAGGAAGAGGTGGCCTGAGAGGATTCGGCGCATCCGGGCTAGGTACGGACAAGGGTCTGCGGATCTGGAATGGGAGCAAATGGTGAGGGACTTTAAGGAGCAGATGGAAGAGGCCCGGGACAGGGTGGAGCGGTGCCGGTTGCGGGCAGAGCGGCCGAATGCACGTCTGGAAGATGATTTTGCCCTGGAAAAGGCGCGCAACCGCTTGCTGACATTGGAGTTGCGCAGTTTGAAGTCCCAAGTGGGGGCGGTGGTGCCTTCTAAGGGGGTAAACTCGCGCGGGGACTCTGCTTGCAAGCCGCAACCGGGGTGCGGGTCTGCGCGTAAAGCCGCTGGAAAAACAATAGGAACAAAACATGAACTTTTGCGTTTGAAGCCTCGGGACCGGGCTGAGGCGGCCTTTGCCGCCTTGCAGAAAAGCGGGGATGCGGGAAAGGGGGTAGAGTGATGGCTTCCGGCGGTCACGTAGACAGAATTGCGGCGGAATTCGGAGTGCACTTCATCTCGTCTGCCAGGCGTCTGGAGGGGCGTCATCACTGCAAGGCCCGCAAGACCTGTCAGCAGCTATTGGGCAAGCATGGTCCGGAGCATCTGCGGCTGGTCTTTGGTCTGATCAATACGCCGCAGAACAGGGGCAACTGGTCTGCGCCGGTTCTGACAGCCGTGTCCTGGCTGGTTCGCAACAAGCCGGGTCTTGTTGCCGAGGCGGATTTTGTCAGCCGGTTTGACCAGATCGATCTGGGCGGGATGCTGATCTGCGCCAAGGATATCAATCCAGGCGCGCCGACACTGACGCTGGCTGTCCTTCTGTCTTACGAACTGGATCGGTCATTATCGTCAAAATTACCAAGTATGGTGGCGTGATGTTAATCGTAAAGAAAGATAAGATAGGTATTTTTGCTAATATTTTGCGAGTGCTGGCCTTGAAACTGGAATCTGGATCTTGCGTCAGATTTTGGTCGAGGTGGGCCTTGAAAGACGGTGACACATGCAACAAAGCATGGGCCGGTTGGGGGCTAGAACATGTATCAGACAAAGGCGCAGGTCCACGCTTTCGAACGTGGGGGGGAGGCGTACCGGGAAGGGAAATCGCAACGCGACAATCCTTATCCTCGGGAAGTCGATTATTTCTTCTTCTGGGAGCAGGGGTTTCTGGAAGCCCGGGATGCGGCACAGGGCTAAAGGGTAAAGGGGCCCTGCAAGGCATATTTTCAGGCTGGAATGAGAGGGGGGTTTTTACCCCTTCGATCTCAACAGTTGGCTTGGAGGTGCTTTGACATGGGATCGTCCCGGATACCTGAAGATCCGGATGCTGTGATGGGGCGTCTGGTCGAAGCTTTTGAAGTCATTGCTGTGACTGGCAAGGGGGACGGGCCGAAATCGGTTCTGGCTGCCTGGCCGGATTACCGGCGCAAGATTGCTAGGCGCACACGTGTTTTTCCGCCCCGGCGCATTTCGGAGGCTGAAGAGGCGCTGACCTGGTTCACGCTGATCGATGATGCCGATGCGCGCCGGGCCTTGCAGTTTGAGGTGATGTGCAAGGCTGGTGGCGGCAAGTTCAGCCGGATTTGCGAGACATATGGCTGGAAGCGCAGCACAGTGACGAGCCGGAACAAGGTGGTTCTGAAGAGACTGGCCGGGCGGACGCTGGCTACTTGAGCGTTTTTCAATTTAACATATGACCCGGCTGCGCTGGTTTGCCAGCGCAGCCGGGATCGGCGGCGGCTTTGGCAAATCTTGATGCGGTGCGCTCAATTTACCGGCTGAGAAAAATATTTTATGTCAGCAGGTTAACGGAATTTTGGGTCTTGGGAACGGTTTCAGACGGTCCCGTTTTCTGGACGGTTCCTCAAAAGGCGGCTAGAACGGGCGTCATCACAGTAATCTGGGCCCTTGCAACTTGCGGAAGCTGGTGCCAATTGTGCGGCGGCGTCTGGCAGGACAGCTTGTTCCGGTTTGGCGGCTTGAGAGCAGATTGGCCCGCTTTCCGGTTGTTGTCAGGGTGGGGCGGGGTATCCCTTGTCTTCTTGATTGTTTTTTCGTTAAAATTCCGATTGGTAAAAAAGCGGATTATCTGGAACTTGTTGTGGTATCATTTAGGTAAGCTTCCACAATTTATAGTTGGTCTTACGGTGAATTGTAAATTCTTGGCTGTCAAAACTTTCATTTTTGCAATATGCTTGCAATTTCTGTCTTGTTTGCAAGCGATGGCATTTGCAGATGACGTAGAGATTATAGTGCGTGATCCCGCTTATTATCATGCCGGTCACCGCCGTTTCATTGAAGAGACTCTTGTCATGGCGCTCGACAAGGTCGGGGTAACTGCTCATCTGGTCTATGCAAAGACGGATTTTTCACGCAAGCGGATGCTGCAAGAGCTGATTAAGGGGGAAAATCTTCAGGTTGTCTCGCACGCGCCGACTGCCGGATGGGAAGAGAAGCTGATCACGATCCGCATCCCTTTGCACAAGGGGCTGCAGGGCTACCGCCTGTTTGCCATCAACAAGAAGGACGCAGACACGCTGGCCGCTGTCGAAACGCTTGAGCAACTGAAGCAACTGCCGACCGGCTCCGGCTTGCAATGGGCCAGTACGGAGGCCCTACAGACATCCGGGTTTCGTGTGATCACGGCCGAAGGGCTTGGCTCTCTCTATGAGATGTTGCGCCTTGGGCGGATTGTTACATTCGGTCGGGGTGTGTTCGAGATTTTCAACGAAATCGGGGATTATGACCGGGGCCGGGGAGATCTGGTGGTCGAGCAGACCTTGTGCCTGTTCGTGCCCCTGCCGGTCTATTTTTTTGTCAGTCCGCAATATCCGGAACTTGCCCGGCAGATTGAGAACGGCCTCAAACTGATGATTGCGGACGGAACATTCGAAGCGCACTTCCGGAAGTATCATCTGGAGGCCGTTATGCGTGCCAGGCTGGACCAGCGAAAGGTCTTTACGATTGCAAATCCAAACCTGAGCGCGCTGACGCCTCTGGATGAGCCGTCTTACTGGTTTGATCCCAAGGACTACCGTTCTGAAGAAGCGGACGAGCAGACCCAATAGTCTACGGGCTGCCAATTCTTTCCCGGAACCGTGTGCCACGCTGACCGTATGCCAACCTTGAAGCGTTCCCTCGAAAACGTGCGGCATTTCAACGGGTTGTCCTTTCTCTGACTGAAATCAAAGAAGTCAACGCAAACGAAAAATGGTTTGCGGCCACAGGACTGCAAGGCGCTTTAGAGCGCCAAGTTTTGGGGTGTTTTTTATGCCACCCCGAAAGCAAAGCCTGCGCCCATTCACATCGGGCAGGCTTATTTCACTGATTTTATTTTTAATCCGACCGGTGAATACAAATCTCAATTGATACAGAGCGCCGGTTTTATATGGAACGGGAAAGACTGACCATGTCTGAAACTGATGAGAAGGCGGATCCGCTCCTGTGGTCAACACCGGCTGAACGGCAGAAGATCTGCCGGGATCTGTGCGCCCACATTGCCGAAGGGTTTTCGATCGAGAGTTTTCCGGCGGCCGACCGGAGAACCATCCGCTACCACGCGGAGCAATTTCCCGAGGATTTTCCTCCGGACAAACTGGAGGTAGCGGCGCGCAAGGGGCTTCTGGAATGGGAGCGGATCGGCAAGGAGGGCGTGCGCGGCGAGCTGGCGAAATTCAACGCCAGCGCCTGGTCGCTCACCATGAGGAACAGGGCGGGCTGGCGGGAGCGGTCCGAGGCCGAGATCTGGACTGTGCTGGGCGGCCCGGAAGATGCGGCCAGGATCGAGACCTTCAAGCCGCGCAGCTCCGCGGAAATCGCGCTGGGGGTGATGGCATTGTTGACGGGTGAGGGCATCAAAGGGAATGACGACAGCACTTCAGACGCTGATTGACCATATTGACAAGATGGCGGCTCCTGACCGGGTTGCCTTGCAAAAACAGCTGGATGAGACGGGGGTTCTGACCCAGTTCGACATCTGGCAGCCGCAGAGGGGGCCGCAGACGGAGGGGTATTTTTCCCAAGCGGATCTGACGCTCTATGGCGGGGCGGCTGGTGGAGGCAAAACTGACCTGATTGCGGGCCTGGCCCTGTTCGCCCACCACAAGGCGGTGATCTTCCGCCAGTCGCTGAAGTCCCTGAAAGGCCTGATTGAGCGCATGAACACGCTGATGCGCCGGGCGGGGATGGGCAAGATCACCGGAAATCCGCCGCGCTGGACCGGGCCTGAAGAACGTATGATCGAGTTCGGCCATTTGGGTTTGCCGGGATCGGAAGAAGACTGGCAGGGGCGGGATCATGATCTGAAAGCCTTTGATGAAGGCGCACAGATGGACCCGCGCAAGATCCTGTTCGTGCTGGGTTGGCTGCGCACCACCCGGCCGGGACAGCGCTGCCGGGGGCTGATTGCCACCAATCCGCCGCTGGGCGGGCAAGGGGATTACCTGATTGAATGGTTTGCTCCCTGGCTCGACCCTCTGCATCCGCTCTTCGGAACCGTGAAACCCGGAGAACTGCTCTGGGCCGTGTTTATTGACGACGGTGATACGGTGCGCACCGTCTGGGTGGACGGGCCGGAGCCGGTGGAGGTGGAAGGGGAGCTGCGCACTCCGAAAAGCCGGACCTTCATTCCCGCCCGTCGCGGGGACAACCGCTATCTCGGCGAAGATTATGACGCCCAGCTGGACCAGATGCCGGAGCCCATGCGCACGGCCCTTCGGACCGGCGACTTTCAGGCTGCACGTCAGGATCATGACTGGCAGGTCATCCCGTCCGAATGGGTGGATGCTGCCTTCAAACGCTATGACGAGGGAGTTGATGCGGGCAAGCCCATGGACGTTCTGGCCGTTGATGTGGCCCAGGGCGGCAAGGACAAGACGGTGCTGCAACCCCTGCATGGCTGCCGTTTTGAAGCGGCCGTGATCCGCAAGGGAACCGACACGCGGGACGGGGCGGATGTGGGCGCGCTGATCGTCCGCGAACGGCGGGACAATGCGCTGATTGTGGTGGACTGCACCGGCGGCTGGGGTGGTGACACAGTCGGGTTCTTGAGCCGTGAAAACAGCATCCCGGTGGAAAAATGCGTGTTCTCGGCCCAGTCCGGGGAAACGGCGAAGGACAGCCGCATTCCCTTTTACAACCTGCGCGCCCAGCTCTACTGGCGCTTGCGCGAGGCACTGCACCCCACAAGCGGTCAGGGGCTGGCCATCAAACGCTCCGCAGCCGTGAAGGCGCAGTTGACGGCCCATCGCTGGAAGCTGAAGGGCGGCAAGATCCTGATTGAGAGCAAGGAAGAGATCAAGGACCGTCTCGGGGCGTCCCCGGATGAGGCGGACGCAATTGTTGAGGCATTGGGATGGAAAGACAAGGCAACGGTCAGACAGGTGATGAAACAGGACCGGCGGAGCCGCTCGGCGGCGCTGGACGATCCGCTCGACGGCTTCTGATCCGGGACCTGACCGTGCGCGATGCCAGCTATATTGCCGCGAATTTACGGGCACAGGATTTCCAGGAAATTGCCTGTCTCTGGGAGACCTGGGACACCCGGGCGCTTGGGATCTGCGCGCTGGAAACCGCCGTTCCCGGTATGGCCTGGGCGGTCTGGTATGAGGGCCAGCCGGCAGCAGCCTATGGGTTCAGCCGGGCGTCAGCCTTCGACCCGGATCATTGGCAGGCCTGGGCTTTCGGCACGGACCGGTTCAAGCGCTGCGTGCCGCTGATGACCCGGCATCTCAACGATATCCGGCCGATTGTTGAGCGAGAGTGCCGCCGGTTGCAGGTGATCGCCAAAAGCGATCACGATATTGCCCATGGCTGGATTGAAGGCTTTGGCGGACAACGGGAAGGCAAGCTGCGCGCCTATGGCCGGGGCGGGGAGGATTTTTTTGTCTATGCGTGGGTGCGGCCGGGAAACGGGATGCCGCCTTGCGATATTCCGAAGAGCCTTCTAACCTGACAGGGCTTGCTGGCGGTGCCGGGCGTTTGGGGGATTTTTTACGCAGGCTCAAGGCTGTGGCCAAGTGGCAGGGCAAGGTTGCTGGCGGCATCTATTGCGCGCTCAGTGCCCGCCTGGCCTTGCAGGAAAGATGACAAAGACTGTATTTTCAAGCCATTGCGCGCAACGGACCGTGTCCGCAAAGCATTGACATCTTACAAAAAACACCTGCAGCCTGTCTGAGCCCCTGTTCAAGACATTCCGCTCGCATGGACGGTTCGTCAAAACGGGGCTAAAACAGACCTCATCACATTACATTGGACAAATGCGGCTTTGCCCGGAAGGCTCTTTCAGAGCACATCGCGTTTCATCGGGTTTGTCTTTCGTCGCCTGACATCAGCGATTTCAACGCAAAAGACCAGGCAGTTTAAAACCGGATGACCGTGGCACGCTCAAAGGGCTTTTGCGGATCTGTGCCCGCGTCCGGACATGGGGCCGCTACCACGCGGCAGAGCGCGTAATCTCATCGAAAATCAGTCAGGTGAAAAGGTGCTGCCGGGCGTTCCGCAAACGGACCGGCGGGACGGCCTGTGCGCTGGCTGGCCTTTTGGATAATTTCAGGAAAGGAAACAAGCATGTGCCTATTCGGAGGGGCTTCCAAGCAGCAGGACCCGGAACCGACACCGCCGGCGCCGCGCGACCCGGACCCGCAGCGGCAGGCCAAGAACCTGCAGGAAAATGACCGGCGCCGCCGGGCGGCCGCCTATAGCACCCGGGCCACGACCCAGACCAGTCCGTTGGGCGTTTCCAACTATGGCAGCGCGTCGCGGCCCGGTGTCACCTTGCTGGGACGGGCATAAGGCATGGGGATTGTTGAGGATCTGGCCCAGGAGCTGCAGGGCGCGAAGTCCGAGCGGCTCTGGTATGAAACCGACTGGCAGGACTATGTCACCTATACCGCGCCGGACATGGAGCGGTCCTTCAACCGGCCGGGGGGCATTTGCGCGCCGGACGGCATGAGCGTCTACCGGCGCTCGGCGGCGCGCGAACGCTCGCGCAAGCTTTATGACCCGACCGCAGTCTGGCTGCTTGACCGGCTGGCCTCCGGTGTTGGCTCCCTGACCATGCCGGAAGGCTTCAACTGGCATGGGGTTGCCTTTGGAGACCCGTTCGCCCCGCCGCCCAGCCAGGAAGACGAGGAGTTTTTCGAGCTGGTGCGTGATCACCTGTTCCGGGTGCGCTATGCGGGCCGGTCCGGCTTTGCGCTGGCCAACCGGTCCCGGCTCCTGTCCACCATCAAGCTGGGCACCGGTGTGCTGTTTCCCATCGAGAACGAGAGCAATCTCGTCGATATCCGCACCCCGGTCCATTACCGCTATGTGCCGCTTTACGAGGTCTATCTGATCGTGGATGCGCAGGGCAATGACTGCGGCTTTTTCCGGGTGCGCACGCTGAAAGCCTGGCAGGCGGTGAAGGAATATGGCAGCGCGGTTTCGGCCCGGGTGAAAGAGGATGCGGCTGACCCGGTGCGCAAGACCGCCGAGCACCGATTTGTCCATGCCTGCTTCCTGCGCGAGGGCGGTTATGACGAGGCGGCTGACATTCGCAAGTCGCGCTATGAAAGCATCCATTTTGAAGAGGAAAGCCGCCATATCTGCCGCAAAGGCGGCTATTTTGAATATCCGCTGGTGATCAGCCGCTGGGACCGGGACGGCCTGTCGCCCTATGGCTCGCCGCCCCAGGCCAAGCTGATGAGCGACATCAAGAGCCTGCAGAGTCTCGCCCGGGACGGTTTGATCGCAAGCTCCCAGGCGGTGCGGCCGCCGATCGCCACCCACCGGCAGGAACGGCAGCTGGATCTCAATCCCGGCCGCACCAATCCGGGGCTGATCGACGAGCAGGGCCGGCCCCTGTTCCGGCCCATGCTGGAAACGGTGAACCCGGGCGCGGCGGATAGCCAAATTGAGAACATCCGCGAGAAACTGCGGGTCGGTCTTTATGGCGACCTGTGGCAGACGCTTCTGGACGGCAATGGCCGCACGGCGACGGAAGTCAATATCCGCCGCCAGGAAATGGCCGACATGATCGGGCCGTTCTCCACCAACATCATGGCGGGCAATGAAACTCTGTTTGAGCGGGAGATCGGTATTCTGGGCCGCCGGGGCGCCTTTGCCAAAGGCTCGCCCCTGGAGCCGCCCCAGAGCGTTGCGGAAAATGATGTGACGCTGACTTCGACCGCGCCCATCGACCAGATGCGCGAGGCCGGGCATTTTGAGGCGATCATGGGCTTCCAGGAATATCTGGGCATTGCGGGGCAGGCAGATCCGGCGATCCTGGATCTGCACGACCGGGTGGAGGAATACGACCTGACCCGGCGCTCTCTTGGATTGCCGGCCAAGCTGAAACGGCGGCCGGAAGAGGTGGAGGCCCTGCGCCAGCAGAAGGAGGAGGCCGCGGCCCAGCAGGAGCAGATGGCGGCAGGCGAAAGCCTGGCCCGCATGGCCAAGGACGGCGCCCCGCTCCTGAAAACCCTGAACGAAGAGGGAGGCGGCCTGGATGCTCTGGCGCTCGCTTAAGCGGACCGCCCGGCTGCGGGCGGACAGGACAGCCGCCATCGAACGGGCCTACAGGTCCGTTTTTTTATGCCCGGAGGGGGAGGTGGTTCTGGCGGATCTGGCTGCGGAATGCGGGATCTACCAGGCCGCCCCGGTGGATCTCGCCCCCCGCGAGAGCGGCTATCTGGACGGGCGCAAGGCCTTGTTTGCCCGCATCTTGTCCATGATCCGCATTTCACCGGAAGAACATACCGCGCTGCAGGAAGCCGCGCGGCTGGAAACCCTGCCCGATCTGGGCACTGACGAGGGATTGTGATGAACGCGTTTTCCAATGCCGGGTCCGGCGATGACATGGCCACTGGTGACAGCTCCCCGGCACAGGGGGCAGACCAAGCCTTTGACGGGTCTTTCAACGGGACGGAAGCCGAGCCGACGCTTGACGGCGACTTGACGCAGGCGCTTCAGGTGCCGGGCCAGGAGGCAAGCGAGGAGGACAGGGCGGCCTTTTATGCCGAAATCTCCAAAAGCTGGACGCCCAAGGGCGGCTACCGTTTCAGCCTGCCGGACAGCCTGCCGGAGAATTTCCCCTATGATCAGGCCTTTGCCCAGGAGGCGAGCGGCTGGTTCGAGGAAGCGGGCCTGCACCCCGCCGCAGCGCAGGCGCTGCATGACAAATGGGTGGGCAAGATGGCGCAGGAGTTCTCCGCCCAGGAAGACAGCGCGGCAGGCGCTGCCCGGATCCAGCAGCAGGCGGCAGAGACCGCTCACCGGGAACTGGTGCAGGAATTCGGCCCCCCGGAAAGCGACGGCTACCAGAACGCGGTCGCCCGGGCGGACCGGGCTTTGACCGGCCTGAAATCTGCCGGGATCGACCTGGCCGACTGGTTTGCGGGCAAAGGCGCGCTGAGCCGGGCCGACCGGAACGGGCTGCAGCAGGTGGTGGACCCGGTGGCGGTGAAGCTGTTGAGTTTCATCCACGACCGGGCCTTTGCCGAAGACGGCTTTGCGGGCCTTGGCGACGACGGCGGCGGCGGCAACCCGTTCGCGCCGGGCAGTCTCGATCTGCAGCAGCAATCGGAGCTTCTCGACCGCAACCCGGCCCGCGCCCGCCAGATGATCCTGGCCGCCGGCCGGGACCCCGGGTTGTTCCGGGTTTAGGTTGTAGCCGAAACGTTTCGACATTTTGCTTTCAAGTAATCGTCTTCTGGTCTGCAGGCAATGCAGCTGATTGGGGTTGGGGTCGGAAAATTTTTCCAAATCAGGAAAGCGAGCGAATATTTTGGCCTTCTTTGGTCTGAAGAGAAAAGTTCTTCATTTTTCATTGTGCGTTCCGAGTAAGCGTCAGAATTGTGTCAGTAGAGCTGGCCGCTCCGACGAACAATCCCACCAAAAATCTGAAAAGGAACATCTATGGAAATTCAACTGAGCATGTGGCAGCTGTATGAACTTTTGTTTGCAGTTAGAAAAGAAGCCGACCGCATTGGCATGCCGCCGAAAACGCTCTTGACAATAATGGCTTATGAGACAGCGGGGACACTCGATCCGTGGAAAAAGGGGCCGAAAACACAATGGGGGAGGCACATTGGCTTAATTCAGATGGGGGAGCCTCAACGCCAAAGATACGGATACACGAAAGATTCTAGCATTTCCGAAAAAGTAAAGTCGAGCGCAGACTATTTGGTTGATCGGGGTTGGTTGCCTGGAATGAGCGAAGTTGATGCTTACAGCATTGTCAACGCGGGAAGACCAGGGCTTGAAAATAGAACGGATGAGAACAACGGGGGCGCGCCGGGGACAGTCGCAGAAAAAGTTGGGGGCGAGACCTGGCGAACTTATTCGCGGCAAATGTCCGACTTGCTCGAAAGAGTCGGGCCGACAAGAGCTTTGAGCGAGTTTGCTGACAAAACGGAAGATCAGCTCGCCTATGAAAATCTGCGTGTGGGGCCAACTTTCGGAGACATTGGAGAGACGCTGCCAGAAAAGTTCGACACTCTTGAAAAAGCACGCGCCAATATGTTTAAGATTCCAGACTTGACCGCGTGGCCGGATGCACCCAGACCTAAGCCGGATCGATCTGGATTGCCCGGGGGAATGATCACAGGGCATTCTTTGAAGGATATGTCAGTGCCTTTGGTCGCTCCTGATTTCGAAGATGATGAACGCCTACTTGACCCGCGTCTCTTGGACACTTCAAAAGTACCTGTGCCATCTCCGAAACCTCAGCGAGACCGGGCGATGAAAGGGGCTAACCCCTTCGATCTCGAAACATCTGACCTCAAACAGCAAGCAAGGCTTATCGAGGAGAATCCTGTGCTGGCAAAGCGGATGATCCGGGCTGCTGGACGGGATCCGGAATTGTTTGGGTTTGCGTGAGGGCGGTGGGGGCCGTGGCTTTTGAAGGCTGATGGCCCCTTGTTCCGGGTGGGGGCCTATCTTGAGAAAAAAGCGTGTGGGCGGTCCTTCGGGATTGTGGCTGCCGGGTTTGCCGGTCGAGGCGGCAGATTGGGCGGCTGGTTGACGTCTGAAGCGGGCCGTTCCCCCTTTGTCATCCCGGCCGCCGCGCAGGGGCGGGCCAGTCTCCTTTGCCCGCTGACATCGTTAGATCGCACGTGTTTTGGGAAACACCACAGCGCGCACAATCAGCCTTCTCAGAAGACAAGGCAGATCCGGTCAAAAATGTCAGCATGGCAGTTCCTTTTGGCACGATTGAAGGAATCCTGCAGCACCTCTTTGCTGCGAGGCGTGCCTGGAAGAAGAGGGGAGCATCTTGGCGCCGCCCTTCTTCTGACAAGGGCCGACTTATGCGATTAAAACAGGTTGTGACATATTCTGGTTGTTTTTGCAGGGGTATAATGAGAACGTAAAGCGAACATTTCAAGTGCCGGGAAAGGTGTCACCGATGAAGGGGCTGCGAACGGGTCTTGTTGCTTTGGGGGTGGTGCTCGCTGCGCTTCACCCTGCCTTTGGGTCTGAGGAGGAGGGCCGGGAACAGTGCCCGAGTGAGCGGGAGTGGGGATCGGTTCTCGATCCGGAGAACCGGCCGCTGCTGCTGAATTTCGCGATGGGGGTCGTCGGAGGCCATTCTGCCGATGGGGAGGATGTCTCGGGGATCGTTTATGCAGAGCGCCTTTATTTCCTGTTCATCCATTCCTATCAGGACACGCCAGACTACAGAGACATGTATTCGGGCCTTTTTGAAGCCTTGCGGCAGAACCCGGTCACCCTGGTGCATTTTGGAGACGCGGCGTTGCGCGACATGAATGCGTGCATGACCGGCGGTGGGGCGGCCGACTGCGCAAAGATGGCGCTCGACAAGGGCTATGTTGCACCGCTGGCAGAGCTGATGTCGAAGCCAAGCCTGAAGGAGCCTCTGGCGTTTTTCAAAGCGTTTTGCGAGGCTGATACCAATCACAATTGATGATGACCTATTTGACCGGGCTTTGAGGGTCTTCGGCTAGGAGTGCGTCGCAGGTCGATACGGGGTATCGGGCCAGACGTGTGACAACGTCCGAAGACCCTCCAAGCCCGGCCTCCGGTGACCCAATTGCGCCCAACGGACATCGTTGCACCGCTTATCCGGTCAACCAGACCGGGTCGCGCGATGCACCTAGCCGTTGAACGCAATTGGGACATCAAATAGCTCATCATCAATTGCGATTGGTATGACTAGGGGCGTTGGCTGCCGCCCCGCATCCTGCCAGCATCCTGGGGAAAGGGAGAGTGGCCGGGGGAATTGCGCTATGCCGCCGACCCCAGATGCACAAGGGTGATTTCGGGCGGGACGCCGAAGCGGAGCGGCAGGATCGAGCAGCCCAGGCCACCGGAAATGATCAGGTGCCTTTCGCCCGGTGGCTGGCCGGACCCGGCCACGCCCCGCAGCGGGCTCCGGGACTGGATATGGCCGTAATTGCGGGCCTTGCCAAGCGTGGTGCCGCTGACCGGTTTGTAGCCGAAAAAATTGATCTGTCCGCCATGGGTATGCCCGCACACGGTCAGGCTGACCCGCTCGGGGACTTTGCGGAAAATCCTGGGTTCATGGGCCATGAGCAGCACGGGCGCGTCATCGGTGACCTGGGCCAGGGTGCCCGGCAGATCGTCCTTGCCCTGCCATCTGGGGCGGTTGGCCTGCTTGTTCGGAACGAGGGCGATCTGATCATCCAGCCCGGCCAGCCAGAAGGGCTGGCCATCTTTTTGCAACCGGACGGCACGGTTCTGATACAGCGTGATCCCGGCCTCGATAAGGGCCTTGCCGGCCAAGGGCAGGCCTTTGCCGGTGCGCTGCACCGTGAGGTCGTGCCACCAGTCATGATTGCCCAGAATGGCATGGGTGCCGAGCGGGGCTGTGAAACCGGCGAAAACCGGCGCCCAGTCCTTTGAGTGAATGGACCCGGTGCGGAACCTGTGGCCGGGCTCATAGTCGCCCAGCATCAAGACGATATCGGGGTTGAGGGCGTTGGTGCGTTCCACAATGAAGCGTAGCCGCTCCAGCCCCATCCAGGGATCACACACATGGGGGTCGGCGATCAGGGCGGCGGTCAGTGACAGCCCCTCCGGCCACCGGGGCGGGGTCAGAAAATAGCGTTGGGTGCGCAGCCGGAACGGTTCGATGCCAACCGCATAGGCGGGCAGGCTTGCGGCGCCCAGACAGGCGGCTGCAAGCCCTTTCAACACAAAGCGGCGGGTGATCATCGCACGGGGTTCCTTTCGTTCCCTTCCAAATCGGTACGGGACAGTCGTACCGGGAAACGGGGCTGAAGCGAGACGTATTTTTGCAGATTTTCAGGAGTGTTTCAGGGCGCTCTGCTCAGCTTTGAGCGGATCAGCCTCGGGCCCTCCTGGGGTTTTCCCACGGTCCCTGGGCACATCGCGTTTCATCGGATGTGTCTTTTGCTGCCTGACATCAGGGGTTGCCGCAAAAGACAAGACGGTTTGAACCGTTCGCAACGCGATACGCCCAGGGGCGTGGCGACACCGGGCCTCAGCGCCTGCCAAATGGGGCCGGAGGGCCCTTTGCTGCCTGAAATTGAGGATTTCAGCGCAAAGGGGCGCCCAGACGGCCGACGCGGCAGACCTTGAAGCCCGCAAGCCGGCCTTGTCAGGCCGGATCTTTCAAACTCCAAACATGGACAACTCTATGACGTCACAGATTTCTGACATTGTGGTGCCGCGCGTGTTCACGCCTTACATGGCGGAAAACAAGCCGGCCAAACTGGTGATGCTGGAAAAATCCGGCATTCTGGCCGCTCCGGCACCGGAGATCGCCAAGCGCTTCAAGGCGGGCGGCAACCAGATCGAGGTGCCCTACTGGGAAGACCTTGATGACACGGAACCGACCGTGATCGACGACAGCGACAACAAGATCGCCACAAGCAAGATCACCGCCAGCGACATGCGGGCCTACAAGCACCGGCTGGCGAAAAAATACGGCGCCAAGACCGTGGCCAGCTATGCGGCCACCGGCCGGGGCGACAGTGCCATGAACCGGGTTGCCGAGCGCATCAGCGCCTATTGGGGCCGGCGCAAGGAAGAGCGTATCATCGGCACTGCCGAGGGCGTGATTGCGGGCAATGTGGCCAACAATAACAGCGACATGGTGTTTTCCGTCTATTCGGACGTGGCCTCCCCGACTGCGGCCAACCGGATCAGCTACCAGGCGATCAACCGGGCGCGGCTGACCATGGGTGAAAATCTGGATGACTTGCGGGTCATTGCCATGCACAGCTTCGTCTATGGCACGCTTCTGGACGATGAAAAGATCGAGTTCAAGAAGCCTTCGGAAGCCCCGTTCGAAGTGCCTTACTATGCGGGCATGATGGTGCTTCATTCGGAAAAGATGCCGGTGAGCGATGGCACGAATTCGCAGGAATATTCCTGCTTCCTGTTCGCGCCGGGGGCCTTCATGCATATTGACGAAGTGCCGAACCGGGAAACGATCTATGGCAATGAGGGCACGGAGATCACCCGGGACCCGGATATTGGCGATGGCGGCGGGGCGGATTACCTGACCACCCGCCGGTTTGAAATGATCCACCCGGCCGGCATGGATTTCACCGGGGCCTCGCTGGCCAAATCGCAAGGCGCCAGCCTGGCGGAACTGCGCAGTGCGGCCAACTGGACGCGCAAATACACCCGCAAGAATGTGAAGCTGGCCTGCCTGAAGGTGAATATCTGATCCGGGTCTGACGGCCAGGTCCTGCCCCCCGGACCGCATGTGCGGCTTGATCTGCCGCGCTGACCGGTGCCTTGCACGAACGCGGCCCCGGGGGCGGGGCTGCTGGCAGGGCTGCTGGCGGGGCTTGATCTGGACGGGGCGGCTTCAGATCTCAGAAGCCGGGAAAAGCCTTCGGAGTGAAACGGAGGGAGTGCATTTTCTGGTTGCTGGCAGGAACGTTTCATGAACAAATGCGCAGTGCAACACGAGGCGGCACATGGCGGATTTTGACGATATTACTGACTGGTGGGACGAGTTACAGGACTATTTCGAAAAAGGCGGTGATGAGGCCTATGACTACCTTCATCGGGATGGTCTTGATGTGTGGAAACTGGAGATCCCTGTCGCGCAGGTTCAAGAGTTTGCTGCACTTCTTCTGAGGCATGAGGAAACCCGATACATCCTGACCAAATTGAGCGCGTGGGAAAAAGTGAAGGACTCTCTTGGAGGCTCTTGCGACGACACCGACCCGGAATGGCTAGATGCTCCGGTTGGAGCCATTCAACTCTTTTATGCTTTTTACGAATGGTACTGCATGAAAACAGACCATCCGGCGAGTGACTTTCGTCTGTTCAATTTTGGGGAAACGGCTGCGATTAACGTTCTTGAGGGAGTGTTCAGTTCTCTCGAATCCAGGGAGTGCGTTGACTTTATTGAGGAGAATCTTGATTTCAATTTGTTTCGGGAAGATGAGTCATGACGTCCAAGAAAAATGGAAAATAACTCGCAACTGATCTGATGATTAAAGACATAAATTCGATCTACTGCAATAGAGCAAGCGCCTTTGCGAAGAAGAAATGTCTGATCTATCGGGAAGCATGCGCAGGTCAGAGAAGGTCATGCTTCTGAATGCGGTCAAGATTGTTGTTGGTCATCAGACGGGCGGTGCCAGCAGACTTGGAACAACTCATGAACCTCTTTTGCGGCAAATCGCGTTTAAACGGCTTCAGATTTCCCTGTCTCTCGGCTGCGCCTCGAACGCGAAATCTGAAACATTCTGACTTCAAGTAAACGCGGCGCGCTCGAAGAGAAATAGCAGGACAAACGACATGGCGGATTTTGAGAATATCACA